>CANAJP010000034.1 GCA_947361615.1 uncultured Candidatus Melainabacteria bacterium | reverse complement strand
GTACAACCCAAACCTTCCATTGGAATACCTGCATTTCTTGCTGCTGTCGCATAAGGTGCTGATAATACAATTTGACCTTGATTATTAGATATCAAAGTAGGAGTATAATCATTGATTGAACTTGGTGACATTAACATATTATATGTTAATGGAGTATCAGTAGAGTTTACACCGTAAAAATCATAATAAAGCTTTGTTTGATCTAAGGAATTCTGGTATTCATTAGAAATATCAGTCAAGTTTCTAGAGAGTGCAAGTTTTTGATGAGATAATCTCATTGATTCAAACTGCGCCCTAGATTTTCTAGATGTAATTGTAAGTAATCTCGCCTGAGATGCCGCTAATCCCATTTTTGATTTCCTTAGATTAATAGTAACTGTTCTATCTATTTGTCGGCGTAAAAACAGGTTTACTTTAAAAAATACAGCAATTTGTAAACTTTTATTAACAAAATTTTTCATGCCTGCAATCTTCAAAATAATATATACTTTATATATATAATTAAGAGAAGAGGTACTACTATGACATCAAAAGTAACAGAGATAGCATTACAAAAACCTTCAAATAACACCCCGGTTGTAAAACACCAGCCCATTGCTCCTGTTGCTATTGGTGATGAGCTGAATAAATTAGGCAAAGTTGAATTAAAAGAACCCAAATTGCCCTCTGATCCTAAAGAAATCGCAGCCATTAAATTAATGGTTGCTATGGCATATCCGAATGTAGAAATAGATTCCATTACAAACTTAGACTTGCAAACAAAATATTACCCGCAATATTTAAACGGAACACTTCAAAAGAAATGCGAAGCCCTCCGTCCTAAAATGAAAGAAGTTTTAGAAACAATAAAAAAAGAAAAACGTGATCCTGCAGAAGCGGCAAATGAACTGCTTGACAAACGTCTTGCATTACAACACGAAGGATATGAAAAACTTTCTGAAAGACAAAAAGATAAACTTCGCGATGAAGCAAAACTCAAATTTTTAAAAGCCATCATGCCCGAAAAGTTTGTCAATGCGACCGAAAGAGAGGAAAGAAGAGCAATTAAAGAGTTCACTACAACAAGTGAAGCATTTATTTACGCATTCCAAACAGGCAAAATCTCTACCCAAGAAGACGTTAACGCAATTTTCAACGATCCACACAGAATCGGTGAACTACAATACGAATGGGCAGACGCATATTTCAAAGAACATCCTGAACAATTAGAACAGATGGAAAAATCTGTAAAAAATACAGACAGAGAAGGAACAAAACCATTACGCAGATTATTTCTAGCTTATCAACGCGGTAATTTAGATAAAACATTACTTAAAGAAAGCGGTATGTCAAATCTTGAAGAATTGCATCATTCCGGCAAATACACCGAATTAAAATACGAATATCTAAAAAAACACGAAGCAGAATTAAATAATTTTGAGCGACGCGAATTAAAGAATTTAGAAGAACTAAAATTAAAAAATGGCGGTGATTTATCAGGAATCAAAAACACCACAGGCGAAAACAACGTAGATACATCACTGACAGAACAAATTATCGAATCTGATGGTATCGATATTGAAAACGACGAAATAGAAATACTTAATAAAGAAGATTTACAAAAACTTGAAAAATATGGCAAACAGATTAAAACACGTTTGAACGAATGCGAAACCGCTGAAGAATTAAAAGCGTGCATTCAAGACATAAGAAAACAAGCTCAGACTGACAATGAAGCTAGAATCCTTGATATGATGATGAACCATATCATGGCAGATCTTCAAGAACAAGGAAATAGCATTCTAACGCCGGAATTTTATGTTAATGCATTAGATGAAATAGGTGTTTCACCTCATATGGCAGTAATGACATCTACTGCAGGGAATGCAGAAACGCAAAAGGCATATTCACAAGTTGTTGCGGAATCAAAAGACATGACAAATACACAAAAAGCCGGCTATACAGTAAATGTAATCCCTGAATACGAAGTTGAAGCACAAGCACCAGCAACTAACACAATGACTGATACCGGCATCCAAGAAGTTCACGATGTCTTGCCGGAAACTTATGCTAAATTAGACCAAACAGCGGCAAAAGAAACTTTTGAACATGCGATGAATTCCAATGCAGTTTCTGACGAACAAAAAGCCATTATCGCAAGAGATACAATCGACACAATTCAAGATGCAGACTTAAAAAAATTCTTTCAGGAGTTGAGCACGAAATATAACGTTGACTACAGTTCAGTTCCTGCTAAATCCGAAAGAACTCCAGCAACAAATAATAAATCAAACGATACTTCAAATAACAAAGTTGCAGATACAAACTTCACTGAGAAAGAGGCAACAGCATTGCTTAATCTGCAACAAAACAATAATATTCTTGAAGTTGTCGGTAACGGTATCAAAGAAACTGTAGATATTATCTTAGGCAAAACGCCTGATAATAATATCCAGAACAAATTTACCCCTATAACATCACTGAACGATGCGTTTATCCAGCTTCAATCAGGCGCAAAATTGTCAGATGTATTCCGTCAAAGCAACGCCGAAACAAAGAAAGAACTTGTCGGAGCAATTTGTACCTATGGTAAAACTGCGATTGCACAGTTGATTGGCACTTTTGGAGGTCAAACAATTTATAACCTTGCAAAAACTGATGCAGCAAAAGCTTTAATCAAAAAGGAACTTGAAAGGATAGCAATGAGTGATTCAACCCAACGTGCCGAACTTGCCGAAATAAAAAAGGCGGAAGAAAAAGATAGTTTGAAAGCGAAAGCGTAAAAAAAGGGAGGTTTTTCACAACCTCCACATCACACTAAACACTATTGTTAGGAAAATTTTATTTATTAAGATTTTTTATAGCTATAAAGACCAACCGCGGCAGCTGCAGCCACTAATAACGCTGTTATCGGGTTTTTCGCAGCGACTTTCGCTATTGGTTTCCAGTTTTTAACAAGATGGAAACCTGCGGTTAATGACGCTGCTGCACCTGCTGTTGTACCAACTGCGCCCTTAATTTTGTCTTCACGGCTCATCTGGTTGCCTGTAATCTTTTCGATTGTTTCTTCACCGCTGCCGTTCCAGCCTAAACCAAATGTCGCTCCGTTTAAGAATTTTTGTATAAAGATATTATTTGATTTATCACGAATATCATCTTTTACAGCAATATTGTGACGCTGTTTGTATAAATCCATTGCTTTTGCAGTCAAGGATTTATCGTCTAAATTTGCGTACTCAGGGTATAAATTTTTGATTGCGGTTTTATATTTTTCAAACGCAATTTGGATTTGCGGTTGATCATCTTTTTCAATTTTTTCTTTCAACGCATCGGCAGCATATGCAGCTGCATCCAAAGGCCCGTTAATCCTTAAATCGTTAGCACGTCCTTTTTCTGTATATTTAACATTTCTGTCATACATATAATCTGTCCATTTATCCATTTGCTGATACATAGACTCAGGATTATAACCGCCATAAGCACCGGCATAATCACCGCCATAGCCAAAACCATAGCTGCCAACGCCTGTTCCAAGTGAATAATCAGAAGTCAAGTCGATATCTGCATTACCATAAACGCTTCCATACATACTCATCGGATCGTATGACGCGCTGCTTGTATTGGGAAAATACGGAGCGTATGTCGCACAGTATGTTTGCGGTGTGAGCGGCATTGGCATTTTCGTGCAATAATCCGTATCAAAGTAACCAGGACACATAACCTAACCTCCAAATGTAATTTTAACCTACCTTACTTATATAAAGTATTTCTATTCAAAATAATTGCCTTTTTCACGAGAAAATTATTAACTTTTGTAACAAAACGCACAACAAAGGTAAAAATCAAACATTTATATTCATTATTTGCATTGTTAGTGTTTTTTTATTATCATGTAGGTATCATGCGTGTAGTTTTGGAAAAGTTAAAACCCGTCGTTAAACGGATGAAAGATATAAAATTACTGGATAGATTTATTCTTTCGCAGGTAATAGAGGTGTTTATTATGGGTGTATGTATTTTTACATCTATCATATTTGCCTCTGACACGTTTATTACGCTGATAAAACAGATTGCAATGTTCGGCATTCCATTTTCTGTAGCGTTTAGAATTGTCATTCTGAACCTGCCATCTATTATCGTAATGACAATTCCGCTTGGCGTTTTGCTCGCAACCGTTATGACACTTAACAAACTCAGCCTCTCATCAGAAATCACGGTTCTTCGTTCTTGCGGAATAGGCTTAAATCGTATAGCAAAACCGATTTTTGTATTTGCAATTGCAATGTCTGTTTGTTGCTTTGTTGTGAATGAAAGTATTGTTCCGGTTATGTCCAAACAGGCAAAAGATCTTGCTTTGTGGTCATTTAGCCAGAAAAATATTCCTGAGGGCAAAGAAAACTTTGTATTCAAAGAACTCAATGATTCAAACGGCCTCAAACGTCTTTTTTACGTTGGAAGCTGCCACCATAAAACCCTGAGCAACGTAACAGTTCTGGATACATCTAAAGAGGATACAATCCAAATCCTTCAAGCAGTGGAGGGTACAACTAACTCTGATGGATGGAACTTCGGCAAAGGCGCGATTTATACGGTTTCTAACGACGGAAAAATTCTTAACACATCATTATTTGATAAATTCAATATTAGATTTGCCGTCGATTTATCAAAAGAATTAAATAAAAATGTTTCTAAAGAAATGAATTTTGGCGAACTGGTTAAATATATTCACAACCAGAAGTTTTCAGATGATAAAAGCGGGCGTAAACAAAAGAATTCTCTTTACATCGAACTTTTTGACAAAATTGCCCTGCCTTTAACAACAGTTGCACTGGTTCTGATTGGTGTGCCTCTGTCAATTACGCCGCCGCGCGTAAGATATAACCGCGGATTTTTATTCAGCATTCTAATTATTTTCACCTACTATCTTATCCGCGCACTGTCAATTTCATTCGGCAAAAGCGATGTTCTTCCGCCGTTTTTGGCCGCCTGGATGCCTAACATAATCCTTATGCTTTTAGGCTCTGTTATGTATTACAAAAAAGTCTATACTATCAACTAATATGAACGAAACGCAAAACGAAAAAAATATCTTTTCATCAGATTATTATAAATTCAGCACACGCCTGAACGGTTACGATGTCAATATGATAAACGATATCAACGAAACGGTAGACGATGAGGTGATAAAACTTGGCGTTCAAATAAATAATATTGAAGACGGGCTTGCTGAACTACGTGATAAAATTTCTGCGACCGAGCGACTGGGCAAGCTTCCCGACGTAATCAAACTTAAAATTAAAGAAAAAGAATTAGAACGTGAGCTTTCAGAACTCAAAACGGTTTACGCACAACAAAAATCTTTATCCAAACCCGTTTTAAAAAGCAAACTCAGAAAACGCACAGACATGCCTGTAATCCGTGCGATTCAACGTTTTATTTCCAGAAAAATCCTTGCCAAAATTTCTAAAAAATTCCGTTCTATTATGGCATTAAGCGACTCATTGGAAATGCTTTCGGGGATAAACAAAAGCGTCGACGAACTTATAGAAATGAAAGTTCCGTACGGCGAAAGCATGGAAAACTATCAAAAACTAACATCTTATTTATATAAAGCAAACAAAATTCATTCACAAATTCTAAAAAGTATGAATAAATAACCTTATTTGCTTTTCAGATTTATTTTATTAATCTCGCAGAAAGATGTCAAAACCTTTTCTGCCTTTGAATGTTCGCGGAAAAGATAGTTATTCTGAGTTTTTCTAATAGTTTTAAGGCTTCTTTCATACATCAAATTCGCCATTTTCAGGAATTCTCGTTGTTTAGGCGACGGTTTTAGCCCTACTTCAAGATAAAGTTTTCCATATAAAAGATAAAGCCGTGCGGTCATATCATGAAGTTCAAATGCAACGGAAATTTTCAGTGCTTTATCGAGATAAATCCGCGCTGTTTCAAAATCCTCTTTTACCATATATGCCTTTGTCAGAACCATTTTCAGACAAATTGCAAAGAAATTATTATCTATTTTGGGATTTTTAGCAACTTCAAGCGCTTTAGAAGCAATTTCTATAGCCTTATCAGGCCCCTCTATGTCCATTATAGAGTCAGATATCAAATACCAGCAAAGAAGCGCTCCGAGTGCAATTTTCTCTTCTGAAAAATGTTCAAGCTGCTCGTTATAAATTTCCAACCCACGCTGTTTCTGGTCATTATCAACAAGAACTTTACCAAGAAGAGTTTTCATAACATTTTTGGTAAAAGTATCAAAGTTGTTGTTCGCAAAGGCAACAATTTCAAATAAATCTTCCTGAATATTCTCATATTCTTTATTAAGGAAACGGTTCACCATATTGATAAAGTTCCAACGCAGAATATTTTCGTTACTCATTGCGTTTTCAGTGCAAGCGTCCATTATTTCCTGCAGGTGCTTGTTAGAAGTTGTATAATCCCCACAGATTGTACTTGCAAAAGCAAAAGCAAGGTGACACTTAATGATAAAGTTTGTATCCG
The DNA here is from genome assembly GCA_947361615.1 of uncultured Candidatus Melainabacteria bacterium. Taxonomy (GTDB): domain Bacteria; phylum Cyanobacteriota; class Vampirovibrionia; order Gastranaerophilales; family Gastranaerophilaceae; genus Gastranaerophilus. Next base: position 11,433 of record CANAJP010000034.1, on the reverse strand, counting down.
CAACCTGACCGCGTTCTATCACATTAAATAGAAGCGCCGTAATCTCAAACGCCTTATTATTACCCTGCAAGATATAGGCATTCGCTAAAATCAAATATGTTTTGAGCCAGCTTTCATAAAGAAGTTCATAAGAAATATCCATACGCTTATATACACCGTTGAGATAGCGGTTAAATACAGGCATTATGTCGTTTTCAATCAAATTTATAACTTCAGCGCAATTACCAATATTCAAAAGTGCATCAAGTTTTGCAGCCTTAACGAAAGCGTATTCCAAATCCTTTTGCGGTGACATTTTTTCAAGAACCCTGTCAACACTTTCGACAACGCCATAGTAATTTCCAGCTTTCTGACAACTGCTTGACAGATAGCTTAAAAGTTCAATTTCTTTAATGCTGTCACCTATTCCGTTAGCGTTTGAAATCGCATCCGGTAGAAAATCCATTGCGTCCTCAGGCTTATATTGAGTCAAAATTTTACCAAGACGCTCAGAAATATTAAACCTGATATTAAGGGTATCCTTATCGTCAAACTCGTTAATCAGCGCAAGACACTGCTTTTGCGAAATTATATACAGGTTAACATCCCCAATAAAACTACAGAGGTTAACATTATGAGTCCATACATTGAACGCTTCATACTTATTCTGCAAATTTTGTAGAATAATCGCCAGCAAGGTATTAGAACTCAAAGTAAAAACTTTCAAAATGGAATACAATTTCTTATTAAGTTCCACGAAATTCGGCTCATTTTTCGCCACACTAAGAATAACCTCCCATAAAAGGGAACTTTTAAACTCAAAGAAAAACTCGTTAACAGGAACAATAAAACCTTTGTTAAACAAAAATTTTGCAGTGTTTTCGAACGTATCATCGTTCAATTCAAAAACTTCTTTAATCAGGTTAACATTAATTTTCTTACCTAGAATTGATGCGCACAGCAAAATATTAAACGCAAGCGGGGTTCTTATTTTAAGAATATCAAGACGTTTTTTTATTAGTTCTCCAATGCTATCAGGCAGACGGAAGTCTAACTCATACTGAATACAATCCTGTTTATACAAAATTGCCTGCTCCATATACGCCGGATTGCCTTTGGATTTTTTATAAAGCTCTTTTTTCTCCACATCCGGCAAAATTCTATTGATTCCGTCAGTCTGTTTGAATAAAGCAACAGCTTCAATAGGCGTCATCGGAGCAAGTTCAAGGTTAAGATAGATATTCCCATACTTCTCTTCTTCTAAAAAGAAATATGCCTGCGCCGGACGATGATCAGAGTATGTCATAAGAATTTTAACACTCTCAAAAATATTATCAATTTTTATAAAATTATTAAAAAATTCAAACGACAAGGCATCGATAAAATCAAAATTATTGATTACAAAAAGAAGCTTTCTGTTTTTAAATATATGCGCAAAAACTTTTGTTATCACGTTAAAAGTTCTTGTCTTATTGCACATAATCTCCTCATAATCACCCGTCAAATGAGGATAAAGCAAATTTATCAGCAATACAATTTCGTCATTTGTAAACTCTTGAAACTCATTTTTGAAATATTTTATTGCATCTTTTTGAAATTGTGGATTATTTATACAGAAATTCGGCAACCCCAGCATATTCATCAAAACATCCTGAATATATCCCCCCGGAGTCAATTGAGAAACAGGCGTACAGGTGCCGCTCATAACCATATAAGTTGTACCGTCAAGTCGTTCAATCACCTTACGCAAAACATAATCTTTCCCCATGCCTTTAGGAGCATTCAGAGAAATTATAAATTTTTCGTTTTCAACAACCGCATTATATATCAGTTCAACAACTTCCGGCTGCGTAGGTCTAATTTTTGCCTGAGGCTGCGGAATTTCAGGAATCGGCACCGGTTCCGGCGTTTTAGCGGCTGTTTGCAATGGTGTACTACATTTTCTACATTTATCAACTGTCGGCAAATTTATCGTACGACAATTTGGACAAAGACGTAAAATCTCTGCGTCACATTTTTTGCAACGCAGAGTGTTTAAACGATTAACAGTCTTACATTTGTAACAAACAAGCCCGATTCTTGCCTTACATTCAGGACAAATAACAGATTCTTGCGGAACTTCTTTCTTACAAACAGGACATTTCATGGTTCAGCCTCAACTAAGTGCTTCTCTCACCTTATTCATAAGCTTGAATAATTTTTTAGAAACATCAGATTGAGAAACACCAAGCTTCTCAGCAATTTCATTCTGAGTTAAACCATCTTCATAACGAAGCTTAAACAATGCCAGATATTGTTTTTCAGGCTCTTGCTGTTCAATTTTATTCAAAATTTGCGTAATATTTTTAAGAATCTCTCTTTTAATAAACGCATCTTCAGGATTTTCATCTATATCCACCTGCTTGAACATAATTTTTTTGTTAATAAATTCCGGATTAAATTTATCAGAAATTTCGTCCAGTGAAACTGCAGGCGTTGCCTGATATCCTTGGCCTGTTCGTCTTAAACGTCCTGAATCTTTCAACACGTTTATCATGGCGCTGGTTACGACTCTTTTCAAATACAATTCCATCGTTGACGGCGATGAAACAGTCGTCAGCAAAGACAAAGCATTTTTATACGTTTCATTGAAAAAATCTTCGTACAAATCTTCATTATTTTGAAATTTTTTATTGCTTTTTATGCATTTTTCAATTAGTAATCTATTTTCCAGTGTTAAACTTTCCACGTTTGGCTCCCTCAAAAGCAGTACTCCGCCACCTGCTTGCCCTGCTCTCACAGGCCAACCCGTGGCTGCGCTGTCTAATGCGCCTCTCAAAAATTTTGCTTTGCAAAATTTTTTCGGGTTCTCATGCGTTTATTATAGCATAAGATTTAAAAATTATAAATATATTGTTATATATAAATTTTCATCAGCCGTATCGAGGCTATTTACAGGCGGTTTAAGGAGATTTAGTGTATTCTTAACAGATTGTAACACTAAATCATCAACAGATTTTGAACCACAACCGTCAGTAATTTCTGCGCTGAATTTTTTACCACTGTCCTTAAGTTCAACACGCACTCTAATCTTGTCAAAAAGCGTATTTTCACTCAGCAACAATAAATCGCTTGAAAGATTTAATTTTAAAGTACTGCCCAGAGTTTGAAGATATCCGCTGAAATCATCGTTATATGTAAGATATTCAGGAACATCCCAAACAATTTTGCTTATTGAAAGATAAGTGTTTGGTTGTGAAAAATCTTTCTTAATTTTCTGCAATGTCAAAGGTTCCGGAACAGGTTTGACATCCGCCGGAACTTCGGCTTTAACATCAGCTTTTTTAGCTTCGTTAGTCTTAGCAGGTTCTGCAGGCTTTTTGTCTTCATTTTTTACAGGTGCAGGAGTTGCATCAGCAGGTATCTGAATATCTGCGACTTTTGCATCACCTGTTTGTGCCGGAGTTATATCGTTAACATCAAGAGATACATCTTCTACAGAACTGTTATTGTTAATATCATCAACAAATCCTATTTCATTATTGTTAGATTTGCCGTTAAACAGGAAGTACCATGCGCCGACGCCTGCAAGCCCAATAATAGTTATAAGTGCAGCGATAGGAGCTAAAAGTTTTTTAGAGGATTGCTTTGTATCAACGGCAAAGGCAAAGTCTGTTCCATCTTCTTCGTATTCACCTTCCTCTGCTTGCTCTACCTGTTCTTCAATATTTTCGGCTTCTAAATCATCATCCAATTCAGCAGATAAAAGCGCCAAATCTTCTTCTGACGCACCACCGGCAGTCACGGGTGCTGCAGGAGTTTCTTCTTCATCCTCGTCGAATTTAAAACCGGTCGGAGCTTTTGGAGTTTCAGCTTCAACAGCAGAAGACAAATCATTTTCGATTGCGAGAAGTTCATCAAGGCTAAATTCACCATTTGCAGAATCATCCTCATTACTTATTTCATCTTCAACCTTTTCTTGAACATCCATTTCGTCCAATTCTGATAACGCGATTGCATTATCAACCTCTTCATTTGAAACAGTTTCAACATCGTCAGTTAACAATGTTTTTTCCTTGTCAGCCGGAAGTTCATCGACAGTTTCAACGTCTTCTGTATCAAATTCAAGCCCATCCAGATCAAACATAGGCTCTGCGTCTTCAATCGCTGCTTCATCTATTGAAACTTCTTCTAATGCCATCGGCTCTTCCTCAATTGGAAGTTCTTCTACAACAGACTCCTCTACTTCAACTGCAGACTCAACGACCGGAATATCTTCAGTTTTAACATCAACAGTTTCAACAGCGACTTCCTCAAGTTCAACATTTTCAACAGCTAGTTCTTCTGTAATATTTTCAAGGCCATCAAGCTGAAGTTCCAAATCCTCTCCTGATAAAGCTTCCTCAGGTAATTCAGGAGCCTCTGCAACTTCTTCTACAGCTTCTATGTCAACACTTTCAGGAAATTCAATATTAAGAACGTCACCTGCTTCAATAGCCAATTCATCAGACTCAAGAACAAGTTCGCGTTCTTCAATAACATCTTCTATAACTTCTTCTGCGGCTTCTTCTACGACGGTTTCCGGCTCTTCTTCAACAGCTGGCACATCTTCAAGCTCATCAGAAGTTTCAAACTCTTCTACAACGGCTGACTCTTCTTCAAACTCATCAACTGCTTCAAAAGCCTCAAACTCATCAACAGCAACAACCGCTTCTTCCTGTTCATCAAGCACAACATCTTCTTCCGTAACAGGAAGCTCTTCAACATCCGTAACTTCTTCTACCGGAGCCGCAACTTCCTCTTCAAGGATTTCGTCAGTAAGCGGAGCTACATCCTCTTCAACCTCAACAACAGGTTCTTCTATAGCCGAAATTTCATCCTCGCTTTCCTCTACAGAATCCTCACTCAAAACTTCTGACTCTTCGTAAACTTCTTGTTCCGGCTCTTCTTTTGCCGCAACTTCCTCAACCGGAGCTGCATCATCAATAAAAAGCCCACCGGCTGCCGGTGCTGATTCCTCGTTAAACAACATGCTTAATTCATCATTATGATCAAATTCTGCGAACTCATCAGTTGTAACAAGAGTTTTAATATATTGTGTAAAGTCATTTTTCTCAAGGTCTAAATCCTTAAACTCTTTCAATGCAAGGTAAGAAAGCCTCTCAAAGTTTTCAAATTCAACAAGTTTTTCTCTTGCAACCGCACTGTTTTTAAGATAATCAACCAATTTTTGAAGTTTAGAATTATCCAAATCATGATCCATATAGAGCATGATTAATTTTTCAATAGAGCTTTCAGTAACTTCTGTTATCATATATTGAGTTTTTTCAGGAGATGAAAGAATTAAATTTGAAAGTTCTGAAACAGGAGTGAGAAAAGATTTATTAACAAAATAATAATCGTCATTCTGATTTTGTTTATTAATTTCTGACGGCTGAACAAACCCGAGTAATGTACCATTTGTCAAATCTTCGTCAAGCTTCAAAACGAGATAAATGTCAGGAAGAATATTGTTATAAAAATGATTTTTAGGGATAAAAATCTCATCTTCATCAAAGACTGCACGAACATCAATATGCAAATTCGGAAGCTGAATATCAGCAATTTCAAAATCCGCAAGCATCTTAGCAGAAGCATGAAGATTAAAGATTTCACCGTTAATCAAACCTTTTTGTCTGAGATAACTTTCAACAGCGTTTGCCGCCAGTGCGTTATAATAAGCTTTTGTCTTAATACTTAAATCAGCAATCGTTCTGACCTCATTAGCCGATTCTTCTACAATTTCTTTTTCTGCAAGTGTAATATCCATTAATAATTCTTCCATATTTATATTCTCTCCTCTAACGTCTTAGACGGAATATCATTATAAAATATTCCAAAAAATTTGTAAAGTTTTGTAACAATTTTAATCCTTTAAAATGAGCTGTTTAGCAAAAAGATTGGTTTAGAGGGTTTGTCATGTTATAATAGGGATACATCCGGAGGGTTAGTGTATGATAAATCAGGTTTCAACCATTGATTTTGGACGTCATAATGCGCAAACAACACTGTTTTCACGACAGCATAGAGCATACGAGTATCGTTCATTAGAACCTTTGACTTCTGCCGAGGTTAGAAAAGAAAAAGAACATACGGCAATGTTTATGACTCTTGGTGGAATTGCTATCGCAACAGGATTATTCGCACTTCTTGGAAAACTTCATGCAAAAGGCGTGCTTTCTGAGATTAAAGATCCTGACACAATTTCCGAACACATTAAATCATGGGTTCACAAAACAGGCGAAAGCGCAAACTCTATGGGTAAAACCATTAAAGGATGGTTTAGTAAGAAGAAATAAACTGTACAACCGTATCAATTTTATATTTTTCTGTATTAATAATGAAATTTTTGTTTGTTTTTGCTCTAACGTAATCAAGATTGTTTCCGTCTAAAAAGTCTTCGCTGTAGGGTTTTAACATAATTGACGGAATAACAACATAATCCGCGTCGACATCTTTAACCGCAGCGATTAAATCATCAGAGGTTATTAAGCCCGCAACGGTTATATTTTCACCCCAGTAGTTGGATTTAACAGGTTCAATTGTTACCGAAAGATTTTCGATTTTGTTCAAGGTTTCAGCGATTTCGTAAAAAGCTTCTTTTGCGGCAAAAGATGTTGCAAACGCTATTTTTAGAGGTTTAGAAACTTTTTTAGGAAGCTTACAAGATTTAAAGTTTTCAAGCAAATAACGCAACGATCCTACTCCATCATCAAGTTGACCGAAATCACCATAATATTTCTTATCCGGAATAGGCATGCCTGCAAGCAGGAAGAATTCATCAGAGCAGCAAACTTTTTTGTATTTAGAAGCTATTTCGATTGTTTCTTTCGCAACTTTTGCATCTACCTGAACGAGTTTATCTTGACGGAACTGCGTTACCCCGACAGGCACAATCGCAACCGAAAGAACAGTATTTTTCAGTGTTGCCAAATCATGCAATGTTCTTTCAAGTTCTGCGCCGTCATTCCACCCCGGACAAAGTACGATTTGCGCATGGAACGGAATTTTATTCTTACGAAACCAGTTAAGATTATCCATAATCTTTCCTGCGTTAGGATTTCTCAGCATTTTAACGCGTAACTCAGGATTAGTCGTGTGAACAGAAACATAAAACGGCCCGAGGTGCATTCTTGCGATACGCTCTTTGTCTTTGTCGTTAAAGTTTGTGAGCGTAATATAAGTTCCCTGCAAGTATGAAAGCCTGTAGTCGTCGTCCTTAATATATAATGTATCACGCAAGCCTTTTGGCTGCTGGTCAACGAAACAAAAGATGCATTTATTAAGACAAGGCTTAATTCTGTCAAAAACCGCGCATTCAAAGATTATCCCCAAATCCTCGTCATAATCCTTTTCAAGTTCAATCACCTCAATTTCGTCAGTGCCAGCTTTTTGAATTTCAAGCGTAAGAAAATCAGATTTACACATAAAATTATAATCAATCATATCAGCCATCGGCATTTCGTCGATTGAAAGAAGAATATCGCCTTTAGAAATTTCTAATTCTTCTGCGATTGAATCTTTTATAACATCACTAACTATTGCGGGCATTGTCTTTCTCCAAACCTTCCACCATTGTAATCAGGTTTGCATATTCACACGAAATATTGTCAAGAACAATATTATAGTAGAATTTGCCTTCAACCTGCGTTGCTTTCGCCTGATTTTTAAACTTTGTTGCAAGCGCTTTTACAATAAAAAAAAGTCGTTTTTTCTCATCCTTATCAAGATAATCTGCCATCGTAAGCTTCAAACGTGCCGCAAGAAAAAACTGCGACGGGTTCTGGCTCATATCTTCAAGAAGCAGATTTTTCAAGGCTTCCTTACCTTTTTTCGTAATCGAATAATAAATAGAAAGCCTGCCACCTTCAGACATAAGTTTTCCTGCCTTAATACACTCTTTTTCTACAAGTTTTTTAAGCGCAGGATTAATCGCGCCAAAACTCGGAGTTACAAATGATGCGTAAACAGTTTCTATGTACTTTTTTATTGAGTACATAGTGCTTTCTTTTTGCATCAATGTATGCAGAATAAGGAGTTCTATCATGCCTGCAGCGCCTTTTGTCTTTCTACACAGCCATCTAACGTTGAAATCATTGCAGTCTGGTATTGAGCGCATAATTCAGGTGTTTTACCCTCAAAGCGAAGAGTGAAAACAGGTTCCGTATTGCTTTGACGAATTAGCGCAAACCCGCCATCAAACACAACTCGCATACCATCAAGCGTAACGATTTCCTTGATTTCGTCACCAAAAAGGTTTGGATTGTTCGCAACAATTTCTTTGAATTCTGCAAGCACAGCTTTTTTAAGATTATTCGGACAAGGATAACGAACCTCATCTGATGTACAAACTTCATCAAATGGTGTCAACATTGATTGAATTTTAAATTGCGGGTCAAGTTTTTTGTTTTCAGAGATAATTTCAATAATACGACATCCCGCATAAACAGCGTCGTCATATCCGAAATAACTGTCTTTAAAGAAAGTGTGCCCGCTCATTTCACCTGCAAGCAGTGCACCTGAAGCTTTCATTTCAGATTTAATATATCCGTGACCTGTTTTGCACATTATTGAGCGTCCGCCGATTTTGTTAATTGTGTCAAAAAGCACCTGTGAACACTTAACTTCTGAAACGACGCAAGGAACAATCGAATTATTTTCACATTTAAGTTTTTTAATCATATCCTGCGCATAAATTAAAAGGAGCTTGTCGCCTGTAAGTGCTTTGCCATCAGGAGTTACAACCCCTATCCTGTCGCTGTCACCGTCGAATGCTATACCAATATCCGCCCCAACTTCAACAACTTTTGCTTTCAAATCCTTTAAAGTTGCTTCGACGCTCGGGTTCGGGTGATGGTTCGGGAAACGGCCGTCAGGTTCTGTATAAAGTTCTACAACATCGCACCCAAGTTCTTTATATAATTGAGGAGCAACAACCCCGCCGGTTGCGTTCGCACAATCTGTAACGACTTTCACGCCCTCGCCTACACGGCCAAAGCGCGAAACCATATCTTTTATATAATCAGGCACAATGTCATAATGGCTCACAAGCGCCGGATTTCCCTGTACGGAATTTTCATTAAAAATTTTAAATGTTTCATCTTTAACTTCCGCGATTTGTTTTTCGTCCAGCGTCATTTTATTAAACGTCATTTTTAACCCGTTATACTCGGATGGGTTATGACTTGCAGTGATAATCATTGCAGAAGTAATACCACCAATTGCAAATTCAGAATAATACCCCAGCGGACTCGGCACAAGTCCTAAATCAATAACGTTTACGCCGCAGGAAGTTAATCCGTCGATGAGAGAGTTTTTCAATGCCGGAGAATGAAGTCTTGCATCCATAGCAACGGTAATTTTCATATCAGACGCACACTTACCGGATTTTTCTTCCAGCCAGTTTACAAAGCCGATTGCAGTATTCTGGAATAAAATTTCCGTAATATCATCCTCATAAATCCCTCTTATATCATTTTTACCAAACGCGTGGGAATACTTTTCTTCATACTTTTGCATAATTCTCACCTCTTTTGGTAAAATAATAGCATGAAAAAACGATTAAAGGAAATTCTTAATAAAGAGCAATACGCGGCGTGGCTGTTTATCCTGCCTGCACTGCTTGGAATAATTATTTTTATAATAATTCCCGTGTTTTGTTCATTTGGCCTGAGTTTTACGGATTGGGATTTACTGAACGATATCAAATTCGCGGGACTTGCAAACTACAAAGAAATTTTCCAAGACAAAGTTTTTTATCAAATCCTCGGGAACACATTTACATTTGCAATTGCGACATCAATTTTCGGCGTAATAATTCCGCTGGTTCTGGCTTATATTTTGCAGTCAAAAATCCGCGGCGCAGAATTTTTCAAGGTTGCATATTTTCTGCCGTTCGTAACCCCGATGATAGTAATCGGCATTGTTTGGGAATGGATTTTTGACCCGAATATCGGATTTATAAATAATGTTTTACATACACATTTAAACTGGCTTTACGATTCACATCTGGCGCTCCCGTCATTAATTTTAGTAAGCGTCTGGAAACTCATCGGTTACAATATGGTAATTTTTCTATCAGCTTTCGGTACAATTCCGCAATCAATATTCGAGGCGGTAAAAATCGACGGTGCAAACGAGTGGCAGACATTTAAAAATATTACAGTTCCAATGCTCTCGCCGACAATATTTTTTGTGGTAATCATTACAGCAATAAGTTCGTTTCAAGTTTTCGACCTAATTTATTTAATGACCGAGGGCGGCCCGCAAAACAGCACAAACGTACTTGTTTACGCAATTTATAAAAACGCGTTTGAATATTTCAACGTAGGCAAATCATGTGCGCTTGCCTACGTTTTATTCGTAATAATTTTGATATTGACTCTTACGCAATGGTATTTTAGAAAAAAACTCGTCTATAACGAAAGGTAAAATTTAGCGCTTGACACATAAAGAATACCACTGTCCGCCTGGTGTAGGTAATCTGTATTGCCCATACCCCTGAACAATTAGCCAGTTACGAGTGCCGCTTGAAGATGCGACCTTAGAAGAAGAATACCAATGGCCACTGTTTCCTGCAGATTTCGCATAGCCTAAAAGCTCACGGTTTACAAATAGAGATGCCAGCTCATCTTTTGTAGGAAGCCGATACTCATCACCAGCCTCATTTGTACAAGCCCTTGAAGCATCCTCCGATGCGAATTTGCCAATAAGTCTATTATAAGGTATTGGCGCAACAACAGCACTATCTGTCGGGTACAATACCGTAATAAAGCCCATATCTTTACCTACAGTATTCGGCCCCTTAGAACCATTCAAATCGTAAATCATGTTAACGCAAATTTTTGGCTGCACCATATAAGGGCCTGTTTCACCCATATTGGCCAAACAGTTAGGGTTATAGAATAATAAAATACTTTCTCCATTTTGTGTTTCAAAAGCAGCCGCTTTTGTATTTAAAACCTGATAATTTGCACTAAAGCCCGCCTCTGTTATTGTAACGGAAGTCATAAGTGGATTCAATGCAGCCATAGTTAACGGTAAATCTTTAATGCTTGCGTTAAGTGTAGTATATTTGGATGCAAACCCGCAATCCGAAAAATGATCGCTGTCACAAATGTTATTTATCTTTAAAACTTTTGATAAACCTGCTGTTACAAAAGTTTCGGCGACCGTATCAACTGCATCGCTTGCACCGGAGGAACTATCCTCCGTTAATGTTCCATAACCATTCAATGCAGGCATTAGGGCTATTGCCTGAGAAAATCTTGCATAAAGCGCTTTGCGCTGTGTATTCCATGTTCGTTCATTTATGTTACCAGTCAAAGACGGCAACGTTATCGCAGCTACCACTCCAATAATTGTGAGAGATAAGAGTATCTCGGCCATGGTAAAGCCGGTTACAAGGCGCCGGCGCGCCCCCGGGGGGGGGGGGGG
>CANAJP010000033.1 GCA_947361615.1 uncultured Candidatus Melainabacteria bacterium | reverse complement strand
TTGACACATATTGTCAAACTCACCATCCTTAGTGGCACCTTTCAAAGAGGCCCCCCCCTCCCCCGCGAATAAACCATGTTGATCTACAAATTTTGGGGCTACATAAGTATTATCCTGTCTTACAATATTTGGTCTACCAAAATTCTTAACAATAGAAAAATCGTTCCCTGTCATAACACTCTCCATTTAACTTAATTAGACATAATAAATAAGTATTTTTCGTAATATTTTTTTCAAAATTTCTAAAAATCTTTACAAAAATAAACAAAACGCACATTTTCAATGTGCGTTTTATCTAAAAAAATAAAATATAAAATATGTTATTTTACAGCTTCAATAATTTCTGCAGTCAAATCGTCACCGCCATAAAGAACTGTTGACTTAGAAAGAACAAGATCATATCCTTTTGCTTTTGCTCTAACAGAAATTAACGCTGAAATACTTTTGTCGATTTCAGTTAACTTTTTAGCATAATCCTGAGAGTTAGCCTCACGTTTTTTAGCTAAATCAGCTTCATATTTTTTCAGCAATTTATCTTTACCTGCTTGGGTTGACTGTTTAGCGACATCAGCGTTAGCGACTTCAAGCCATTTTGTAAGATCTTTTGTTTTTTTAGCCTGTTCATCTTTAAGCGCTTTTACCTGTTTTGATTCAGAAACTACTTTTTGAACATCAACAACAGCGACTTTTGCACCGACGCCATCAGATAATGCAAAATTACTTGAGCCAAAACCGATTCCGAAAGCAAGAGCAGTTACCGCTAATAATCTTAAATCCAATTTCATATTTTCTCCTTTCAAATAACATTTCTATTATAAACATTAATTTGAAATTTGTAAAGAAAACGCCCTCAAAAAGAGGGCGTAAATTTTATTCGAATAATCTACTAATTCTGTCACCAATACCGGTCGGATCTGGGATTCCGTGCCAGAAGACCGTATGTTCTTCAATTTCTTTTTTAGTAAATTTGCGAGTTTTATCATGTTCGTCAGATACGTGTTCTTTCACACGGCGCTCACTTGTACGAATATTTTTATTGATATTCTGTTCTGCATCATCAATTCTTTCACTTGTTTTACCAACAACCCAATCGCCATTGTCATCAATATGTCTATGAACACCATCGATTTTTGCAGATATATTTCTATCTAACGCCACGGTATTCAAAAATTGTTGTAAACGGGTTCTGTCGCCATCTTCAATAACAATCTGCTTAATTTGACCTGTCTGCCTGTCAATAGCGCGCAAAATCTTTTGACCGTTTGAATTTACAGCAGATAAAACCGTATGGGTATCTGTATCAATTTTATTGTAGATAGTTTGTAAGCCGTCAAGCATAGCTTCACCAACCTGCATTGTCGCCGCAAGATTTGCATTACCCATTGCAACAACTGTTTTACCGACATTTCTTACTTCGCCAATAACTGCGGCTGTTCCGCCACGAACTTCATCAACCACTGTTTGCTTTCCAACGCCCTCAAGAAGTTCTTCACAAGTTTGCCTATATTGGTCTAATGCACTCATATAAGCCTCAAATTTTAAATCTTTTTTACCTTTTTTAGGAACTGTTGGAAGCGGTGGAAACTCTAAATTTTCAACAGCTTCAGGATTAGCACGTTTTACTTCATTATAAAGCCTAGCGAGTTCCCCCTTAACACGTTTTGTAGCACTATCAGCCTGTGTCATTTTTGAACCGCCCAGCCCATCAAAATGTTCAAAATCCGTTTCTTCATAAAAAGGATTAGCAGCGGAACGCTGAACCGCCGTACCTTTTCCGGCATTATCTACTTTTCCCGACGTGATAGGAACTACATTAGCACCTTGCGCCTCTGCAGGAAGTTTTCTTAATTCCGTAGTCTGAGTTTTCTTCACAGCCTCAACATTGTTAATACTGTTAAATTCCACCATTGTTACCACCTTTCTTTTCTGCTTGTAACACAACTAAATATGAATTATGTTGTGACATTGGAGTTAAAAGGCTTTCAACAGTCAAAATTCATAATTATTACAAAATATTAAGAAAAAATAACGGTAGAATTAAAGTATTGATGGGCTTTTGCCGATTTGTACAACATAATTCATATTGTGTTGTACGCACCTCTGCAGGGGGATTATTTATATTTATTAAGGGGGGCGTAAACAGTTTCTTTGAAACGCTCAATTTTAGCTAGCATTTCGGGACTTTTTTGCCCGCCATAGAATAATTGTGAATGCAGTGTAACATACGGGTTTGTTGCTTTTTTCAAATAATTTAATAAACCTCTTGCATCATGTCCAATTGTATTATTTAAAAGCTTATCACCCGAATAAATATCTACAGAAAAATATTCACGTGGTTCTTTTTTCCATATTGAATATTCAAGACGAAGATTATTATCAGGCAGTATTTTTTCTGCTTTTTTCTCAAATTCGTCAATCAGTACATTAGGCAAGGTACGAAACAAATATGAATCCTTCATATCAACAAGTTTAGAACGTTCTTTAACTTTTACGGTAAATCCAAAATTTTGAGCAGCATTGTTTTGGGGTAAATTATTTATAAACATAAAAATTTTCCTTTTCGGTATTAAAACCGGTGAAAAAATTTTTTGCTACTTAATTTTCACGACGCAAACTCCATCCCCTCCTTCAGAATCATTTCCGGGACGGAAAGAGTCAACATAAGGAGATTGTGAAAGATAATCCCTTACAGCCTGTTTTAACGCGCCTGTGCCGTGTCCGTGGATTACGATAACCTCTTGCAGACTGGCAAGGCTGACTTCATCAAGGTATAATTCTAAACTGTCAAGAGCATCCTCAACTCTGTAACCGCGCAAATCAAGACGCGCTGAAACAGAATATTTTTTGAGTGTAAAGTTCTGGGTCGTATTCGGCGCTTTGTATTTTCCGGAGTTATCAAAATTCTTATTATAAGGCGCAAGTTTCTTAACCGGCAATTTGGTCGCAAGATTTCCCATTCGAACCTGAACCTTACCGTTTTTGTCAGGCAACGAAAGAAGTTCCACAATCTGATTAAGGTCTTTTACGGTTAATTTCGTACCTATTTTAATAGTATTCCAATCGATTTCGCCGTATTCTTCTTTAATTTCGTGCTCACTTAATTTATCCTTGAAACCGCCCTCTAATTGTGCAAGACGGGCATAAGCACGACGAGCAACTTTCTCGGATTTTTCACGGCGAAGTTCATCCATAATTTCTTTAATTTCCGCTTTAACGTCTAAGATTTCGCGGTCAAATTTATCTTTAATAATTTTGACGGTTTTCTTTTTATCTTTTTTCAGTGTTGTCAGATTTTCTTCATACTCTTTTTTGATTTCATCAGTCGATTCGCGAAGTTCCTGAGCGGTTTGAAGTTCCTGCGTCAGTTTATGCTGCGTTTCTTGAAGCTTTTCAACAACAATTATTGAATTATCTTTTTGAGAATGAAGCAAATCTTTTGCTTTTTCGGAAATTTCAGCAGGAAGACCCAGATTTGTCGCGACGAGAATCGCGTTACTCAACCCGGGAATTCCAATTAAAAGCTTGTAAGTAGGTTTAAGTGTTGCGATATCAAATTCAACAGAGGCGTTTTTAAAGTACGGATTTGTATATTCCAACGACTTTAGTTCACCATAGTGTGTCGTAACAACAGAAGTAACACCTTTTTCAACCATAAATTCCAAAATTGTTTTTGCAAGAAGAGCGCCCTCTGTCGGGTCAGTTCCTGCACAAATTTCATCAAGTATAACAAATGTTTTATCATCTGATTTATTCAGAATTTCGATAATATTTGTCATGTGAGATGAAAAAGTTGAAAGCGACTGCTGAATACTTTGTGCATCCCCGATATCAGCAAAAACCTGCTTAAACGGATAAATTTTCGCAGACGCACACGGTAGAAACAGACCGGCTTTTGTCATTAAAATAAAAAGCCCGACAGTTTTAATCGTGACGGTTTTACCGCCGGTATTAGACCCAGTAATCACTATTGAGTGACAGTCTTTTCCTATTTCAAAATCGTTCGCGACAACATTTTCTGCAACATCAATCAATAACGGGTGACGCATTTCTTCAAGCTTCAGAATTTTATCACTAATAAGTGTCGGTTCAACCGCTCTGATTTTTACGGCATAGCGAGCCTTGGCAAAGTGAAAATCAATTTCCGCAACGATTTTTTCGGATTTGATAAACTCTTCCAGATTTGTTTTGATTAGATTTGTAAAACCGACAAGAATTCTTACGATTTCAGCGTGAATCATTGATTTTATTTCGCGAATACGGTTATTAAGCGGCACGACCTGCTCAGGTTCGACATAAAACGAGCGGCCCGACGCTGAAACATCATGGACAATACCGTTAATCTTATTTTTTGATGGTGCCATTACCTGAAAAACAATTCTGTCATCACGTGTTGTGTAAATGTTTTCCTGCAGGTGTTTTGAAAAGTCCGGATTGTTCAATAAACCTGTCACGGTTTTCTTTAAATTCTTTTCATTGTCACTCAATGATGAATAAAGTCCTGCAAGTTCCGGGGTTGCATTGTGCTTAATTTGCAGACTCTCGTCAAATGCTGCAAAAATTTTATCCTCTAAATCCTTATCGACTGCTATATTTCTTGAAAATTCCGCAAGTTTTGGCGCGAGCGCTGCATTATCAAGCAAAAATTTCTTAATATATCTAAAAGTAGAAAGAGTTTTGGCACACTCAAAAATCTCTTCTTCTGACAGATAACCGTGCATTGTAGAGTATTTAACATCTGAAAAATTAATCAAATGCGAAATCGGAAGTTCCGCAGGGGAATCAAGAATAGCCTTTGCTTCGCGGGTAAAATTCAGTTCATTCTGTATAATATTAAAATCGTCAAAAACCCGCAAATTACGGCAAAGTTCTTTGGATTGTGTAGTCTTTGCATGATTTGCGAGTTTTTCAGTTATTTTATCAAATTCTAAAGTTGTTTTTACGTCCATACGGACATTGTAGCACGAGAATAATTAAGCGTTAAAAATTTTAAAAATTTCGCTCAACAATTCTTGACCTTTGAGTAATGATTTATAATCAAGATTTTCCTCAGGTGAGTGCATATTACAAACTGTCGCCAAGCCGATTAAGTAAGGTGAGAATTTTTCACCCGTAGCGTTAGTTTCGTTTGCATAAATATGAGTTTCAGCGCCAGCGTGGAATGATGAAACCTTAACATCTAACCCGAGATTTGCACCGGCTTTTTTAAAAACTTCCGGTATATATTTGTCATTGCTTGCTTCAAACGGTGGCAGGTGTTCTGCAAACGTAAGTTCTGCAGTTGCAAGAGTTGCATATTTATCGTTAAAATGTTGAACTTCTGCTTCCATTTGAGCTTTAAGTTCAGCTTCTTTTGCGCGGCACGCACTACGGATTGAATAAGTTACGAGAGCATCAGTATTAATAATGTTTGTAACTTCAGGTTTGCCGGCTTTAATTCCACCGATGTTGCAAGAAGTGATTACAGAGCCGTTTTCTTCATAAAAAACACCTTGCGGAAGATTATAAACAAGTTCAGCAACAAGCTTTGCCGCATTATGGCGGGTTTTATCCCCAATATCAATACCCGAATGCCCACCTTTTGCGCTTTTAATATTAATTGTTGCAAGAGTGTAGCTCGCGCCTGAAACTTCAAGCTGCCCAAGGCTGTCGCTATCGCAGACCAGAATATATCTTGAGCGAAGTTTTTTGAAATCAGCATTGTGAATTCCACTCATCCCGCTTTCTTCATCACGGGTAAAGAAAAGCTCTAACCCGCCGTGTTTCATATCGGATTTTGCAAGTTGTGTAGCGAAATAAAGCGCGTTTGCAACACCAGCTTTGTCGTCACCGCCAAGAGTTCTTCCCTCAGCACGGATTAAATCACCGTCAAGGTAAGTTTTTACAGGGCTATCATCACCAATTACATCCATATGCGCAGAAAGCAAAATCGGCTGTTTGCC
This sequence comes from uncultured Candidatus Melainabacteria bacterium, assembly GCA_947361615.1. GTDB lineage: Bacteria > Cyanobacteriota > Vampirovibrionia > Gastranaerophilales > Gastranaerophilaceae > Gastranaerophilus. Next base: position 12,031 of record CANAJP010000033.1, on the reverse strand, counting down.
CTCATCTGTTGCAGGAATATTTACATAAACATTCCCGTAAGAATCACTCTCTGCGTGAATTCCACGCTCTGCACAATATTTTTTTATAAATTCTGCAACCTTTTCTTCATGCAAAGATGGTGACGGTATTTCCGCCAAATTACAAAATAAATCTACAAGTTCATGTTCTCTTCTTATTTCTTGAATACTCATAAAACGCCCTCCATAAAATTATTATAGCAAAAAAAATTTTGTTCGCATTTTTATAAAATATGAGAATATTACCGGTTTCAATAAATTCTAATTTCAATAAATATAACGTTCAATCACAAACACCTGTTAAGGCTGCCCCCCCCCCTACCGACACGTTTGTTAAAAGCATTGATACTGTCAACTTTAGTGCAAAGTTAGATGAAAGATTTCCAAAATACTTTTTAAAAGAGCTACTAAAATTTGGTTTGCCTTGTCCTGTATGTAATAAAGATATGATTCCGCTGGAACGTTTATGCGAACCGGCTTTAGAAACATTAAAATTCTTTACCCCGCACCTAGACGAAATGACGCCTATGAATAAATTAATGTATCAAAAAATGAGTGAATTGGCTCCTTTACATCCTGAAAAAAATATTCAAGAACTATTAGGCATTATGCAGCCGGAAGCAGAAAAAGCACTTATTTTTGAACAACGTGAAATTCTGGATGGACTAAACTTTTTATCACGAGACCTGCCGGAAACTAAGGGGAAAGAACTCAGAAAACTCATTGGTAAAACATTTGAAGAAATATTTAATGTAGATATCGACGTTGATAAAAGATTTAAAAGAAAACGAACAATTGCAAAGTTTGATAAATTTGCCAAAAGTGTAAAAGATAAAGAAATTGCAGAAAAAATCATCCATACAATTCGTCAACTTCCGACCTCCGACGTCAGCCCAAACGCATATATAGTGAAATATGCAACACGCGATCCCGAAAACATTGGAATGAAAATGTTTGCTGATGATTTTGGCACACTTGAACACATAATTCCTGAATCTCAGGGTGGAAGCGTTGTAATCTGGGAATGCAGTGCAGATAATGCCGCACGTGGAGCAATTTCAATTCGTAACCAACACGCCCTGAACCCAAACATGGCAGAAAATTTACAAACACATATCAACAAACTCATTGATATCCACGATAACGAATGGCCAAATTTTAAAACTCCTAATGCAAAATCGAAACTTAAAGAATACATTTTTGCGTTGAGAAATGAATTCTTTATCGCTTCTAACGGCAAAATTGATCTGGATATAAGTGGCTTAAAATCAATACCAGCAATGGTAATCAAATATGAAATCAATAGAATTCGAGCGATAAATAACCCTAGATTTAATAAAGTCAAAAAAATCTGCACAGAAGAATTATGTAGATTGTTACCAAGAAAATCAAGTATTACTTGACAGTGAAAAATGCTTGAGGTTTAATAAATATGGACACTTATAGCCGCCTGAGAAAAATTTGCGAAGACTATAAGCAAATTTTTCGAATGGGGTAGTAGACAGCGCAACCGCGCACGGCCTGCGGTTCAGCAGGGCGGAAGCGGTGGAGTACTGCTTTCCCATATTCGTGCTGGATTAGCCGGCTGTCCGAATTACACACTGAAAGACCGGAATGCGTAAGGGTTTCAGGTCTAAACAATCAGAAAAAAGGAGAAAATAATGCCTACAATTAACCAGTTAGTTCGTCAAGAACGTAAAAAACTGACAGACAAAACAAAATCTCCAGCTTTGATGGATTGCCCTCAAAGACGTGGAGTTTGTACTCGTGTGTATACAACTACACCGAAAAAACCGAACTCAGCTCTTAGAAAAGTTGCCAGAGTAAGATTAACAAACGGTTTTGAAGTTACTTCATACATCCCTGGTATCGGCCACAACCTCCAAGAACACAGCGTTGTTCTTATCAGAGGCGGAAGGGTTAAAGACCTTCCAGGTGTACGTTATCACATCGTTCGCGGTACTTTAGATACAGCCGGCGTTGCTAACAGAGCACAAAGCAGATCTAAATACGGCGCTAAGAAAAACCAAAAAGGTGCAGCTAAAGGAGGTAAGAAATAATGTCAAGACGTTCAAAACCTGCTAAACGTATTCCTTTAGCAGATCCTATTTATAACAGCGTTGATATTTCTAAATTTATCAACAGAATCATGAGAAGAGGCAAAAAGTCTATCGCTGAAAAAATCTTCTACGCTACTATGGCTAGAATTGAAGAAAAATCAGGTGAAAAAGCTCTTGAAATCTTCCAAAAAGCTCTAACAAATGCTACTCCTTTATTGGAAGTTAAAGCTCGCCGTATCGGTGGTTCAACTTACCAGGTGCCTATCGAAGTTAAAGCGGACAGAGGTTTCGCTCTCGCTTCTTCCTGGTTAATCGAATCAGCTAAAAAACGCAGTGGTAAATCTTTCATCGATAAATTAACAAACGAGCTTCTTGATGCTGCTAACGGCCAAGGTGCTTCTTGCAAAAAACGTGAAGACACCCACAGAATGGCTGAAGCTAACAAAGCATTTGCTCACTATAGATACTAATTCTATTTGTATATAATGCTAAAAACCGACAATTTTTATTGTCGGTTTTTTTATTTGAAATTTTATTTTTACACTTAACGATTGACTTTTTTAAGTTTATTACCAAACGACCGAAACATATAATGTGGAGGTAATAATGGCAAAAATTCTTGAAAACAATTTCAAAAGACGTACTATAAAATTAAGTGTTAATGATATTATAAGCATAGTTCAACAATACCAACTTGTAACCCGCGGACACAAAGAGGCCCCGATTGTACGGGACCTCATTGAAAACTCTAATTTTTACGTGCCGGAAGACTTGAATTAAAATGGATTAAATGAAGCTCACACACACTGTCATGCTGAACTTGCGGATTTTCGGTAGGGCGCCGTGGTACGAAGTACCCCAGCCCGTAACTTGTCCAGAACCACGCTTCTGGACAAGGCCGAATAATCCAAGACAGATTCAGCATCTGTCAAGCGCGACAGATAAAGATTAAATGGAAAAATTCAACAAAATGTCTAATATTGAAATCAAAGATTATTCTTTTGTGTAAATTTGAAATGTAACGCCGGCCAGATCCCGAAACAAGTTCGGGATGACAGCTTGGAGTGTTAGATATCTAATCCGATGTCTAGAGTTGGAGCTTTCGCCACAATCGCGCTTGATGAAATGATATCTACACCAGTACTAGCTATTGCGTTAACAGTATCAAGATGAACATTGCCGCTTGCTTCAACTATCGCACGTCCTGCAATTAGTTCGCAGGCGGTTTTCATCATTTCTACACTCATATTATCAAGCATAATTATATCAGCTTTACATTCAAGCGCTTCCTTAACTTGTTCAAGCGTATCACATTCAACTTCAATTTTGTGAGCGTGAGAAATCGAAGCGCGAAGCTTTGTAACAGCATTCGTAATAGAACCTGCAAGTCTAATATGGTTATCTTTAATCATTGCACAGTCTGAAAGGTTAAATCTGTGAAGCGCCCCCCCGCCTGTTTTTACCGAATATTTTTCAAAAGCACGAAAATTAGGCGTGGTTTTACGCGTATCAACGATTTTTGCAGAATATGGCGCGATTGCATCTTGATATTTGGCCGTTTCGGTTGCGATACCGCTCATACGCTGAATATAATTTAACGAAAGGCGTTCGCCCATCAAAAGTTCTTTCGCAGGGCCTGAAATATCAGCGAGTTTGTCACCTTTTTTAATTATGTCGCCATCCTTGAAGTAAAATTTTATCTTAATATCTTTTGAAAGCATATCATAAACGGTCTTGAAAACTTCAACGCCACACAAAACTCCGTCAGTTCTTGTGTTTAAAAATCCCTCAAGGTAATTGTTTTCACCTGCAAGGTTTTCGGTTGTAATATCGCCGAAGCCGATATCTTCTTTCAACGCTTCTCTAACGTGTTCTTCTATATAAAATCTACTTAACATATTTTTACCTCATCTTTTTTACAATAGCTGTGAACAGGCGGGTTTTCAAACTCAGGGAAATCGTTTCTGTAATGCGCTCCGCGTGACTCATGCCTATTAAGGGCTGATGTCGTGATAGCTTTTGCAACAATTAACATATTGCGAAACTCATATTCTCTGAGTGAAAGACATTTGTAATCACGGTTAAAATTTAATATCAATTTATTAATTTCGACCAGTGCATTTTTCAAAGAAAGCTCATCTCTGAAAATTCCGACCTTATCCCACATCAAATCTTTTAATTGTTGAATTAGAGTTTCTACATCAATATCAATAGTTTCATCAACAAAAGCTTCATCAGAGTATCTGTCAATAACGGCCTTAATTTCAGTATCAATTTGTTTAGGCGCACTCAAATCGTTTTGTTTTAAACTTTCAACAAGTTTGTAAGCAGAAACAACACATTCAAGAAGCGAGTTACTTGCAAGCCTGTTTGCGCCGTGAAGCCCTGTTGAAGCGGTTTCGCCAATCGCATAGAGTCCTTTAATCTCAGATTTTCCTGTGACATCCGCAACAATTCCGCCCATAAAATAGTGCGCGGCAGGTGCAACAGGGATTAAATCTTTATTAATATCAACACCATATTTACGACAAATTCTTGAAATTGTCGGGAAGCGGTGCGCAAGCTTTTCTTTTCCGATATGAGAAGCTTTCAGATAAACATTTTCAACATTGTGAGCAATCATTTCACGACAAATGGCACGGGTTACGATATCACGTGGTGCAAGTTCTTTGCGTTCGTCATATTTATCCATAAATTCAGCCCCATCTTTATGAACAAGTTTTGCGCCTTCACCACGCAAAGCTTCTGTAATAAGCGAACGATTTTTAACACCCTCTGCCGCAAAAGCTGTCGGATGAAACTGAACGAATTCCATATCACGAAGCTGAACACCGGCGTTATATGCAATTGCAAGCCCATCACCCGTGGCCCCCTCAGGGTTTGTCGTATATTTGTATAACTGCCCTATTCCGCCTGTTGCAAGAATTACAACCGATGAATAAATCACTTCATACTCTTTTGTTATTGTGTTAAAAAGAATAACACCTTTACACTCATTATCAGCGTTTAAAAGCAGGTCAACAGCGATAAAATCTTCATAAATATCAATCCCATCCGCTTCATGAACAGTTTTTGCAAGCGCTTCCTGAATTCTTCTGCCTGTAGCGTCGCCTCCAGAGTGAAGAACACGTCTGACACTATGCGCGGCTTCAAGAGTGTAACAAAGTTTGCCATCTTCATTAGTATCGAATTCCACGCCATAATTCATTAAATCTTTAATAACCGCATCAGAATTTTCGGAAATAGTTTTAACAGTATCCTCAATGTTCAGCCCTGCGCCGGCTTTTAAAGTATCAGCGACGTGCGAACCTATTGAATCCTCTTTATTTTCCTGCATTACACCGACCATGCCACCCTGTGCATAGTGGGAATTACTTTCTCCCAATTTTGACTTGGTAACGAGTAAAATATTATCAGAAAGCCCTAAATTTCTATTCATTCTAAGCGCTGCATAAAGTCCGGAAATTCCGCTTCCTACAACGACTGCGGAGTATATTGAATATTTCATAATAGTAAAATCCTATAACAAACATTTTATGGCAAACAATATACAGCGTCAAGTTTAAAGGCCCGCTTATGCGAGCCTTTAAATTTTCTGTTTCCTTTATTTAAACTTCATTTATGCTACTCTAGCCAAACATTCCTTGAATGTTGCTCTTAGCGAATTCACCCTCTTGTTTTTCCATGCCTTCAAAGAGTTGAATTTGTGCTTCAGCTGTTGCTTTTTCAGCTTCTAGGTCAGCCTGTTCGTCTTTGAGAGCTTGAAGAGTGATTTCTTGGAACTGTTCATATTGTTCTTCAATTTCATCAAGTTGTCTTTGGAGTTCATTTTGAGCAATCATTTTTTGTGTTGAAACTTCTTCATTAAATTTTTGCCATAATGCTTGATTCTTATAATTCATTGTACCATCTTCATTAAATAAATCTTTCATTTCAGGATTAGCTTTTGCACTAGCCACAACACTAGCCTGAATATTTTGCGTAGTAAATATAGAGAATTCTTGCTTTAATGAATTAGTAGCAGCACGTTTTTGTTGGTTAGCTTGTCTTTCTGCACGACTAATGTTTTTCGTGATTCTTGTGATTTCACGATTGATACGAGAAACTTTGGCCTGAGCCGTCAGCTTCTGTTGTTTGGCAAATATTTTTCCAAAAATATTAGCAATCATAGCGTATCACCTTAAATTAGTCCTCGTTACATATATAAAGTAATATATTTCGCTGAAATTGCCTTTTTAAAGCATGAATTGTAAAGATTTCGTAACAATTAATTAAGAAATAATCTGTGCACCATTGATATCAATAGGAAAATCGTACATGTCGACTTTAACATTTAATTCGTGCCAAATATTTTTAACAATAGATTTTGCCTTTTCTGCGCCATTCTTTTCGGTTATTAATAAAATAGTAGAACCTGCGCCGCTTATTACACAGCCAAGAACATTCTCTTCATATTTAAGTTGTTCCATAATTTTTTCAAGCCCCGGCATGAGCTTCATTCTGTATGGTTGATGAAGTTTGTCATGGAGAGCCAATTTCATCATCGTTGAATCTTTTGTATGAATAGCATCAATAAGCATAGCCATTCTCTGTGCATTAAAAATAGCATCTTTCATCGGAACTTCTTTTGGCAAGACTGAACGCGCGATTTCTGTAGACAGTTCAAAATCAGGAACGCATGCCGTAACCTTCCATTCTTCCGGCCATGGAAGTTTCTTGTAAATAACACTTGCATCTTCCTGAACAGAAGCATAAAGAACTCCGCCAAGTATAGCAGGCGCAACGTTATCAGGGTGTCCTTCGATTTCTGAAGCGATAGAAAGTAATGCAGCTTCATCTGCAGGGCGTCCAAGTAACTCGTTTGCCGCTATCAATGCGCCGACAATTACGGAAGAACTGCTTCCCAACCCTCTTGTCATAGGAATTTTGGATTCAACAGTAATTTTCAATTCCGCAGGGGTCTGGCCGATTGAATTATAAAGGAGTTCAACCGCTTTATATATAATACTGTTCTCATCGACAGGAATATGCTCAAGAAGAGCTTTATCCTTATAGTCAAAATCAGACACGAGTTCAATCAAAACGCCAGAACCCGGCATAACTGTTTCTTCAATAGTTACTGTATTATATAAAGGGAAAGCCATTCCCAAGGTATCAAATCCGGGGCCTAAATTCGCTGATGTTGCGGGTACTTTTACACTTACTTTCATATTTCCTCTCAATTACAATATAACTATTATAACACAAATATTAAGAATTTCGTCACAAACTTGTTTGCAAATATTCTTTATGGTATACTCAACAGGTAAATTAGATTAAATTAGGGATATATTATATATGACTATTCAAGATTGGTTTGAAAAACGTAAAGAAGCACAGATTCAAAGACGTGCGCTGGAAGCTAAGGTTGAAGTGGATATGAATCCGGATTTATGGACTAAATGTGTACATTGCGATGCTCAACTTCTAAAAAAAGATATTGAAGAGAACGGCATGGTCTGTCCGGTATGCAGCTACCACTTTAGAATAAATGCACGCAAAAGAATTAATTTGCTTATTGACGAAAATACATTTGAAGAATTAAATTCAAATATCAAACCAACCGACCCGCTCAATTTTGTCGATACGGAACCTTATATCGAAAAGCTTGAACAAGCGCATAAAAAAACTGGACTTAACGAAGCCGTTATCACAGGTATTGGCGAAATCAACGGTCAAAAAGCCGCACTAGCAATCATGGATTTTGACTATATGGGCGGTTCAATGGGAAGCGTTGTAGGCGAAAAAGTTACCAGAATTATGGAAAAAGCTATCGAATTGAAACTTCCTGTTATTGCTATCACCTCATCAGGCGGTGCAAGAATGCAAGAAAGTGCGTTAAGCTTAATGCAAATGGCCAAAACCTCTTGCGCAGTATCAAGACTTGATGACGAGGGGCTTTTATATATTAACGTTCTGACAGAACCAACATTCGGCGGTATTACAGCAAGCTTCGGCATGCTCGGTGACATTATCGTTGCAGAACAGGGCGCAAGAATTGGGTTTGCAGGCAGAAGAGTTATTGAACAGACTATCAGACAAAAGCTTCCAGCTGATTTCCAAACAGCAGAATATTTGATGAAATACGGCCAAATCGACATCGTTTCTTCTCGCAAAGACTTGAAACAAACTTTATCAGATATTTTGGAAATGCACAATACAGCTAAGGTTTAACGAAAAAGAGGTAATAATGACAGTTTTGGATTTTGAAAAGCCTATAATGGAAATAGAGAAAAAAATAGAAGAATTCAAAAAAATCAGTACGGAGTCAGGAATGGATTTACATAAAGAAATAGAAAATTTTGAACAACAGGCAAACGATTGTAAAAAAGAATTATACGCCAATCTAAAACCGTCGCAGAAATTGCAGATTGCCCGCCACCCTGAACGCCCGAACTTTTTGGATTACGTAAATAATATGTGCGAAAACTTCATTGAACTTCACGGCGACCGTGAGGGCATGGACGATAGAGCGATTATCGGTGGTATCGCTAAACTAGACGGCAAACCCGTTATGATTATCGGTACAATGAAAGGTAAATCTACAAAAGAAAATTTAGAATATAATTTCGGCATGCCACAGCCACAAGGTTACAGAAAAGCCTTAAGACTGTTCAAACACGCAAGTAAATTTAACATGCCAATCATAACTTTAATCGATACCCCTGGTGCATATCCGGGTATCAGTGCAGAAGAAACCAATCAAGGCGGCGCTATTGCGGTTAATTTACGCGACATGGCAAAATTAAATGTTCCTGTAATAGCAGTTATCACAGGTGAGGGCTGCTCCGGCGGTGCGCTTGGCTTAGCCGTTGCAAACAAGGTGTTCTTACTTGAACATGCTTACTACACAGTAATCTCACCAGAAGGTTGTGCGTCAATTCGTTACCGCGACGCATCTCGTGCGGCTGACGCAGCTAACGCGCTAAAAATTACAGCCCCTGACCTTTTAGAATTAGGTATCATAGATGGCGAAATCAAAGAACCTTTAGGTGGGGCGCATACTGACCACAAAGAAATGGCCGCAAATCTCAAAGCGGTTATATTAGAAAGCCTTGAAGAACTTTCTAACATGTCTGCTGATGAACTAAAAATTGACAGATACGACAAGTTCAGAAGAATGGGCGCGTTCCAAGAATGAAAACCTACTTTGAATTACTAATAAAAATCAATCCTGAAATTGAAGATATTGTTTCGGAATTTTGTTTTGAAAATCTTCCGTGTGAGGGCGTAATCCTTGCAGAAGAAGCCTACAAAGATTTAGAAATGACTTCAACCACACAAGGTACGCTAAAAGTTTTCCTAACAGAAAGACCTAATTCTCTTGATGAACTTCTAAGTGAATACCGCAAGGTTCTTATTAAACGCGGTTTTACAGATGAAATGCTCGGAAGCTGGGAACATTCGTTGGCAGAAAAAGAGAACGAAGACTGGTCTAAAAAGTGGAAAGAAAAATGGGATATAACCCGCGTTAGTGACAAAATCGTTGTTGTTCCGGATTGGCTGGAATACAACGACAAAGAGGGGGAAATTGTTATTCGCTTAGAACCGGGTTGTGCATTTGGAACCGGCACCCACGCGACAACACAGCTTTGTATGAAAGCGCTTGAAATTATTGACGTTAAGGGAAAAGATGTCGCAGATATCGGCACCGGTTCCGGAATTCTAGCGATTTGCGCAAAAAAATTCTGCGCGAATTATGTCTATGGCTGCGACAATGACGACACTGTTATTGACGTGGCAAAAGAAAATGCACTTAAAAACAACGTTGAATGCAAGTTTGAACTCGGCACATCCGAAAATATTTACCGCCAGTTTGACTTTGTAATGGCAAATATTTTGCATAATGTCCTCAACGAAATAATGGAAGATTTGCAACGTATAACAAAAAAAGGCGGTCATATCGCACTCAGCGGTATTCTGGATGAAAAAGCCCCGATTGTTCTTGAAGCTATCAAACGTTGTAATCTTGAAATAGTTCAAGAGCTTCACCAAAATCAGTGGGTTGGTTATATCGTGCGCGAGCGAGCTGAGGGCGCAGGAACGGATTGACCTGTGAGAACAGGGCAACAGGTTCCGGAGACCCGTTAAACGCGAGTCGAGCAAGACAATAAAAGAGGTAGAGAAAAATGGCAACAGCAATTATAATTCCGGCAAGATACGGCTCTAGCAGACTTGAGGGCAAACCGTTAATCGAAGTTGAAGGAAAACCAATAATTCAATGGGTTTATGAAAAAGCGTCACAATCAACTTTAGCGGATTTGATTATTGTTGCGACAGATGATGAACGAATTTACAATGCTGTAAAAGCGTTTGGCGGCGATGTAGAAATGACATCCCCTAACCACAAATGCGGCAGCGACAGAATTCAGGAAGTAATGGACAGACATCCGGAAATCAGCCATGTTGTAAATCTTCAAGGTGACGAACCTCTTATCACACCAGAAAGCATTGACGCCGTTATGAGAAACGTGTTGGAAGACTCCGAAGCCGACATTTCAACACTTTTGCGCGTACTCACAGATGAAGAAGAAATTAACAACCCGAATTTAGTAAAATGCGTAAAAGATAACCATGGTTATGCACTTTACTTCTCACGTTCTAAAATTCCTTATGAAAGAAATACTGATGTTGCGACTTTCTATGGCCATTTAGGGATTTACGGTTATAAACGTGAAGCATTAAGAAGAATGACAAAACTTTCACAATCTCAACTGGAAGTTGCTGAAAGCCTTGAACAACTTCGCGCGCTACAAAACGGAATGAAAATAAAAACAACAGTAGTTGACTTTGTTCCGGTTGGAATTGATACGAAAGAAGATTTAGAAAAGTTCAAAAAAATAGTAAAAGGTGGTAATTAACCACCCTTTATTTTATCAATTACGTTTTACGCACCAACCGGAGGTTACTGCACCACCGTCTTTATCTTTCCAAACAGAACCCATCATACCGTTTGCAAAAAACAGATGATAGACTCCAGTACCGCTTGGAGTGACAGTTGCGGACATAAAATTGTCATTGGAATTATTAAGCAAAATTTTATTTGTAAACATTGACACTAATTCCTCACGTATAGGAAGTCTTGCATTATCATAATTCCTACAATGGGCAACCAAAGTAGCATAATTACCTCTTGATATAGAACCAATATTCGGCAATGGCATTACAACATGTGAATCTGTAGGATATAATACCGTTAAGAAACCAATATCCTTACCAACTGTATTTGGTCCTTTAGTGCCGTTTAAATCAAAAATAAAATTCGCACAGATTTTAGGTTGTATCATATAGAAATTGCGTTCATTCATATCTACCACGCAGTTAGGTTGATAGAATACCGCAACACTTTCACCATTTTGGGTTTCAAAAGCTGCAGCTGCGGCATTAATTAAAGAATGTGACTGGTTAATGGTTTCTGTAATATGACTAGCATTAGTCATAGCTAAATTAAGCGATTTCCAATCGGTCGGGAACTTTATTATACTACGGTTATCCAACGGTGTAAAATCAGCCGGAATGCCACAATCCTGAAGATGCGTTTTGTCACAAATATTGTTAATTTTAAGAACTTTAGAAAGTCCTGCTGTTATAAAAGTTTCAGCCGCAGTGTCTTCTATTGAAGCAGAACCTGAACTGTCGGTTGTTTCTTTCAATGTTCCATACCCATTGAGTGCAGGCATTAACGCTATTGCCTGCGAAAATCTTGCATAAAGAGCTTTGCGCTGGGTATTCCAAGTGCGTTCGTTAATGTTACCCGTCAATGACGGTAACGTTATCGCTGCGACCACACCGATAATTGTTAGAGATAATAGTATCTCTGCCATCGTGAACGCTAATCGTCGACCGGTAGCCCGCAGGCCAATGTACAGATGCCGCTCAGCGGCTGTCATCCCGAATTTATTTCGGGATCTGGC
>CANAJP010000032.1 GCA_947361615.1 uncultured Candidatus Melainabacteria bacterium | reverse complement strand
TTTCTCACAAGCGCTAGCATTGATGCCTAACTTAAATGGTTACGGAACATTGCATGCTGCAGGGGTGGATGCTTCAGGAAGTTCTATTGATGCTGAAGATAGTGCAGCAATGGCGTTCTTAACGGATGGGCTTTCAAAAGTTATGAAGACAACAAATATTTGCGATGCCGATGCGTTAGCAGATGGTGGTATTGCTGATACTATTACAGCGATGAACGGCGATGTTCTAAATTCGTTCACTACAAATTATAATACAATGGTTGCTTTCAATACAATGTTTAACGGAACATTCAATGATGGGCCAAATGGTAGTGGTGGTACTGATTATACCTATTCACAATTAGATACAAAGGCCGCTGCATTTGAAACTCAGAACGGCGAATCAATTGTTGTTTACTACAACCCTAACTGTAAAGCAGATTTAAACGAAACAGGATGGCACTATTCACAACCTAAAATGTGCGCTAACTTTGTTTACGACTTAAATGGTAATAAAGGGCCAAATACTGTTGGTAAAGATATCGGATTTATAACAGCTCTTTATCCGTCAGATCCTGTAATTGTTGCGCCTTTACCGTTAGCGACTAATGCTGGTTCAGGAGCGCAGACGAACGCGGGCAAACTCTGCCAAAAACAAGACACGGAAAGCAGACTGCCAAATCGTGATGAGTTGTCAGCCATGTTCTACAACAGAACCCTCTTAGGTATTGCGTCCGGTGGCTTTTGGTCCGGCTCTGTCATTTCTTCTGGAGAGTCTGGCACAGCATGGTACCAGAGTTTCAATACGGGCACCCGCATCCCGCTCACGCGGTCCAATGGCTACAATGTGCGTTGCGTCCGCCGCTAGGCTTGCGGGGCGTTCAGGAGTTAAATTATTCAGTCATTTCGCATTTTTCGAAAACAGCCATGATTTGAATAACTCCAACGCCGCGATTCTGAAAACCTGAAGAAATGAATATTAAAATTTTATAATTTTGATATTAGCGATACCTCATAATTATTTAGTTATTTACTATTTAATTATACCCCTAAAACTCGCTCAGGTCAAGGAAACGCAGGTAAAATACACCATGCGGATGAGTGCGAATTTTCTCTCTTGTGCAACATAATAATCAACATCCATCCTTTCAGTTGAAATTAGGCACAAGGCCCCGAAATTCGTAAGTTATATACCCATATAATACTGAAATTTCGGACTGTTGCGGCGGAATGGTTTACCATTCCGCCGCTCTTTTATAATATTGTCATCCCGAACTGCGCGAGCGAGCAGAGTGCGAAGCGCGGAACGCGCGGAGGCACGTTTCCTGCGAGTCGAGCAAGACAGTTTCGGGATCTGTCCAGTGTTACGCGAATAAGTTAAATAGAAAAATTCAATAAAATTATTAACGTAAGATATAAAAATAGTTCCTTTGTTTATTATAAAAAGTCCCGTTTGACAGATCCCGAAACAAGTTCGGGATGACATGTAGGGTAACATCTGTTTTATATAGAATATAAAAATATCCATTTGGGTAATTCTGATTAAATGATGTGCGTGATACTATAATTTCGTGAAAGAATTTGTGGAGTGAAAAAGATGGCTAGATACGAGCACTTACCTATCTATAAAACTACTTATGACCTGTTTATAGATGTTTTGCAAGTAACTAAAACTTTCCCGAAGGATTACAGGTATACTTTAGGAGAGCATTTTCACCACTCTGCTATAAAATTACTGAAACAAGTGTATATAACTAATACCGCAAGAGATAAAGTGGAATCTTTAAAACTCTTGCTGTGTTATATACAAGAGCTGGGCGTTCTGATTAGAGCTGCCCACGACCTGAAAATACTGGGTGATAACCGATTTTTTGCGTTAATTCAAAAACGTGACAGTCTGGAAAAACAGTCAACAGGTTGGTTAAAATCTTTTGAAAATACGGCCAGAGTCTGTTCCCCAGTGTAGGAGCAGAGCGTGCTATTTTATCTCGTCGGCAGCGGATGGCGGGGTCAACCGCCCCTCATATTTGGATAATGGCTTGCGGTTATTGTTCTTGGGGTGAGCGTGGGCTTCCAACATCAAAAGTCAGAGCAAAACTCTGAGTCCGGTTATCGAATCGCTTTCGTTTTTTACGTTGGCTTTTGCTAACAGGATTTTTGACTGCCTCCAAGCGTCCGGTAACTTTTGGTCCGGCTCTGTCATTTCTTCTGGAGAGTCTGGCACAGCATGGAACCAGAATTTCAATACGGGCAACCGCAACCCGAACACGCGGTCCAATGGCAACAATGTGCGTTGCGTCCGCCGCTAGGCTTGCGGGGCGTTCAGGCGATAAAACAAAAGATTGCAACCTCTTTTTATGTCCGAGCAAGACTCGCGATAAGGAACGTGAGCGAGTCTTGAGAGAGGCGTATTAGACAGCGTAGCCGTGCGCGGGCCGCGGTTCAGCGGGCCGGAAACGGCGGAGTACTGCTTTTAATGGAGCAAAAATGGCAAGAAAATCACACAACAAGCGTAAGTTCAAAAATGTTGATTTTAAGCTTGATTTTACAATTGAAGACCTCTACAAAGCTTATTATGAATGCAGGCGCCGCAAGCGCAGCTCATTATCTGCTATGGAATTCGAATTCGAGTTAGAATCCAACATGATGAAACTTTATGATGACTTGAAGTCCGGTGATTATAAAATCGGCCAGAGTATTTGCTTCGTTGTCTTGAAACCGAAGCCGCGCGAGGTTTGGGCGGCTTCGTTCAGAGACAGAATTGTCCACCACCTTGTCTATAACGCGATAAAAGATAGGTTTTATGCCGTTTTTATTCGCGATACTTTTAGCTGTATTCCGGGCAGAGGTACGCTTAATGCCGCCAAAAAGGTTGAGCAATATGCTAAAGCCGTCACTCACAATTACACGAAAAAAGCTTATTACCTTAAGGCTGATCTCAAAAACTTCTTTGTTTCGATTGACAAAGATATACTTTATGAAAAGCTTATTGAGCGTGTTCCTGAAGAATGGCTGCAAGAACTTCTGAGACAGATTGTATATCATAACCCGAAAGATAACGTTATTGTTCAGTCCCCTCAGTGGAAGTTTAATATGCTTCCTGCGTACAAAAGCCTCTGGAATTGCCACTCTAAAAAGGGGCTTCCTATCGGTAATCTTACAAGCCAGTTTTTTAGCAATGTATATCTTGATGGGCTTGATCAGTATGTTAAACATGTTCTCAAGTGTAAATATTACTGTCGATATGTTGATGATTTCGTCATTCTCGATGAGTCGCCTCAACGACTAAATTACTGCTATGACAAAATCGCTGAATACCTTTCACAGGAGCTTCTGATTACCTTGCACAAAGACAAAAAAACAGTAAATTTCGTGTCTAACGGAATTGATTTTGTTGGATATGTAACAAAACCTAATCGTTTTTTGCTGCGTCAAAGAACTTTGCGAGATATTTTCAGGCTTATCAGGCGCTACGAAAACGGTGTGTTTGACCTTGGTGAAAATGTTCTTGAATGGCTGTATTTTGTCTTTAACAGCTATATTGGAATGCTTCGCGCAGTGAACGGGTTTTCGCTAAGAAAGCATATTTGTAAAAGGGTTACCTATCCTTTTTATTATTCTGCAAAAGACTACACTTGTGTAAAACAGGCCTTTGTTCTCAAGCGATTATGGGATTACGCTGGAATCGCTTGATTTTTCACGTGACATTTAGTACAATTGTATTAATAGCGCATGCGGGAATTTTAAATGAATACAACTCAACAACTGGAAAAGAAAATTAATAAATCATACAAATCAGGTAACGTTAAAAAGGCGATTGAACTATGTCAGGGCGGTTTGAAAGACGATCCGACCAACGCTGATTTGCATGTTCGCCTCGGCGACCTTTATCTAGCATGGCATATTGATATTTCCAACTCTTGCCAGTATATTGACGACGCTATTACCGAATACCAGAGAGCGCTTGAATCTTATATCGATTCTGCTTTGATTTATTTCAAAATAGGTCAGGCTCTTTTTTATAAAGGTGATTTGGATAAATCCGTAAATTATCTTACTACTTCACTTAACAAAAATGGAAAACAGCCTAAAGCATACTACCTAATGGCGCAAATTTATGCGAAAAAAGCCAGATTTCAAGAAGCTATTGATTACGCGAAAAAAGCAATTGCCGCAGCACCATTCAATACTTCTTCTGCAAGATTTTTACTTGCAAGCCTTTATGATGTTTCAACTTATAAAGCCGGGGTTAGAAAATGTCTTGCAAAATGGGAATATTTACTTTCAGTCTTAACATTCCCGTTTGATAGTGTTTCTCTCGGGTATGTGTCAAAAGTTTTTGCAAATTTAAGATTTTTTCCTGCGCTTTTCAATGCTTATATGAATGTTCAACGTCAAAAATATGACGACGCTCTTGAAATTTATTTGAAAACTATTGACAAAGCTCCTGGATTTACGCCTCTTTATTGTCTTCTCGGTGATGTCTACCTTGCGCTCGGGCGGTTTGAGGATGCTATCACTGAATACAAAATGGCAATCTGGCTTGATACATTAAACATACCTGCATACAAACACCTCTGTCAGGCTTATGAAGAACAAGGGGATTTTGATAGCGCGGTCGATGTTTACAACAAAATTCTTAAAATTACGCCGAATTTACCGGAAGTTCACGCTAATCTAGCCAATATTTTGTACGTAAAAGGCGATATCAAAGGCGCGATTTCACATTTCCAAACGGCGGTTACGTTGAATCCGCGTAAAAACTGGACTAGTGTTGTTAACCAAACGTTGGGATTTGTTTTTCAGGAAGCAAGTAATGATTTGGATGCAGCAATCAGTTCTTATCAGAGCGCTTACCTGCTAACACCTGAAGATATTGATGTTTATATCAATCTTGGAAGTGCGTTTTATGATAAAGAAGATATCGACAACGCGCTAGCTGTTTACCGTAACGCGCTCGAACTTGACCCGACGAATGCGAGAATTCACTGTAACCTCGGCTTTCTTCACTGGGGACGCGGGGATTTGGACGAAGCTGTAACAGAGTACGAACTTGCAATAAAATACGACCCTAATTACGATATCGCGTATAACAATTTGGGCGTTATAATGCTTGATGATTTGGGGCGTGTTGCACCTGCGATTGAAATGTTTAGAAAATCTGTTGAATGCAATCCGAATTATGCTCTTGCGCATTTTAATCTTGCACGTGCTGTAACAATTACAGGTGATAAAATTGAGGCCGCAAAACTTTATCAGGTTGCTCAGGATGTAAATAACGTTACGAACGAAATGGATCCGCAAGAAATTACGGATAAAATTAACGAATTGTTTGCTTGATTATTATACAGCGCAGCCACGCACGGCTCGCGGTTCAGCGAGGCGGGAAGCGGCGGAGAACTGCTTTTAACGCAAGGTTAACGTAAAAATTATTATCAAAATTCAGTCCGTCTAATTTTTCTGTCATTTCAGGTGGAAGTTTTACCATTAGACCGGCTGTTTTTTCGCGGATTGTGTATTCCTCAACTTTTGCTGTCCGCTCTAACAGCGGGAAAAGTTCAGTTGCGTCGGTTTTCGGAAATATAGAAAGAGTTTCTAAATACCAGTAAAGTTTGAAAACTTCTTTATTGGTTACATATTTGCGGTCTTTATAATCGAAGTTTTCGATTGTCCTGATAACCTCAAGACCTCGTTTGATTATTTCAGATTCTGCGTATGTGTAAAAGTCTTCAACCTCTGCAATTGCTTGCAAGGCCGTGATAATATTGCGGCAGATGTTGCCGTTAATGTCTATGATTGAATTAAGAAAAATTTCATAAAAATCTCTGCGCAGAAAAAGTTCTTTATGTTGAGGAAGAAAATTCCTGAGCTTAAACGAAACGGCTTCGCGAACTTTTCCGTCAATTCCTGTAAGATTTTGCATCAAAATCTCGGCTTCTCTACTGTTATTGCACTCTTCAATCCTTACGCAGGCAAGCTGTTTTTCTGCAATATTCCCGTTTTTTAAGCACTCATAAAGCTCGTTATGTGATAATTCTCGCTCAAAAAATTTGAAGCTTTCCTCAAAATTTGAAATGTTTTCTTCAATGTAATCCATGATAATCTAAAATATACCATAAATATTAATGTTTTTGAAAATTACGGTTTCATAATAGAAATGTGAGGTGATATTATGGTTAAATGTTTAAAAAATATCAAGAGTTTTTTAGTTAGTATGTTTACGCAGGATGAAAGCGTCGGGCTTAAATCTATGGAAAGAATAAAAGTTGTTCAAGAAATTAGTATTCCTAAGAAACATGAGGACTTTAAATTCTCTGATATTATGAAGTAGAAATGTAACAATTTTGTCTAAAAATGTTACATACTAGCAATTTTAGGCGTTTACGGGTTATATTAGGGTAGTGAAAAGGAGTGGAATAGCTACATGACCCTAAATATAAATAGTACAACTACCCCTAACCCTAATAATAAGTTTGGTTTATTGGCTGCAAATAATAATTCTGATGCTGTAAAGAATAGTAGTGTGGGTTTGCAGACCAAAACTTCTACAGCGGAAGTTAATGAGTTGAAAGAAGATAAAGTTGAACTCCAGAACAAATCTGAAAAGGCGCAAAAAGAATACAACGACCCTTTATTAAAATGGCCGTGGAGAGGTCTTGCGTTTACTAACGATGTCGGTGCAGCGGTAATGGATATAGCACCGGGGCTTGGTATGGGCTTATGGGTACCGGCGTTGATGTATTTCGGGGCTGATATTTATGACAAGTACAAATCTGATCAGCAACAGTACGAACCTAGCGGAAAAAGAGCCTTCAAACAGGCTGTTTTTCAGGCTTGCGCGTCTGTAATATTACCGATTGTTGTTGTTCATAACGGTCAAAAAGCTGCATCCATGATGGCTCAAAAGTCTAAAAATGGTATGTCTTTGCAAATGCAAGAAGAAGTTGATCAGTTCACTGTACAACTCTTGAAACGACGTAAACTTAAAGATTATGAGGGTGATATTGACGGGTTCAAAAAAGAATTTAATGAACATTTGAAAAACCATCTTCAAGACCACGAAAAAAGTATGGAAACTAAAAATCCGTTCAAACTTCTCAAACGCTGGATTTTTGGCTCTAAACACGCTGAAAAACTTACTCCTGCTAAATTGAAAAAAGTTGAAGAATATTCAAACAAAAATATTGATGAAATGTTTGAAATTCGACGTGATTTGCTTGAAGATAAACGTCCAAAAGGTATTAGCAATAAGCTTATGAAGCTTTACGATAATACAAAACGTTCATTTGCAAAAGATAAAAATACAATTGAAGGGCATATAGAAGACGCGATTAAAGAAACCTTGAAGCAGCGTCAACGTGACAGATTATTTAATACAAAACTCTGGAAAACTGCGGGTGGATTTATTGCTCTTGGTGCGTCTATCCAGTTTATAGACCATTTTGTTGAAAAATATGTTATCCAAAAACTTGTAGAACCTGGACTGGAAAATATTGAAGTAGGTAAAAACGGACTTCAATTTGGTAAACGTAATAAGCAAGTGAAAAAAGCATAAAAACTAGACATTCTTACGTTTTTGTCATAAATTATCATTATGTTTGAAAGTTACAATCAGATTCTGGAAGAGTTAAAGCAAAACGCTCATCATAGGGAAATCAGAGATATTTCGTTTAAGGACGGAAAATATATTCTGTTTGGGGGTAAGCGTCTTGTGAACTTATCTTCAAATAATTACCTCGGACTTGCGGATAACAAGGACGTTACTGCTGAGTTTTTGAAAGCCGGCGGGAATGAATATTCGTTTGGAAGTGCTTCTGCAAGACTTTTGACGGGCAGTTTGCCTGTTTATAAAGAGTTGGAAAAACTTCTGGCAAGTTTGTATAATAAAGAGTCTGCATTGCTTTTCAATAGCGGATATCATGCAAATGTTGGTATTAACAGCGCGCTTGTCGGGTGTGGTGACGTGATTTTTTCTGATAAACTTAATCACGCAAGCATTATTGATGGAATGTGTTTAGGAAAAGCTAAGTTTTTCCGCTATCCGCATAATGATGCTGAGCGTCTTGAGGCCCTTCTTGAACGTGAACGCGGACACTACAAAAGCGCGGTAATAGTTACTGAAAGTATTTTTTCAATGGATGGGGATTGTGCGCCGTTGGAAAAACTTGTCGAATTAAAAGAAAAATACAATTGTATTCTGGTTGTAGATGAGGCCCACGCATTCGGTGTGTTTGGTGAAAAAGGCCTTGGCGTTTGCGAACATTTGAACCTGATAGATAAAGTGGATTTGATTGTCGGAACTTTCGGTAAAGCCGTGGGTTCTGTCGGCGCGTTTGTTGTTGGAAACGGCACTCTGATTGATTATTTGACGAACAAAGCCCGTTCTTTTATATTTTCGACAGCGCTTCCGCCGATTAATATAGCGTTTTCTCTATGGATTATTGAAAACTATCTTGCGCAGATGAAGGAAGAACGATATAAAATGATTGCACTCGGACAAAAACTGTTCAAAAAATTAAATGGTAATGATGGACATTTTTCTCACATCGTTCCGGTCGTTATAGGCGAAAATAAGAAGACCTGTGAGATTTGTGATCTCTTGTATCAAAATGGATACTTTACGCTGCCTGTAAGGCCTCCTACCGTTCCTGAGGGTACTTCAAGATTACGACTCTCGCTTACAACTGATATAGAAGAAAAAGATTTAGAAAAATTAGTGGAGATTTTAGGTAATGAAACACACTTGGCTTAATAAATCAGGAAATCCCGAACTTGTAATCTTTTTTGCGGGCTGGAGTTTTGACGCTGAGCCGTTTAAATTCCTCAAAACTGATGGCGTTGATGTCGTCGTTGTGTACGATTACCGTGATTTGAAGTTTGATTTGGATTTTAGCGGTTACGAAAAATACCATCTTGTTACGTGGTCTATGGGTGTTTATATCGCACCGCTATTGAGGGATGTATTGCCTGAATTCAATACTGCAGTTGCCTTAAACGGAACCACGACGCCAATCGACAATGAGTTTGGAATTCCAGTTAGAACTTTTGATCTAACTTTGAAATATGCGGAGGAGGGACTAAAAGGTAAATTTTATCAGAATGTATTTTTTGATGAAGAACAAGTTCAAAAATACTGGGCTAACCCTGTTAATCGTACGATTGATGATCGTGTGGAAGAACTTCAGGCCTTGAAATCGTGGATTTATGATAAACCTGCCTTGGCGGATGGATTTTACAAGAAAGCATTTGTCAGTGACCACGATAAAATTATCCCGCCTAAAAACCAGCGAAATGCATGGCAAAAACTTGGCGTTCCAGTGACAGCGTTGGCGGATGGGCATTTCCCGTTCTATAATTTTACAAGTTGGAAAGAAATATGCAAGTAAACCCTAAGATTTTAAAACAAAAGTTTGAAAAAAGTATGCCGAAATACAACGATAATGCACTTGTTCAGCGTGAAATGGCTGAACAATTAGTCCGTTTGCTTATCAAAACTTGCGGCGCGACTTTTTCGCATATTCTCGAACTCGGATCAGGTACAGGCTTGTTGACGGAATTTATCGTCCGCGATTTGCAGTTTGACCGCCTGACCTGCAATGATTTAGTTGAAAAATCCAGAGTTTATCTTGATAAAATTGTACCGGTTTATGATTTTATAGCCGGAAATTCCTGTAAAATTAAGCCCGCAGGAGCTACGGATTTAATTATTTCAAACGCGATGTTCCAGTGGTTTTCGTCGCTTAGCGCTCCGCTTGAGCATTACTCAAGACTTTTAGAAAAAAATGGAATTCTGGCATTCTCAACATTTTCAAAAAATAATTTTAAGGAAATTCGTAATTCTCTGGGTGTTTCATTGAATTATCTTTCTGTTGAAGAAATCAGTGCCGCGCTTGAAAAAGACTTTAAAATCCTTGAAATTGTAGAATTTGAACGTATACTTGAATTCAACACCTCGCTTGAGCTTTTAGCCCATCTGAAAAACACCGGCGTTAACTCTCTTGATTCCAAAAAAATGACATTCCACGATATAAGAGAGTTTTGCGATAATAGTAACGCTTCTTCACTTACCTACGCTCCGGTGCTTGTTATAGCAATGAAAAAATGATTTGTTACAATCCGGTAACATTTGCCTTTTTATACTAAAGTTTTTTTGCTTTCATCCCGAATACACTCTTGTAGGCAGTTAGTTTATAAGGAGTTTAAAGGATGTATAGATATTCATTTTGGCCTGGAGCATACAGCTTCAAAAACGAAATTACTCTTTTTCTTCTCGCTCTGAAAGAAGAAATTGATAACCTATTGAAAAAGATTGAGCAGTAGACAGCGGAGCCGCGGCGCGGCACTGCGTGAGCGGTGACGGCAGGCGGCGGAGAACTGCTTTTTAGCGATAGGCATCGCTGTTGATTTTGGATATGTTGTGCCGCAATGGCACGTATTTTAAGGCGTCAAGGTTGGCGCCTTTTATTTTTTTCTACAATCGCAAACGCGTTGAAATCTATTGAGCCGTAATTTATTTTTACTTTT
This sequence comes from uncultured Candidatus Melainabacteria bacterium, assembly GCA_947361615.1. Classification (GTDB taxonomy): domain Bacteria; phylum Cyanobacteriota; class Vampirovibrionia; order Gastranaerophilales; family Gastranaerophilaceae; genus Gastranaerophilus. The sequence goes on along the minus strand of CANAJP010000032.1, from coordinate 7,654 downwards.
GTTTCGTCAAAATCATCCAGCGTTAAATAGTTAATATGTTCGTCAAATAAATCTTCTTCAGTTTCTTGCGCAGGGTATTTGGCAACCATATAGTGCGCCTGATAAAGTTTCATCGTGACAAACCCGTCGTCATCTTTTTCAAAAACAGCCTGATAATGCCCGATTGGCAATGTTCCACCCTCTAACGTTTTTAATTCATACGGAACCCTTAGAACGGGCGTTTCTTTCTCTATACCACTGATGATTTCGGTTTCGTTACTCTGCTGATAACTTTCACCTTTCATCTTTTTAGGCTCTTTGGGTGAAAATAGCGGCTTACGCTTTTTGGACTTAACTTTTTCTACAGTCTGATCGAATTGTTCGTCGCTTACGGCGGTTTGTTTGTCTGAATTATAGAAGTTTATATCGCCGAAATTTCCCCATAAATCTTCACCCTCGGCCATTGCCGCAGGAATTGCAATAAAAACGAGTAATAGACAAATAAAAGCTCTCTTCATAACTCTATTTTAATACTTTTATATAAAATGTAAAGTCTTGACTAAATTTAGAACATGGTTTAAACTAACCTTAGAAAGGATGGAATTAATTATGAAACAAAGAAATGTATTAAGTTGTGCAGGGGGGGGGGGGGAGTTCTGAACAGGCCTTTACAATGGCTGAGATACTCTTATCTCTAACAATTATTGGCGTGGTTGCCGCGATAACGCTTCCGTCGCTAACTGGCAATATTAACGAGCGTACTTGGAATACACAACGAAAAGCCCTTTATGCGCGTATGTCGCAGGCAATAGCATTAATGCCCGCATTAAATGGCTATGGAACATTGAAAGAAGAAAGTTCAGCAGGAGCAAGCGATGCTGTTGATACAGCCGCAGAAACATTTATTACAGACGGACTGGCTAAAGTTATGAAAATTAATAACATCTGTGATAGCGAGCACCTTGAAGATTGTGGTATTCCCACCGGTTTTACAAATTTAGTTGGTAGCCAAATAGCCTCATTTCCAACAAAACTAAGTGAGTTTAATAGTAGATTTACTAGTAACTATGTTGATGGTGACGGAAGTTCATATATAAATCCTCAGCATAATATTGATACAAAGGCCGCCGCGTTTGAAACACAAAACGGTGAAAGTCTTGTATTATTCTACAATCCCGCTTGTATTTCAGACTTAGGAGAAAAAGCTAATGTTTATACTCAACCAATGATGTGTGCAAATTTTATTTATGATCTCAACGGTTTGAAAGGGCCTAATACCGTTGGCAAAGATATAGGATTTATCACGGTATTATATCCAACTGACAGTGTTGTCGTTGCGCCAATTCCTCTTTTAAAAAATGCTGGAGAGTCTATTGAGCAACTAAATGCCAGCGCCGCTTGTACCAAGCAGGACCCTGAAAGTCGCATTCCTAATAAGGATGAACTGGCTGCAATGTTTTATAATTATGAATTAACAGGGATTAAGGATTACTGGTTCTGGTCTGGCTCTGTAACTTCTTCTAATACAGCCTGGTACCAGCATTTTAATACAGGTTATCGTCATCAAATTAATCGCTCTGTGCGAGCGGCTGTTCGTTGTGTAAAACGTTAATAACTACTAAAAAAGCCCCTTAAAAATAAGGGGCTTCTTATTGTTTATCGTCAGCACGGATCCAGTTTAGGAATCCGTCTTGACCAGCGGTTATTCGATAATATCATCGTTATCGTCGAAATTTTCATCTTCATTATTTTCCATCGCAAAATCCGGGGTTCCGAACATTCCTTCGATTTCTTCCAAAATCGCTGATGGTTTTCTTGCCTGATTGCGTTGTGCAACTGCGCGTTTACGTTCTTCACGTTCTTTTTCTTCATCAGAGTTTGTTAAGTGGTGGAAGCCGGTTCCGGCAGGGATTAATCTACCGATAATTACGTTTTCTTTTAAACCTCTCAACAAGTCTTTCTTACCTTCTACAGCCGCTTCTGTTAAGATTTTGGTTGTTTCTTGGAAGGAAGCTGAAGATATGAAGCTGTCTGTTTTCAATGAAGCTTTTGTAATACCGAGCAATTGGTATTCACAAGTCGCAGGGTTTTTACCTGCTTCAATAGCTTCTTCATTAGCTTTTTCAAACGTTTGAAGTTCAACATAATCGCCAGGTAACAATGTTGTATCACCGCTTTCAAGAACTTTAACTTTTTTAGTCATCTGTCTTACGATGATTTCGATGTGTTTATCAGCGATTTCTACACCTTGTGAGCGGTATACACGCTGTACTTCGTCTACAAGGTATTGTTGAGCTGCTTCAGGGCCGCAAAGTCTGATTACGTCTTGCGGGTTCAAAGGACCGCTTGTTAAAGGCTGACCTTTGCTGATTTTTTGTTTGTTGTTTACGATAATGTTTGAATCAACTGTGTATTTGATTTCAGTTCTACCGTTTTCGTTAACGATGTAAAGTCTTGGTAAGTCTTCATCTGTAACGATTTCTGCGATACCTTCTTCTTCTGCAAGGATTGCGCAGTCTTTCGGTTTACGACCTTCAAGAAGTTCTTCTACACGCGGAAGACCTTGAACGATGTCACCTGTTTTTTGTCTTTCAAATACCAGTGTTGCAATGTTATCACCACGTAGAACAAGTGCGCCTGAGTCAACCTGTAACATTGTACCTGGGCTGATTAAGTAAGGGCGGCCTGTTCTGATTGTAACTTCGCCTTTATTTACTGCAATTACTTGACCTGAAACTTCAGTTCTTTCACCGCTCTCTGCAATTACGCTATCCATTCTTACAAAATCACCTTTAGAAACTACAGCCTTGCCTTTTACTGCAACTGTTGTTTCAAAAGTATCGCTTGTAAGAAGAAGTCTTCTTGCATCTTCGCTCATGCCTTTCATTGAAGCTACACCGTCTTCGATTGCCAGAACTTGAGTTTTTGCAACCGGAGTTTTTGCGTCAATTACTTGACCATCTTTAACGAGAAGTTCTGTTTGCATTGATGTCATCAATTTAGAACTGCTGTCAACTTCACGACGAACGATTAAGTTTTCAAGTACAACTATTCTCAAGTTGTTTTGTTCATCAATTTCTACCATACCTTTAAGGTGTGAGAGGTATCCTTGCATTTGAAGAACTAAACTTGTTCTTGTGATAGTTGAACCGTCAAGGTTTCTTACTCTTGCACCGTCTTTGTATTGTAATTGTGTAACATTAACGATATCAATCAAACTATCTGTTGTGTCAAATTTGATTGATACATCTCTTTGTTGTACATCCAATACTTGAACCGGTCTTACCAGAATTTGGATTGGTTGGTTAGAGATTGAATCTTCATCAAGTGACAATGTTGAATCAATTTCTTCATCTAAATCGTCGATATCTAAATCTTCAAGGCTTGAATCCATAATTGTAACGATTGAAGTTTCTTTTGCTTTGATACCGTCTGCGATGATGGTACCTTTTTTAACAACTTCGCCTTCGTCTACTTTCAATTCAGAAACGCTTGAAAGGGTATGGATTGAACCCGGACGGATTGTAATTTCGTGGATTACGTCGTTGTATTCTTTGAATTCAACGATACCGTCTAAGTGGCAGTAGATATCTTTAACGATTTCTGTACCTGCAGTAACCTGTGTTCCGTTTTCAACCATTTTAAGAGCTGAGTCTTTGTTGATTTGGTGAATTTCTTCCGGAATGAAAATTACTTTACCAGGTTTTGTGATAATTTGGTTTTCATCAACTTCAACGTCAACGTAACGTATTTCACCTGATGATGATACTACGCAATCTTCGTCGATTAATTCAGCGATAATCATACCGTTTTCTACTGTTGTGTCAACAGGAGCTTTAACGATATATTTTTCACCGGTTGATGGAACTGTCCAGATTTGTTCTTTTTTAGTTTGTTCAAATGTTGCGTTACCAGGAATGATTGACGCGATAACAATTGTAATTTCCTTACCTTGAACAATTTTGTTGATTTTTTTGCCTTCAAAGTCAACTTTTTCAACAACTAAATCTTCACCAAATCTAACTTCACCGCTGTGTTCTGAGATTGTTAAAGTTTCAGCAAGTTTTTCGCCGGCTTTGATTTTTTGACCGTCTTTAACAAGAACTTTTGAACCACCCGGAAGGTTGTAAACGTCACCGCCTAAAACCCAGATAATACCTTGTTTGTTAGTTGTTCTTGAAATGTTGCCCTGTCTGTCTTTTCTTTCATCGGCAACGAAATCTTCAAATATAACTTCACCGCTTAAATCGGTTGTAATATCTTTTGTAGCTTTTTCTGTCAAACGTGAACCATCTCCAGATGATGCAGGTTCGTATTCAGCAAGTTTGAAGCCTTTTTCAACTTTCATACCGTTTTTGAAGAATACTTTTGAACCAGCTGGAATATGGTATTTTTCAGAACGTTTTTCGCCTTTAACTTCGATATCTGCTTCGTAGTTAGAAACTTGAACGATATCCCCGTGACGTGTTCTCAATTCTCTTGTTTTAACGTCAGAGATAACTTCACCGGCAAGGTTTGCGTCTACTGATTTCATAGCACCTGAACCTTTGAATACACCGCCGGTGTGGAATGTTCTCATTGTAAGCTGTGTACCTGGTTCACCGATTGATTGTGCTGCGATAATACCGATTGCTTCACCGATGTCTACAGGTTTTTGTGTTGTCATTGCCCAGCCGTAGCATTTTTGGCAAATACCGTATTCAAGTCCGCAGGTTAAGCCTGAACGTACTCTTAATTCTGTTAAGTTGAGTTTTGCTTTTTCAACTTTTTGGATATCGTCACGGTTCATTGTTGTGCCGTTTGGAACGATTACGTTGCCGTTAGCATCAACGATATCTTCAGCGATCGTTCTGCCGAGTAATCTGTCGATTAACGGAACAATAACTTGATCACCGTCCATAATAGGCTTCATGTTGATTGCTTTAGTTGTGTGGCAGTCAACGTCACGGATGATTACGTCTTGTGCAACGTCAACCAAACGTCTTGTCAAGTAACCTGAGTCAGCTGTTTTCAACGCTGTATCTACCAGACCTTTACGTGCACCGTATGATGAAATGATGTATTCTGTTACGGACAAGCCTTCTTTAAAGTTTGATTTAATAGGCAAGTCGATGATTTGACCTTGTGCGTCAGCCATCAAACCACGCATACCAACCAATTGTGATACCTGTGATACGTTACCTCTCGCACCGGAGAATGCCATCATATATACCGGATTTAATCTGTCAAAGTTTTCGATTACCTGTGCTGTCAATTTTGATGTTGTTTCTGACCAGGTGTCGATAACTTTTGTATATCTTTCTACCTCGGTGATTTCACCTTTCAAATAACGGTTTGTTGATTTTTCAATTTCAGCTTCCGCTTCTTGTAAAAGTTCTTTTTTTACAGCAGGAACTGAAAGGTCGTTAATCGAAATTGTTACACCGGATCTTGTTGCATATTTGTAGCCCAAGTTTTTCAAGCTGTTTGCAAGTTCAGCAGTTTTAGCGCCGCCGAATTCCAAATAAATTTGAGCCAACAATTTATTCAAACCTTTTTTATCCATCTGTTTGTTGATGAATTCAATAGATTTTTTTGTATTAGTGTATGTTGTTTCCATTTATACTTTTTCCTTTTTATTGTAACTTTAGTAAATCGCTCAAAGCACCTATGCAAGAGCGTTTTTCACAGCTTCGTTGAAGATAATTCTTCCTGCTGTAGTTTCAATTCTTTCACCTTTTTCATCTCTTACAACAATTTTGTCGTGAAGTTCGATTACGCCAACTTCGAGAGCTGAAATCGCATCCTGGAAGTTATAGAAGTAACCTTTTGGTTCCATATCAGGCTTTTTAATGATTGTTAAGTAGTACATACCTAAGACCATGTCCTGAGTAGGAGTGATGATTGGTTTACCGTTTGCAGGAGCGAGGATGTTGTTAGTTGCTAACATTAACATTCTTGCTTCTGTTTGAGCTTCGATTGAAAGTGGAACGTGAACAGCCATTTGGTCACCGTCGAAGTCGGCGTTAAACGCTGTACAAACGAGCGGGTGAAGTTGAATAGCACGGCCTTCTACCAATTTAGGTTCAAATGCTTGAATACCTAATCTGTGAAGGGTCGGTGCACGGTTCAACATTACAGGGTGTCCGTCGATTACCTCTTCTAAAATATCCCATACATCTGCGTCTGATCTTTCAATCTTTTTCTTTGCAGATTTGATATTTTGTACATGTCCTCTTTCTATTAATTTATTTACAACGAAAGGCTTGAATAGCTCAATTGCCATTTCTTTTGGCAGACCGCACTGGTTAAGTTTCAATTGCGGGCCGACAACGATAACTGAACGACCTGAGTAGTCAACACGTTTACCCAACAAGTTTTGACGGAAACGACCTTGTTTACCTTCAATAATGTTAGATAATGATTTCAACGCTCTGTTATTAGGGCCAACAACGGTTCTTCCGCGACGGCCGTTATCAATCAATGCGTCTACTGCTTCTTGTAACATACGTTTTTCGTTTCTAACGATAATTTCAGGTGCGCCCATTTCCAAAAGTCTTTGTAAACGGTTGTTTCTGTTAATTACACGTCTGTATAAGTCGTTTAAGTCAGATGTTGCAAAACGTCCGCCATCCAACTGTACCATTGGACGAAGATCAGGAGGTGTTACAGGAAGTACATCCATTACCATCCAGGTTGGATCAGTTTCTGATGTGATTAATGAATCTAATAATCTTAATCTTTTGATTAATTTACTTTTCTTTTGTACAGAAGTTACGCCCATTTCTAGTTCTGAACGAATTTCTTCTGCAAGTGTGTGGATATCTAATTCACCGAGAAGTTCTTTGATTGCTTCTGCACCGATACCTACTTTTAATTCGGTTTCTTCGTTTTCAGAAATATAATCATCGTATTCTTCTTCAGTGATTAATTGTAATCTTCTGTAAGGGCTTTCTGCACCGTCAAGTACAACGTAGCTGTTGAAGTAGATTACTTGTTCCAAATCTTTAAGAGTCATGTCTAAAAGTAAACCTAAGTATGAAGGGATACCTTTTAAGAACCAGATGTGAGAAACAGGGGCAGCAAGTTTAATGTGACCCATTCTCTGACGTCTTACTTTTGAATCTGTAACTTCTACACCGCAGCGTTCGCAGATAATACCTTTATGTCTAACACGTTTATATTTACCGCAATAGCATTCCCAGTCCTTTGTAGGTCCAAAGATTCTTTCGCAGAATAAACCGTCTCTTTCCGGTTTCAACGTACGGTAGTTAATTGTTTCCGGTTTTGTGACTTCACCGTACGACCATTTAAGTATGCGGTCTGGTGACGCAATACTTATTCGTATATAGTCAAAATAATCAATACTTGTAGTCAATTTTATTTTCTCCTTTTAAATTCGTGAAGATAGGGGGAATAAATCCCCCTTAGATTTATAAATCGCCTAATGAAGATGGTGTTTCAAAGAAGTTGATGTTCAACAATTCTGAATCGATGTCGGATAATGTTCTTCTTGGAGCAGCTTTTCTCAAGTCGTCCATATCAGTCATTAAGTCAACTTCGATACCATCTTTTTTGGCAACGGTTATGTCTAAACCGATACTTTGTAATTCTCTTACCAGTACTTTGAATGATTCAGGGATACCCGGTCTTGGAATATTGTCGCCTTTAACGATTGCTTCGTACGCTCTGTTTC
>CANAJP010000031.1 GCA_947361615.1 uncultured Candidatus Melainabacteria bacterium | reverse complement strand
GTAGGTGAGGTCGTCACAAAAATTAAAGCTGGCGATAGAGTCGTTTAGGCAAATTCTGCACCTTGCGGCGAGTGCTTTTTTTGTCAGAGAGAACAATTTAACCTTTGCGAAAATCTTGATTTATTAAACGGCGCTTACGCACAATACATTATTGTTCCTAAAAGAATTGTTGATAAGAACACTCTGCTTTTGCCTGATGATTTAAGTTTTGATAAAGCAGTATTCTCAGAACCACTGGCCAATGTCGTTCACGGAGTTGAAAGAACTGAAATTAAGGCGGGAGATACAGTTGGGATTTTAGGTTTGGGGCCAATTGGTTTAATGTTTGCGCGGCTTGCAAAACTTAAAGGCGCAAAGGTTTATGCTGCGGCAAGAAATCCGCTTAAACTTCAAAAAGCACTTGATTTTGCACTTGTCGACGGAGTTATTGATTTAAAAAACTGCGATGATATTTGTCAGGCGTTTAAAAACACTGCAAACGCGCCTCAAGGGTTAGACGTTATGATTGAATGTATCGGACTTCCTCAGATGTGGGAAACCGCGTTTTCTTGCGTCAGAAAAGGCGGTACGGTTCACTTCTTTGGCGGCTGCAAAGGAGGCGAAAAAGTTTCGTTTGATACCGCCAAAATGCACTACGGTGATGTAAGGATTTTAAGTGTATTCCACTATACACCTAAATACTTCAGACAATCTTTATCATTAATCGCTTCGGGTCAAATTGACGTCGAACAATTAATCACAGCCACAATCGGACTAGATGAAGTAGAATTTGCACTAAAAGAACACATAAAAGGCGATGCGATTAAGTTTTTGGTTAAACCTTGGGCATAATGCTATTGTCATCCCGAACTCGTTTCGGGATCTGTCAAACGTTACGTCTTTGTGTTCAACGCCTTTCAATCCCAATGATTCGCAAAATGGGACAGATGCTGAAACAAGTTCAGCATGACAATATACAAAAACAACATAAAGGGACTCGCTTTTGCAAGTCCCTTTCAAATCTCTTCTTCTTATCTAATCTGTTGGCTATTTGATAGCATATAAGCCAGCCTGAATACCTGCCTGTGAGTTAATCATTCTCACGGCTTCCAACGCCTTACCTCTACGGCGTTTCGCTCCTCTTAATATATATTTAACGCCAATGCGTTCATTTCCTGTTGCTGTGATTTTTTTCATTTCCACATACTCCTGTCGTATTATTTACATCGGCTTTCTCGCGTAAAACTTTAGCCTTTGTAACGAAATGTTAATTTGCGTTCTAAAAAAAGCAATTATTTAGAAAAGAAAAACTTTATAAGTATATATAGAGTATAGAAAAAATATTTATCATGGAGGATAATTATGGCAGAAGTCGGAGCAATAGGCGGAGCTGGTAATGCTGAATCATTATGGACAAAAGCTGCTGAAGTAAAAAGAAAGCCGGTTGAAGAACAAGCGGGCGGAATGACCGCATCATTTGCACCTAATGGAGCAAATTTCCTTGAAACAGTTAAATCAACTTTTGGCACATCAGGTAACAACTGCGCAGGGATTTAACAAAACAAAATTTTGTGTTAAGATATCTTTGCTATGATTTTAGTAATTGATATCGGAAACAGCAATATAACATTTGGTATATTTGATGGCGACGAATTGGTCAAACGATTCAGAGCGCCATCAAATTGTTGTGATTTAAGAGTTATTGAGGAGAATATCACAGATAGTACTCTTGAGGGCGCAATTGTAGCGTCTGTTGTGACGGGTTTGGATTATGAGTACAAAGCTGCTCTCGATAAAAAATACGGGATTGATACGTTAGTATTAACGCCTGAAACTCCGCTTGATTTAGATATCAAACTTGACAATCCGTTAGAAGTCGGCGCAGATAGAATTGCAAATGCGATGGGCGTTTTAGAGAAATTTGGTCAAAACGCAATTGTTGTTGATTTTGGAACAGCCACAACATTTGAAGTTGTAACAAAAAAACGTGAATTTATCGGCGGTTTAATTACGACTGGTCTGCACATGCAGTTAAACGCTTTAAACGCAAAAACGAGTAAACTTCCTAAAATTGAACTTTATCCGCCTAAACATGCGGTTGCGACAAATACAGTTGATGCGATTTTATCTGGAATTGTTCTCGGCAACGCGTGTATGATAGACGGAATGATTAAAAAATTCAAGGCTGAACTTGCGCCTGAAGAGTATATTGTTGTTGCAACAGGTGGTTTCGCAAGCTTTATTGAAGGCTACATGAAAGGAAGTTTCGACTATATTATGCCTGATTTAACACTTGAGGGGCTGCGCACTATATATTGCAATCATAAAAATTTTGCGCTAAAATCAAACCATGGCATTGGTTAGGAATATTTTAAAACAGACGGTTACGTATAAGTTATTCAAGAGCATTCTTGTTAACTTGATTGACTTTATGGAGGTAATGGGAAACATTACAACCTGCACCATTGAATTCTTCAAATCACTTTTCAAGGGCGAACTTGATAGAAAAGAATTAATAGTCCAATGTGAAAGATTTGGGATTAGTTCATTACCTATAACGCTTTCGATTGTGGGAATGACTTCTGTTATTATTGTTTCACAGGTAGCGCAGGAAATGGTTAAGCAGGGCGGTGGAAACTTCGTCGGAGCACTTGTTGCTGTTTTAATAGTGCGTGAACTCGGCGTTATTATGTCAGGTTTTGCGATAATTTCAATGATTGGCTCGTCGCTTGCGTCTGAACTTGCAACAATGAGAGTTACCGAGCAGATTGATGCACTTAAAACGTTAAAAGTTAACCCGTTTGGTTATCTTTTCGCGCCACGTGTTGTGGCGGGAATGCTTATGATGCCGCTTGTTGTTATAATTTCATCACTATTTGGAATATTAGCAGGAGCATTGACTTCTGACCTTGCTGCAGGGCTAAGCTACCGAGTATATTTTGAATCAATCTGGATAGGAATTTTTGCAAAAGACTTGTTTGTATGTCTTGCAAAAGCGGTTTGTTTTGGCGCTGTAATCGCGCTTATAAGCTGTACTTTCGGCTATTACGCAAGCGGTGGTGCAAAAGGCGTCGGTATCGCAACAACCCGCGCAGTCGTATGGTCATTCGTTGCAATTGTAATAATAGACATGTTATTCGCTATTGCGTTTTTCTTCTAGCACCTGTCATCCCGAACTAGTTTCGGGATCTGTCAGGCGATACCGTTAGAGTTTAACGCTGGCCAGATGCTGAAACTAGTTCAGCATGACAGAACACTGATAACCTACAAGATTAAATTGACAAGAAAAAGTTAAGGGAATAAAATAATTAAACAATGAGTATAGAAGTAAAAAAATTAGTAAAAGCGTTTGGAGAAAAAAAAGTCATTGACGATGTATCATTTAAGGTTAATGACGGTGAAATCCTTGCAATTGTCGGGTTTAGCGGATCAGGGAAAAGTACAATTTTAAAACTTATCTCTAACCTTGTTGAAAAAGACAGTGGCGAAATCATTACTTCCGGTGGTGATATCGCGTTTGTATTTCAGTATTCAGCGCTGTTTGATTCGTTGACGGTTTTCGATAATATTGCGTTTGCTCTGCACGAGCGCAATGATTTGCGAAAGAAATATTCAGAAAAACAAATCCGTGAAATTGTAAACGAAAAATTAGGACTTGTCGGTTTGAAAGGTATTGAAAACCTTTTCCCGTCAGAGCTTTCAGGCGGTATGCAGAAACGTGTAAGCTTTGCCCGCGCAATAGTCACAGAACCGAAAGTTATCCTTTATGACGAACCAACGGCAGGCCTTGACCCGATTGCGTCAACGCTGATTGAGGATTATATTTTGCGTCTTAGAAACGAAACCGGCGCAACTTCAATCGTTGTAACTCACCAGATGTCAACTATACAAAGAACTGCAGATAAGGTTATAATGTTGTATGACGGCAAAATCGTTTTCACCGGAACACCGCAGGAACTCTGCAACACCGATAACGAATACGCAAAACAATTTGTCACTGCCTCAATTGAAGGCCCAATGCATATAATAGAACAATAAGGAATAAAAGAATGAATTTGGAAGAAAAAGTTTTTAACAACGAAATTATGTCACTAGACACATATATAATGTTTAAATTAAAAGAGATTACCGCAAGATTAACACCGGATTTAATCGCGCGTAACAGAAAGCCTATTTCGCTTTCAATGGGCGCGCCAACCGCAAATCCGCCTAAATATGTTATTGATAAATTAACTGAATACCTTTCAAAACCAAGTGTTCACACGTATTCTATACCTAAGGGTGAAAAACCTTTCCGTGACGCGATTTCTGTATGGATGAAAAGACGTTTTGGAGTCGAAATGGACGCTGAAAAAGAGATTTTCTCATTAATCGGCTCTAAAGAAGGTATTGCAAACCTTATCAGATTTTCAACAACGCCTAAAGAAAATGAATTTGAAAAAGATATAATTCTTTGTCCTGATCCTTGTTATGCTTCATACTGGCAGTTTATCAAGTGTTCGGGCGCAAAAGGTTATCCTATTCCATTGACACCTGAAAACAACTATATGCCAAATATGGACGAAGTTCTGGCTAATTTAGAGCGCGACGGATACGATAAAAATAAGATTAAAATGGTTTTGATTAACTATCCGAACAACCCGCTTGGCGTAAGTGCGACAAGAGAATATGTTCAATCTGTCGTTGATTTTTGTAAGCGTGAAAATATTTTGCTTGTGTCTGACGCGGCATATTCAGAACTTTATTTCGACGAAAAAGAAAAACCTTTCAGCGTTTTTGAACTTGAAAGCGCTAAAGATATCGCAATTGAATTCTTCTCTTTCTCAAAACCTTATGCCGTAACAGGCTGGCGTTTAGGCTGGGTTTGCGGTAACGCTGACATTGTTCAACGTTTTGGCAAAGGTAAATCAACAATTGATAACGGAATTTTCAAGGCGTTACAATTTGCCTGCGCAGACTTGATGAACTCACCTGAGGGCGACGCTTATATCGTTGAAGGCAACAAAAACTATAAGAAAAAACAAGAAATTATGGTTAAAGGCTTGAAAGAACTCGGTTGGGATATCAATAAAACCAATGTTCCACACACAACTTTCTACCTCTGGCTTCCAATCCCTCGTAAATATGATAATGCATTTGCATTCTGTCAGGATTTACTTGAAAAATCAGGGATTGTAGTCGTTCCGGGTAACGCTTTCGGGGAACACGGTGAGGGCTATTTCAGATTATCATTTGTATGCTCTGATGAAGAATTACAGGAAGTTATCGACCGTATGAAAGCCGACGGGTTCTATTATTAAGATTTTGTAATAATAAAGCAATTTTTGAATGCACCAAAACTTTACTTATATGTGTAGGTAAAAGTGTAGGTGCATTTTTATGTCAATTGATATCGCAAAACAGTTAGATTTACGCCCATACAACGATAAAAATGTTGTAAGTAAGCCCGTTGTGCAAGAACAGGCAAAAACACAGCCACCTGTCGATGAAGACAAATCAAACGCTGCAAAGTGGATGATAGGTTTAACCGCAACCGCAGCGATTGCAATAGGCGGACTTTATGCTGCAAAACACGGCAAACTGGGTGAAAGTGCCGAGAAATTTGCCAAGAAAATTTTTGGAGAAACGGTAAATGAGGTAAAACCTAACCCCCCGACAACTTCCGCACCTGATAATATTTCAAACCCTGTTCCTGCTGTCGTCACCCTTACGCCGCTATTTTTTGCGCGCAAAGGTATAAGCAAGTTAATAAAGAAACCTAATAAATCACTCGCTGAAATTATGACAGAATTTCAACAAGCAGGCGTTAAATTAGAGAAAAAGAGCGAAAATCTTCTTGAAATCAGGACAGGTAAAGGTCCAAGCGATATAACTCAGTTGCATTTCTCACCTGAAGGTATTTTGTCATCTATTCAACGAACCACTAAGAAAGCAACGCAGGAAATATTCACATTTGAAAACAATGTTCTAAGCAAAATTGAGCGTGAAATTCCAACTCCAAGTGGTAGGCCATTAGAGCATATTGTTGAATTTACACAAGATGGCGCGGTAAAAGCTAAAAAAATCCTCCTGAATGACGGACTTCGTGAATTGCCTATCAACAGCAGCACTGCAAAAATATTCAAAAATGAAGAAATCGTTGAAGCCTATATTCCTCGTAGCAGCAAATATTTTAAACAAGCAGTCCGTGAATTAGAAATCGCGAGAAAACCAGCTGAAAAATTTGGTGACGATAGTTCTATTAACGTTAGTAGTATTCTAAGACCATTTTATGACGCGCACAACTCTGCAAAAGAGGCTAAACTGTTTGACCAAAGAATGTATACACCTAAAGAGGTTACACAGTATATTAAAAATTTACTTGGTTCCAAAGATGAATTTAAAGCAGAAGTTTTCAGATTAATTCATAAAGATATTGAGGGTATGAAGACTATTAGCGATAATACGCTCATAGCAATGGCTAATGATTATATAACAAAGTTAAAAACCTATAAGATTACCAAACCTGAACACGTTGCTATCGTCGGTAAACCGATAAAAGACTGTTCTTATGCTGAGTTTAAGCAAATACTGAAAGAAGTAGCTCCAGATAAAGCAGGTAAACTTGGAGTAGTTGCAGACCCGTTCAAGGATCACGCACAAGAAGAAAATGCTATCTTATGGACAATTGAACGTTTAACAGGTCGTTCAAATATCAACAATAAGACAACTTTACTCGAAATACTTCAAGACTTATAAAAACTTTACTAAAAATTTAATAATCCTTATTTTTATGGTATCATTCAGAAGACAATTAAAATGATATTTTTAAATTAAGGAGAAACTATTTATGACAGAAAAAAGAGTTTGGCTTTTCCGCGAAGGTGATGCATCTATGAGAAACCTTCTTGGAGGAAAGGGTGCTAACTTAGCCGAAATGACTAATTTAGGTTTGCCGGTTCCACCGGGATTGACTATCACAACCGAAACCTGTATGAACTACATCAACAACGGCAACAAAATGCCTGAGGGCTTGATGGATGAAGTTAAAACAGCATTGAAAGATGTTGAAAACCAAACAGGTAAAAAATTCGGCGATGCTACTAACCCTCTTTTAGTTTCTGTTCGTTCCGGTGCTAGACTTTCTATGCCTGGTATGATGGAAACAATCCTTAACCTTGGTTTGAACGACGAAACCGTTGAAGCTATGGTTAAATTAACTAACAACCCTAGATTCTGTTATGACTCATATAGAAGATTTTTAACAATGTTCGGCTCAGTTGCTTGGGATATGGACAGACAAAAATACTTCGAATCTGAAGTAGAAAAAGTAAAAGAACGCGAAGGCGTTAAAGAAGATACACAAGTTTCTGCAGAAGGTTGGAAATCTTTAATCCCTGTTTACAAAGCTGTTATTAAAGAAGTTACAGGCAAAGAATTCCCACAAGATCCATACGTTCAATTGCAAGAAGCTATTGAAGCCGTATTCCGTTCTTGGAACATTCCACGTGCCGTTGCGTACAGAAACATGAACAAAATCGACCACAACTTCGGTACTGCGGTTAACGTTCAAACAATGGTATTCGGTAACATGGGTGACGACTGTGCAACAGGTGTTTCTTTTACCCGTAACCCTGACACCGGCGAAAACAAATTCTACGGTGAATACTTGACTAACGCACAAGGTGAAGATGTTGTTGCAGGTATCAGAACTCCAAAACCTATCGCAATGCTTGAAACAGAAATGCCTGAGCTTTATAAACAATACGTTGATATCGCGAAAAAACTTGAATTAGGCTACAAAGACGTTCAAGATATGGAATTCACTATCGAACGCGGTAAATTATGGATCCTTCAAACACGTAACGGTAAAAGAACTGCCGCTGCTGCTGTTAGAATTGCTGTTGAAATGCACAAAGAAGGCATTATCTCTAAAGAACGTGCAATTCAATTGGTTGACCCTTATTCAGTTTACCAAATATTGCTTCCTTGCTTTGACAAGAAAGCTGCAGCCGATGCACACGTTATCTCTAAAGGTGTAAACGCATCTCCTGGTGCTGCTGTTGGTAAAATTGTATTCGATACAGAAGAAGCAGCAGAACGCGGTAACGCAGGCGAAAAAGTTATCCTTGTACGTATTGAAACCTGCCCTGATGATATTCACGGTATGGCTGCTGCACAAGGTGTTTTAACCCTCCGTGGCGGCGCAACTTCTCACGCAGCAGTTGTTGCTAAAGGTATGGGTAAACCTTGCGTTTCAGGTTGTGAAGATTTGAAAATCGATCTTGAAAATGGCACTTTAACAGGTTTCGACGGAACCGTTTACCACAAAGACGACATTATTTCACTTGATGGTGGTACAGGTGTTGTTATGGCAGGCGCTGTTAAACTTGCTGAAGCTCAAATTGATGATAATTTCACAACTTTCTTCAAATGGGTTAACGAAATTAAAACTCTTACAATCGAAGCTAACGCAGATACTCCTAAAGACGTTGAAAATGCACTTAAATTCGGCGCTGAAGGTGTAGGTCTTTGCCGTACGGAACACATGTTTATGGATCCGGACAGACTTCCTTGGGTTCAAAAAATGATTATTGCAGGAACTCCTGAAGCGCGTAGAGAAGCTTTAGACAAACTTCTTCCTATGCAATACTCAGACTTCTACGCAATGTTCAAAGCATTAGGTGAACTTCCTATGACAGTTCGTCTTCTTGACCCGCCTCTTCACGAATTCTTACCTTCTAAAGAGGATTTAATCGCTGAAGTTGCAACATTAAAAGCTAAAGGCGAAGATTACAAAGCGAAAGAAGAACTTCTTCATATCGTTGAAGGTTTATCTGAATCAAACCCTATGATGGGCTTGAGAGGATGCCGTTTGGGATTAACTTACCCTGAAATCAACGAAATGCAAGTTCGCGCAATCTTCGAAGCAGCTTGTGATCTTAAAAAAGAAGGCTTAAACGTAAAACCTTACGTTATGATTCCTCTTATCGGCCACGTTAACGAGCTTAAAGTTGCAAAAGAAATCCTTGAAAGAGTTGCTGAAATCGTAATGCTTGAAAAAGGCGTTCAAGTTGAGTACAAATTCGGTACAATGATTGAAATTCCGCGTGCAGCTTTAACAGCTGACAAAGTTGCTGAATACGCTGAATTCTTCTCATTCGGTACAAACGACTTAACTCAAATGACATTCGGCTACTCACGTGACGACGCTGAGGGTAAATTCCTTAAACGTTACGTAGAACAAAAAATCTTACCTGCTAACCCGTTTGAAACACTTGATATTGACGGCGTTGGACAACTCGTTGAAATGTCAATGGAAAAAGGTAAGAAAGTTAACCCTAAATTATTAGGCGGCGTTTGCGGCGAACACGGCGGCGATCCTGATTCAGTAAAATTCTGCCACAGAATTGGCTTGAATTACGTATCTTGCTCACCGTTCAGAATTCCGCAAGCAAGCTTAGCGGCTGCACAAGCGGTTGTTGAGGGTAAATAACCTAATCATTTTTAAAAGGCGGCGGAATATATTCCGCCGCCTTTTTTAGTAGCAAAAAATATTCTTCACAGTTTTTAAAACTCATATCATGATTACCCCGATTTTATACAATAACGCAGGATTGAAGAGCTGGGCGGTATTACCGTCTAATTCATCTGCAAACAATAGTCACGTTTATCATGTGCGGGGGGGGGGGGGGCCTCAACCGGTATCGCTAATAAAATTTGAAGGAGCACGACCCGGCGATGTTTTTATAAAAAAGGCAGCTAGTATAGATGATTTATTCACCAAATTATTAGCAGGAATAAATGAAAAAATAAAAAAACAGCTTTGTGCTTACACTCCCGAAAAACTTGATAACGATATAAAAACAGTGTTAAAAGAAGTTCCGGAGGCAAACGAAAGACAAGTCTTAATTGTTATGCAAAGACTCACCCAGTGGGCAAATTATAACTGTTTGCCAGAATTAGCCCAAAGATTATCTGCATTTAATGTTTCTGAAATCGCAAATACTTCACCGCTAAATCAATGTTTTAACTACCTACACAAATCTAAACGACTTTTTAACTTGAATTGTCACGGTGAAAACATAGCTTTTATCACCTCTAAGAGTGAATTACCTCTAACTTTGGAGAAAAAACACCATAAAGACACTTCTTTTATAAATCTTGAAGGATTTGAAGATGGCGTAAATTTGTTTTCAAGTGACAACGAGCTTGCAGATAAAACTATAGCAATGTTACGAAAAGTTCAAAACTATCGTTACTATAATCCTGATATAACTTTTAAAGAAGCATTGTTTATGGTTTTAAATAACTATGTATATAAAAGTATGAGAGAAAACGGCTACAATCTTAAAGTAATCAGTAGACATCAGCCTGAAACACGTGAAAATATTTTAGCCCAAATGCTGCCTTATGCGCCTTCTTCACCAGATGAAATTAAAACAACAATTGAAACAATAGCAAAGTTTTTTGGTCGCACAAAACTGCAAACATTGCAACTAAGAAATAATATTGCAGATTATTATGAGTGCAAATTAAATGTATTTTCTAAACAAAGGATTATAGATGATTTATCGGTATTGAAAACCAAAATCAACAAATACTTGAAAAAGCATAAAATTTCTGAAGACAATTTATATTACGTGATTCCTGATGAACTTGGTGCAAACAAAAGTTTTGGACTTATTACATATATGTTTGCCCAAAATAATAGTATTGATGCTAAAAAAATAATGAGGCTGAATTGCGTATCAGATTTAAAAAATTACCCTGAAAACAGTGTATTCGTAATACTTGATGACTTTTCAGGAAGCGGTGATACACTTATTCAGGCAAGTAATTATTATTTGGAATCATGGCGCTTAAATAAACCACAACATATTTTATTCTGTCCGCTTTCAGCATGCGAAGGAGCAATTGATAAAATACAGGGAACAATAGATATTGTGTCTAGGGAAAAACTAGATAAAGTTCTTACCGTTAAAAACAATATTCAATATAATCCCAAAACAGAAAGAGAAATTTCGCTTGATAACTATTTCTTAACAGACGAGAAAGCAGTAGAAGCTTTCGGGTTTGAGGGCTACAAAAACGAAAATTTATATTCCGGTTCCACTGTTTTCCCGTATATGGCGCCGGACAATAATTCTGATTTGTCCTCGTTTATTACAAGATATTTTCTACCGCATCCAAATGGAATTAAAAGCAAGCATCTAGAATTTGATACAATTGTAGAACAAATTGAGAAAATGTTAAATTTTATGAACAAATCATCAAAAGATTAAAGTTATTTATCCATGCTCCCGATAACTCATATGTGATTAGGAGATGTGTGGTATGAACGATTTAGATTTATTAACAAAAGAAATACAAAATTTAATTGAAACACGGGATGATTTTAACGTTTCTGACGATTGTTACTGCGCGTTGATGAAACAAATTTTCTTATCAAAATCAACATTGAATTAAACTCCTAGAGGAGCGGTTCGGCAATAGTAAAAACCGCAGATATGATTTACCCTACGGGTATGAAAATTGTTATTATCGGAGCGGTTGCGGCTGGTGCAAAAGCTGCAGCTAAGGCAAGAAGACTATCACAAGACGCTGAAATTATTGTTTACACGGATGATACGCATGTTTCGTATTCCTCATGTGGTTTACCGTATTATATTGCAGGCAACTTTGAGGACTACAGAATGCTACTTGTGCGCTCTCCAGAAGAATTTGAAGAACAAGGTATAAAAATCAGACTCAAACATAAAGTTATTAAAATTGTACCTGATACCAAACAAATTCTTGTTCATAATATGAATGAAAACAGCGTAGAATTGGTTAGCTACGATAAACTTATAATTGCTACAGGTGCAAGACCATTTATTCCGCAAATCAAAAATACAGAATTGCCAAACATTTTTACTGTCAGAAAGATTGAAGACGGTATAAATATTAAGGCAAAGGCTATTACGTCAAAAAAAGTTCTGATTGTAGGTGGCGGCTATATTGGTATGGAACTTTTAGAATCCTTCGTTACTCGCAATCTCAAGGTCACACTGGTTGAGAATTCCCCGCATATTATGCCAATGTTAGATCCAGAAATAAGCGAAATGATTTATGATCAGTTAACATCAGTCTGTGAAAACAGATTCGATATAATTCGTGGAGAATCTGTAGTCGAATTTTGTGGCGATGAAAACGGAGTTACCTGTGTTCTATTGTCCTCAGGGCAAATGATTGACACTGATTTTGTAATTCTTGCCACAGGTGTCAGACCAAACGTAGAAATTGCATACGATGCAGGTATAGAATTAGGCGTCACAAAAGCTATAAAAGTCAATAAGCGTATGGAAACAAATATAAAAGATATTTACGCGTGTGGCGATTGTGTTGAAGAAAACCTTGTTATAAACGATTCACCTGCTTGGATTCCACTTGGCTCAAACGCAAATAAAGAGGGAAGATGTGCCGCAATAAATGCTTGCGGCGAATTCGATGAGTTTAACGGAGTCCTTGCATCTGCGGTAACACGATGTCTTGAACTTACAATTTCAATGACAGGCTTGACAGAAACGGGCGCAAGAAATAACGGGATTGACCCGATTTCTGTGACGGTGACAAAATTCGATAAAGTTGGCTATATGCCTGATGTCAATAATATTACTCTAAAACTCATTGCAGACCGAAAAACAGGACGTTTAATAGGCGGACAAGCAATTGGAGCTGGTGACGCGGATAAACGAATTAATACCCTAACGTCAGCGCTTCTGAGCAAAATGACCGTAGAAGAATTCTGCCAGAATGATTTAACCTACGCACCGCCATATTCACCGACTATTGACCCGTTATTAAACGCGGCTGAAATTCTGCGCTCTAAACTCAAGAAATTAAATTCCTGATATACTTTGCAACAGCCTCACCCATTGAGAAACAGGATTGTTGAACCCGCAGTGCCGCCTGAGCCTTGAAATCAGCCGACAGACATCGTCCGGCAACAAAAAGATTATTGATATCAGCTGACATTAAACTCTCGATAGGAAGCTGATAATACCCGACTTTTTTTAATTCTGAACCGTCTTGCTCACTGCTGTGAACATCTATAGGGTAATTCGCTTCTAAGACGGGATTTTCAAACCTTTTCCCCTCTTTCAAATCACGCTCGGTGTACAAATACCGCCCCTCAATTCTACGCGACACACGAACCCCCAAATCGTCTGCTATATTTGAAATATAAGCCTTTTCAAAGCCAGTAAAATATTTCTTACAAAAGTTTGCCAGTCGCATAATGCTTCCGCGCGCCTCAATTAGTGCTTCAGAAACCGCCTTAGAGTCACTTATATCAAGGTCTTTAAGAATTCTAGGGCAGTTAAAAGCCAACGCTCCATCACAGCCAGCAACCGTAAAGACCTGAAAATAATTGCTATCCTCAAGCGTCAAATCGCCCGCTGCTATTGCTTTTTCAAAGATTGGACGCAACGCCCAAGTACTATTCTTATCCCACGTGTAAGCCGTAGAAAGATGTATACAACCATCAATCTTTTCAATAGGTGAAACCTCTTTATCGCTATCAACACTGCGCAAATACTCAGCAAACTTTTTCATGTCAACTCCGCTCATTATAAATCTAAGCGTCACAGGCTGAGTTTCATTTTCAATAAAATTACATCCGCAAATTTTTCCAACATCACAATTGCCAGTTGCATCAATTACATATCTCGTTTCGACACATTCCAATAAACAATTACCTTCTTCGGAATTATTATAGCCATCTATCTGTTTGATACATTCCAATAATTGTTTTGGGTCTGCGCCTCGTAACATATCACTATTATTATGTGAATATATCTTATTGATATTTTCCAATAAAAGTTCTGACCTAAGTTCTAAACTTTTTATGTTGTTGTCAAATCCGACTTCAACTTTGGTAACGGAAGTTAAAAAGCGAATCTCAACGCCTGCTGCAGAAAGCATTTCATCCAGAACTATTTTTAAAACTTCAGGATTAAACCAGCCATTATTACCTTGAAAGTCAATCTGCGCGCCGAATTCGCTCATTTTTTTAACAAGATCATCATAAAAATCGCGATTAATTTCGGATTTTCCGGCATTCATTACAGGCAAAACCAAACCTGACGTAATTGCGCCACCCAGATGAATTTTTTTTTCAATAAGCAAAGTTTTTAACCCTGATTTTGCCGCGGTATAAGCCGCTGCGACGCCTGCTGTTCCTCCACCGACGACTACAACATCATACATTATTATGTTCCTTTCTGTACTGTTTAATAAACTTTGAACTCGAAATCAAAGGACTTTCTTCAACCTCTTTTTTATGACGCTCAATAATCGCCTCGTTAAGGCTGTTTAAATTTTCGTCACGATAAAATATACCTGCGCGAGTTTTAACAAGGCTTAAATCGTATTCTGAGAGGTCATGTTTTATAAACTCTTTGTTTTTGGCAGCAATAGTACCTGTAAAAGTTTTAGTACGCTCGTTATAAATCTTTCCAACATAAAAACCGGCATTTAAAAACGCACTTCTAACAAGCGCAGAGTTAGAGTAGGTAAGGATTCTGCCATTATCATCCAGACGCTCATATAATAGCTTAAAAAAGTCTAAAGTCCACAGGCACGGGCATTTAGTAGGTGTAAAGGCATCCAAAAATATAAGATGGTATTTCTTAATATCTTTCAATATAACCTGTCTTGCATCATTAATATTATAGTCAATCGCAATATCCGCTATTTTGCGGGCTTTCAGAGCCTTTTTATAACTACTTGATACATACCGATAATATATATTATGTAAATAACCCTTAAACAGCCTTGTAAGGCCTGCATTTCGGCTGTAATTATAGAATTTAACAATGCTGTTTTCCAAATATGGCTTGTTTTCGCGTTTTTTCAAGTATTTAGACAAATCTTCATTCTGCAAAAAATCAGGAAATTGTGCTGCCAAATTTTCGACTAAAATATAATTTATAAACTTATCATAGCTAAACTGGCTTTCTATCTTACCGCTTGAAAGATGTTTCACCTTTTCAGTCGGCAAATTTTGATGTTTGGGCATCTTTTTAGCGTTTACAGTGAAAAAGGGAGATAAAAAAACGAGTTCTTTATCGGTGTCTACTGCCTTAATATAGACTGATTTATTATTGGAATATATCGCGTCGATACTATAAAAAGAGTTCAAGAAACTTTTGGTGTTATAACCAATTCCATAACAAATATCCAGGATATTTATTTTATCAAAGTTCGTGATATAATATTCAATGTAAGCTGGTAGAACAAACTTCTCACAGCTTTCAGCATAAGCCCCGAATGTAGAGTGATAAATATCATCGAACTCCGGGCTATACAACCCCACTGAGCCGTCATTGGTTATATATGGATAGAAGTCTTTCATAATGCTACAATTATACCATAGCAAGGGTTTTGGGCATATTGTTAAGATTTATTAACTACAAATACTCAATAGTAGCAATTTTGGAAGCTTTGAATACTTTATATCAGTGGATACAGTAGTCATTTGAGGATTGGAAATTATGAAAAATTTATTTATAGTATTAATGAATGTTTTATTTATAGCTGTAGTAGCAGCAGATGTAGTTGCAGTTAAATATGAATGCAACACTGCACCTGTTGTTCAAAAATCTTGCTATCAAGAAAGACAAGCACATTTCCAAGCGCCTGTCGATATGATTTCATATCACGTTCAATAAGACTTACCAGAGTGCAGTCGGCATAAGACGGTCATAGAACCAAACTTCAACACCGTCATATTGTGCAGGGAATTCAATCTTTGAATCAACACCGATTGCGCGAATTGGAATATTAACCTTTTCTGATGCACGTTTCAAAATTTCATACCCTCTGATAACATCTTCTTTTGTTGTTTCATCACCAAAGTGGGTATTTGAAATAAGGCCCGAGAATTTTTTCCAATCCCGATGCTCTATCCCCTCAGAAAAAGTTATATATTCAATAATATTTTCAACATTACAAGTTTCAAACTTAGAAGTATTCACCACAAGATATATTTCTAAGTTTGTTTCTTTTTCAATATTATTAATAATATCAAGGATATCAAGGCCTGATGCGCCATATCCTACATCAATAACAACATCATTTTCAACAGAAAGACAGTTTTGCTGTGCAGGTGTAATATAACTTCCAGCCTCACCAAGCCCGAAGTATTCAAGCTGCGCGATAACATTTATCCCTTCGGCTTCAAGTTTTCCGGCTATAGGTCGCAAAGTATAGGCAGGTTCTACCGTATCTAAATCAACAAGCGTAATAGGTTTACCTGCTCTTGCATATTGCCTTGCCCTATTTAACGCTGTTTCAGATTTTCCACTTGCGTACGCTCCCGCGAAAACTTCTACTTTTCGTGCCATAATATCCTCCGTCTAAACACATTCTATCACAAAAACCGTTACTTGCTAAAAATATTGTTTGTGCCATAATTATAATAAGGCTAAAAGTAAAATAGCGTATAAGTAATTATATAGAAAAAGAAAAAGGAAAAAACAAAATGGCAAGAAAAACTCCATTAGAGAAAATCAGAAACATTGGTATTGCCGCTCACATCGATGCTGGTAAAACCACTACTACTGAAAGAATTTTGTTTTACACTGGTAAAACACACAAAATCGGTGAAACTCACGATGGTGCAGCTGTAACTGACTTTATGGAACAAGAAAAAGAACGTGGTATCACAATCCAATCAGCAGCAGTTACTGCAGCTTGGAAAGGACACCAGATTAACGTCATAGACACCCCTGGTCACGTTGACTTCACAATTGAAGTAGAACGTTCATTACGTGTATTAGACGGCGTTGTTGCTGTATTCTGCGCGGTTGGCGGTGTTCAATCTCAATCTGAAACAGTTTGGAGACAAGCTAACAGATATGAAGTTCCACGTATGGTATTCGTAAACAAAATGGATAGAACAGGTGCTGATTTCTACCGTGTTGTTGACCAAATCAAAACACGTTTAGGCGGAAACGCTCACCCTATCAGACTTCCTATCGGCGCTGAAGATAAATTCGAAGGTCTTATCGACTTGTTCGAAATGAAAGCTTATATCTATACTAACGACCTTGGTACTGATATTAAAGTTGAAGAAATTCCTGCTGACTTGCAAGAAAAAGCTCAACAATACAGAGATGAATTGGTTGAAGCCATCGCCGGTGAAGACGATGAGTTGATGGAAAAATACTTCGAAGATCCTAATTCTTTGACTATAGAAGAATTGAAAAAAGGCTTGAGAAAAGCTGTATGTAACAACAAAATCGTTCCTGTTACCTGCGGTACAGCGTTCAAAAACAAAGGTGTTCAATTGTTGTTAGACTCTATCGTTGAATTAATGCCTTCTCCAATCGATGTAAAAGCTATCGAAGGTGAATTGGATGACGGTACAAAAGTTGAACGTCACTCTTCAGACGATGAACCATTCTCAGCTCTTGCATTCAAAGTTATGACTGACCCATTCGTTGGCCGTTTAACATTCTTAAGAGTTTACTCAGGTAAATTAACTTCAGGTTCTTATGTTCTTAACGCTACAAACGGTAAAAAAGAACGTATTTCACGTATCGTTCGTATGTACGCAGACCAAAGACAGGAAGAAGAAGAAGTTTGCGCAGGCGATATCTGTGCAGCTGTTGGTTTGAAAGACACTACAACAGGTGATACATTGTGTGATGAAAAAGCTCCTATCATCTTAGAAAGAATGAGCTTCCCTGAACCGGTTATCTCTGTTGCTATTGAACCTAAAACTAAAGCTGACCAGGATAAAATGGGTATTGCGCTTCAAAAATTGGCTGAAGAAGATCCGTCATTCAGAGTTAAATCTGATACAGAAACAGGCCAAACAATCATTTCTGGTATGGGTGAACTTCACTTAGATATCATTGTTGACCGTATGCTTAGAGAATTCAAAGTTGAAGCTAACATCGGTAAACCACAAGTAGCTTACCGTGAAACAATCCGCGGAAACGCTGACCAAGACTCTAAATTCATCCGTCAATCAGGTGGTAAAGGTCAATACGGTCACGTTAAAGTTAGAATTTCACCTGCTGAAGAAAATGCAGGATTTGTATTCGAAAACAAAATCGTTGGTGGTGCAGTTCCTCGTGAATACATCGAACCTGCAAGAAAAGGTATGGAAGAAGCTCTTGAAGGCGGTATCTTAGCAGGATTCCCAATGATTGACGTTAAAGTTGAACTTTATGATGGTTCATACCACGAAGTTGACTCTTCTGAAATGGCGTTCAAAATCGCTGGTTCTATGGCAATTAAAGAAGGTTGCCGTAAAGCTCAGCCATGTATTCTTGAACCTATGATGAAAGTTGAAATCGAAATTCCTG
>CANAJP010000030.1 GCA_947361615.1 uncultured Candidatus Melainabacteria bacterium | reverse complement strand
TTCGGGATCTGTCAAACGTCACTGGTAGAATGCAGCGCTGGACAGATGCTGAAACGAGTTCAGCATGACAATAAAGGATTAAGCCGTGTAGCCTTCACCATGGCGGAAATATTACTATCATTAACAATCATCGGCGTGGTGGCGGCCATCACGTTACCAAGTTTGACAGGAAACATCAACGAGCGTACGTGGAACACTCAACGCAAAGCACTTTATGCAAGATTTAGTCAGGCAATCTCGCTTATGCCGGCACTTAACGGATATGGTCAATTATCCGAGGCAACCTCTTCAGCTTCTGCAATAGATAATGCAACCGAAACCTTTGTAACAAACGGTTTGGCAAAAGTTCTCAAAATCAACAATATTTGCGACAATGATCACCTTGCGGATTGCGGAATGCCTGCTAAAATCACTCCACTTAATGGTTCAGGGACTATAGAAATATCTTCTCTCAAGGATTTAAAAGGTTTAAACAGTATGTTTTATGATGGGGTTTATACATACGGCAGCACATCATATACAAATCCAAAACCGGTTAATACAAAAAGCACCGCCTTTGAAACTCAAAACGGAGAATCCATTCTTACATTCTACAACCCGCAATGCCAGAGCGACATGGCAGAAACAGTTTCTCATTTTGCGATGTCAAAGATGTGTGTAAATTTCCTTTATGACTTGAACGGCAACAAAGGGCCAAACACCGTTGGCAAAGATATTGGTGTAATTACAGTTTTTTATCCAACAGACTCTAATGTTGTAGCTCCTATGCCGCTAACACAAAATGCAGGAAACGCAAACTGGCAAGATGCGCCATCATTATGCACCGCACAAGAAACAGAAAGCAGATTACCAAACCGCGATGAATTATCAGCAATGTTTTTCAACAGAAATCTTTTCGGTCTTCCACAGGCCGTAGAATACTGGTCCAGCTCAATAATTTCTGTAAATAATTCAATTCAAGCGTGGAAACAAGGCTTTGGAACTGGCTATAGGTACGCTCAAGCCCGTACAAACTCAGGAGCTGTTCGATGTGTCAAACGATAATAATACAATAATACAAAAGCCGGCGGGTTATGCCGGCTTTTATTATATCTCTTCTAATGAAATTCCCGTGACACCAGCGTTGCGAGCACTGTCCATTACCCGAACAATAGCACCGTGGGTCGCGTTATCGTCAGATTGAATTAGCACTCCATCAGGATAATCTTTCATCTTACCGGCAATCGCTATTTGCAATTGCTCCGCTGAAACTTCCTGTTCATCAACAAAAAATCTGTCTTCAGGAGATATTCTTACCGTTAAAATTTTAACATCTTTATTATGAACCTGTTCCGCTACATTTTCAGGTACAGTAAGGTTTAAGCCCTGTTGGTCAAGCATTGGGGCGATTACCATCATTATAATCAACAGAACCAAAAAGATATCCGTTAACGGCGTGATATTAATTTCATTAAATTCACCGCGATTTTCAGCCATTATCCGTTAACCTCCTCATTTTGTTTCTTAAGTTCATTTTGTTCCTTTTTAGAAAGCGGTTCACCGGCAACGATAAGCTTTGTAAATTCAGCTTCCTGCGCCGCGTTCATGATATTCATAATCTCTGAACTTTTCACCATCGCATCAGCTTTCACAACAACCTCAGGCGTTTCAAGCTCAGGCTTCAAATCTACAAGCGCCTGAACCAAATCCTGCTTTCTTATCGCTGTTCCGTTCAAATAAAGTTCGCCGGCTTTATTAACAGAAATCGTTGCGTTTTTCTGCTCAATAGAAAGCCCGCTGTTAATTTCAGGCATTGAAATAGTAGTGTCCGCATCCTGGAACGTTGGCGCAACAACCATCATAATGATTAAAAGCACCAGAAAGATGTCCGTCAGCGGAGTAATATTAATTTCTGTGAATAACGCATTTTTTCCTGTTTTAATAGCCATGTTTTATACCTTTATTATCATTGTAGCTCGCGTTGAACGCCACCGCTCGCGTTTGCTGTCGAAAGCGTGGTTTCGCCAGTCACACGCTCGACTCTTCGATTGCTATGCAATCTTCGTGGCTCCGCTCGCTACAGCGCGATGTTACTAGATGTTTGAATATTTGTTTCGTCTTTTGCGTCAATAAAGCTTAAGAACAACATTTTGATTAGTTGGAAGTTTGCTTCGTACTGACGAACAGTTGCTTGGAAGTAGTTGTAGAAAACAACCGCAACAATCGCAACACCAAGACCGAATGCTGTTGCAATCAATGCTGACGCAATACCTGATGCAACTGCAGCAGATTGGTTACCCTGTACAGCCAAATCCTGGAATGTAATCAAGATACGAACAACTGTACCGAACAAACCTAAAAATGGTGCAACACCACCAACTGTACCAAGAACTGTCAAGTTTTTTTCTAATTTTCTGGTCGCAAGCGCTGTTACAAGGTCAAAAGAACGAGAAAAACCATTTTTTTGTTTTTCAAAAATTCTTACAGCTTCTTCTGTAACGTCGCCGATAACACCGCCACATTGAGTTGCCATGTTTTCAACTGTTTCAAGATTGTTTCTTGCAAGTTCTTTTTGTAAAGATTTCAAATAAGGAACAATGTTTCTTTTGTTAGCCTTAAAGAACATAGCCTTTTGAATAACAACAGCCACAACAGCCACTGAACATAAGAAAATCGGTGTCAACACCGCCCAGTCCATTTTAATTGATTCCCACAATAAATTCATAATTTTATCCTCATCTCTTGTATTGTAATACTCTTAAAAGCAGTTCTCCGCCATTTCCGCCCCGCTGAACCGCGGGTCGCGCATGGCTGCGCTGTCTAATATTAGTTATATCCTGCAGCGCCAAAGACGTTATAGTCAAAGGTGAATTGAATATCAATGTTTGGCCCTTTAAAATCAGGCGGCAACGGCTTAAACGGAGCCGTCAATTGAACGGCCTGAATTGCGGCCTTGTCGGCGTTTGGAAGTCCTGATGATTTGTGAACCGTGCAAGATAGAAGTCTTCCATCTTTTGCGATTTTGAACATCAAGACTACACGTTTACTTTGATCACCCTTAGGTGGATCCCAGTTCATTTTAATTCTTCTTTGTAATTCTCTCATATAAGGGCCAAAATCAGGTTCTCTAATTGCATCGATACCAGGCGCCCCATTAGGATTACCAGGGCCAGGATTACCCGCTGAGCCGTAACCGCCGCCGGAATTTGCAAGTTTAGAACCACTTGCAGAACCTCCACCGGTTGGCGCGAGAGTAGGCGAAGGAGTGCTTGCCGCTCTTGCCGAACTTACAGCCTGCGAAGCAACTTTACCTGAACCGCTTACAGGGCCTGTAGAATATTTACCTGCCTGCGTTCCACCTGTTGGAACTGGAACGGTAAATTTTGAAGTAGGTCTTTCAACGACTTTCGGAGTCATTGCCGGTCTTACTGACGGTTTTGCACTCGGCGGTTGTTTTGTAGGTTGTTGCGCTGCAGGTTGTGCTGAAGCAACAGGTTTTTGAGCAGGTTGAGCTTTTGCCGGTTTTTGTGCCGGAGCTGGAGATTTTGATGGTGCTTGAGCCTTACTAGGAGCCGCAGGCTTTTGTGCCTTATTGCCAGGTGCTGATGGAAGAGAAACCTTTTTACTAGGGTCGTGTTTTCCGCCCGCTCTTGAATCTCTATCCGCACGATACGGCGTTTTTTTGTTTATTGGCGGAGCGCTTTTTTCTACAAGCACAAATTCAATATCTTTGGTCTTTAAATCAGGTCGCTTTGCAAGAGGATTGATTAAACCCAAAAGCATTAAAACAAATGTTAACAGCCAGATTGTTCCGACAACCACAGGGTGAAGGATTAACGAAATAAGCATTGATTTTTGTAAACTCATTTCGTTTTCATCATCAAAGCACACAGCCGGAATGCTAAAAACTTCTTTGTCTTTTGCTCCCTCATCTATTAAATTATCTTCTTGATTTAATATTGACATACATATCCTTACTAGATTACTAGAAAAATTCTATAAAAAATTTGTTTAGATTTAATTAGCCAACGCGGCAATCAATTCGTATTAATGAGTTGCGGGAACAACAGTTATCGGCTGTGTCAAATATAGGTCAATATTAGCATTAGACGGTATTTCAACGTCATTTCCCTTGTCCCAGATAGATTTAACTAACCCGCCACCGGCACCGATTGCAGTACCCAGCGCAGCAGTTTTACCAATATTTCCGCCGCCGATAGCACTCATTACAACACCTGTCACAGCGCCTGTTCCTGCACCAACTACCATATCTTTCCCGTAATCCTTAGTAACATCAAGTGCCGTGCCACCAACAAGAACCCCTGTGTTATCGTTAGTTTTAATTACCGCAGAGATAGGAATTTGCATACCGGTCGGGGTAATTATGCTTGTAAATCTTATTGACAATTTACCATTCATACTGCCGTGCTTAGCCTTTGCAGCGTCAAGAACCATGCCTGAAACTGTACTCCCTGCAGGTGCAATTTTAAGCCCGTTATAATAGAAGTCAGTTCCAAGAATAACGCTTACATTTTGCCCCCTGTACATGGTAGCCGAACTAATTGGAGAGGTTACAACAGCCTTGAAACTTTGTCCTGCCGGAACAGTAACAACGCTACCGCGTAATGTGCCTTTATCCGCGAAGATTTGCTGAGAAACATTCTGATAAGCATCGTTAACAGGCAATGTCACCGGAGTTTCCGTAAAACTATAGTTGCTTTCAGCAAAGACCTGACCTGCAGACATCAATGCAGCTAAAACTGCAATATACACACATCTTCTCATGAGTTAAAACCCTCCTAGTTATTAACATAATATTGCAGAGATTTAGAGATGTCAATCTGTTAACTTGTGCAATTTAATCTGTAAGTGTATGCGTAATCATAACGGGTTCCATTAAAACAACAAAACATCTTTCACCCGTTTTTACCGCAATATGTTCGCCCATTTGCCGTTTGTTCCCCGGACGAACCTGCAATGTCGGCGCCCACGAACGCATTGAAAAAAACTTTTTTTGATAATGCGGAATTTTCACCCATTCCGCCGGTGGCGTCAATTCTCCACCGATAATATTGTTATTCGGCGTATAAATATATGCTCTTAACGGAATTTCAAACCCGTCAGTATAAACAAGCCTTGTAATCCTTATTTTCATAGAAGCATTCGTGCCGACAACGGGATCTTTAATCTCTTCTAAATAACCGTAAAACTCTGTTTCACGAGGGATTACGGTTGTATCATAAAGATAAAGGTCACTAGTCGCAATAAACTTAACCGGAAACCCCTCATCACAATTCAGCGTCGAAACCTCCGCAGTATTAATAACAGGCACAAAAGTTCCGGCGTTCAACTGAATCCCATCGTAATCACGAAGCTGATTTTCCTCAAACGTCAAATCTTCTGCGTACAATGGGGTTGCCATGCAAGGTACCAATAACATTAATAATAATACCGCCAACTTTTTCATAAGATTAATTATAATAACTTATCAACCATCAGTCAACACTCCACCCATTATTATAACAAAGCAATTTGTCATAAACATCCCCAACTTCGTTATAGGCAAGAGTTAACGCCAACAAAATCATATCAATAAATTCATGGTGGGCTTTTGCCTGACAAAAAAATTTAACAAGAAAAAGTATTTTAAACGCTTTTTCCATACGTTTTTCCATATCGTTCAAATCGAGTTCCATTGTGCCTCCGTACATATTAAAACCTTTTAGGTCGTTTTATTGGCCATAAAGTCAGATTAGCACATTGCCCTCATTTTGTCAACACCTTATAATGAACTTATGGAAATGGATAAAGACGAATTACTAAAATTTGCATATAAAATCAAGTACGCTCGCGATAAAAAAGGAATATCACAAGAAGAACTCTCCGATCAAGCGGATGTTGGATTAACGACAATAAAAAGCTTAGAGCGCGGCACCGGAAACATTACCCTGAAAAACCTTTACAAAATCGCTCAGGTTTTAGAATTAAACCTAGGAATTATTAACAACAAAGAATTATAAATAAAGGGTAGTACCTACCTAACCACCAACACACGAGTACTAAGAGCAAGGTTGGAAAGGAGGTAAAAACTATGGTCGACAAAATAATAATGCTACTACTAGCACTTGTTGCACTAGTAATAGCATCAAAAGTCTAAATCATAGGGTACTAAGTCAAGTTCTCAACACAGTTTAGCGACCTGTTGGGAACTTGCCCCTATATATAACATTATTTACGATTTTAAACCATTTGTCAAGCCTAACATAAAACAAAGGGCGGAGCCATTGGCTCCGCCCTTAAATTTTCGTCAATCCAAAAACTATTTGCCGTTAACTGCAGTTTTGAATTTTTTACCAGCTGTGAATGTAGGAACTGTTCTTGCAGGGATTTTTAATTCTTTACCTGTTTGTGGGTTTCTACCAGTTCTAGCTGCTCTTTTGCGAGCTTCAAATGTTCCGAAG
This sequence comes from uncultured Candidatus Melainabacteria bacterium, assembly GCA_947361615.1. Classification (GTDB taxonomy): domain Bacteria; phylum Cyanobacteriota; class Vampirovibrionia; order Gastranaerophilales; family Gastranaerophilaceae; genus Gastranaerophilus. The sequence continues at coordinate 12,225 of CANAJP010000030.1, read as the reverse complement.
CCTACCAAAGTAACTTTTTGACCTTTAGAAACAGATGTTTCAATAGTTTCGATTAATGCGCCCAAAACTTCTGCTGCATCTTTTTGAGTAACTTTAGTCTTTTTTGAAATCTCTTGTACTAATTCTTCTTTGTTCATAATAAAACTCCTTTTCTCATGTACTCTCTCATTATATATAAATTTTCAAATTGTGCAAGCGTTTTTTGAAATTTATTAGTTTGATATATGAGGAATTTTGTTTTATAATTGAGAAAGGGATATGCAGAAGTTTAGTATTTTTAACCAATATAGGGACGCGATACTTGTCTTGAACGACAGGTTTGAAATCTTGTTTACCAACAATGTTTTCAAACGAACATTCGGTAAAACCATTGATATTAGACGCTTTGCACACAGATTCAACTTCGATATCTGCCTGTTGGATACCGAAAATATCGAAATGGTTTCACCCATTTTTCAAGCGGTTTGCGCAAAAGAAAATTTCGCTACAACCGTAAGTTTTAGGGGCGAAAACGTTGAAAACATTTATTACGAACTCTCAACAATTAAGAAACAAAAGTACACAATTCTATTTTTGAACGATGTTTCAGCACAGATGAAACTTATTGAAACAGAAGAAAAAGTTAAAAATCTGGAAAAATTACGCCAAAAACTTGAGGGTGAAAACGAATCACTGACAAAAATCAAATCTCATGCACAGGCTCAGGCGATAAAAATTGCCCTTATTAATAAAGTTTCGAATATTTTTGCAGAATCACTTGACCTGCCAAAGATTTTGAATTCAGCACTGCATGAACTATTAACTATTTTCGGAGCATTTAGAGTTTATTACGCAGAATTTCAAGAGGGCAAATTTTACCCGAAAGCTGTGCAGGGATACCGTTTTACCTACCCGCAGCAAATTGAATTCGACGAAAAAACTCTTGCTGAAATAAAAGATAAACAGATTTCTATAACCAACAAACTTGCGGAATTTTTAAACGCGCCGCAGTTTGAAAAACCAGTTCTTAGAATAGTTGTTCCTGTTTTCCACCTGAACACCCTCAAAGGAGTTATAACTTTACTTTCCCATAAAAAACGTGAAATGGAGGACGAACGGGAAATACTAGAGGCGCTCTCTTCCCAATTTGCCAACGCAATTGTACGTTCGGAATTGTATGTTCAGTTAATTAATTCAGAGAAAATGGCATCCCTCGGGCAACTTATTGCGGGTGTTGCACATGAAATAAACACTCCTGTAGCGTCAATAAAATCCAACAATGCAATAATTCGTAAAATAATCCAAAAGCTTGATAACGAGGAGCTTTCAGATACATTGCTGGAAATCAACAACCTTGACGCAGAAGCCATTAACCGGATAAATAATATAGTAGCTTCACTGAAAAAATTTGTTCGCCTCGATGAAGCAGAACTTCAAGAAGCTGATATCAATAGTGAAATTGACCTTACTCTTGATTTAATCCGTCACGAAACAAAAAACAGAATAAAAATAATCAAGAATTACGGTAATTTACCACCTGTAAAATGCTATCCAAATATGCTTAATCAAGTTTTTACCAACATATTAGTAAATGCGTGTCAAGCAATCGAAAATGAGGGAACTATTGATATCACTACATTTGCGCAAAATGATTGCATAAAAATCAAATTCAAAGATAGTGGCATCGGAATTCCATCAGACCAAATCGACAAAATATTCACAGCAGGTTTCACAACCAAAGGTGTAGGCGTCGGAACTGGCCTTGGTTTGGCTATTTGCGCAAAAATAATCGAAAAACATCGAGGCGAAATTATTGTAAACAGTGAGGTTGGTCAGGGAACCTGTTTTACTATTACTATCAAGCGTTAGTAATATATGTAACAAAATATTTCATTCTATCAGTCACACAATCACTAAAACAACTTTATATTTATAAAAACAATTTTAAAATAAATTTGAATTATCCGTTAAAGCACTAGAAAAGCTCAATGAAAAATGTTATTCTTTTAGTATAAAGTGTTTGTTTTACCCTTTTAGAAAACACAACACTACAATTTACCACAAACCAGAATGTAACAAAATTTTAATAATCATATTAGTAAAAGGCAATTAAATTATTCAAAAAAACTTTATAAAGGAGTGTAGTGAATAATTTATTTGGTGTCGGAGGAAAAATTTAATGACAATTAGTGTGAACAGTAAAAAGAAACAGGTTAAAAAATCTTTCAATGAATTATTAACAGATTTAAGAACAAGCAATTCTGAGAAAGTTAGATATAATGCAGCAAGAATCCTTGGCGAAATGGGTGACTCTAAAGCTGTTGAACCATTAATTGATGTATTAAAAAATGATAAAAACGGATCAGTAAGATTATACGCAGCAAGAGCTTTGGGCGAACTTGGTGATTCAAAAGCAACAACTCACTTAATTGAATCATTAAGAGAAGACCGCAACGTTGACGTTCGTGTACGTGCGGCAAGAGCTTTGGGCCGTTTGGGCGGTGCAATCGTTGTTGAACCGTTGGTAGAAGCTTTAAACGATGAAAACTCACAAGTTTGCATCACAGCAACTGACGCTCTTATTGAAATCGGCGAAGTTGCAACAGACGCGTTAATCGCATCATTAGACCACGAAAAAGTTAACGTAAGATGCGACGCAACAAGAGCTTTGGGTGAAATTGGCAACAAAAAAGCTGTTGATAAGGTTATTAATATGTTGTATGACGAATGGGTAAACGTCAGAATTTATGCGGTTACTTCTCTGGGTAAATTAAACGACCCTAAAGCTGTCCCGGCTTTGATTGATGTTATGAAGAATCGCTCAGAAAACGAATTAGTAAGAGCAGGCGCTGCAGCAGCTTTAGGTGTACTTCGTGACCAAAGAGCATTACTTCCATTAAGAGAATTGATTATGGAAGCTGAAGAACTCGGTGAACTTGAAGACACAGCGTTGAAATCATTCAAAAAAATCATGGCAGCAAACTGGCAATCAATTCCTGGTGCTGCACCACAAAAGAAAACCACTATGGTTTAACGATACAGACACAAATAAATATTAATTTCACTTCAAAAGAACTCCTCACGGGGTTCTTTTTTTAGTCGACTGAGTCGACAGCCATATATGGTTTTATAGCAATTTTGTCAAGGTTAACACTTTTTATGCTATAATTTTCGTATGAAGAGAATGGTTTTAACTGCAATAATTGCGATAATGACTGCGGGCTTTGCAAATGCAAGCGCGCTGACCGATGATTACGTCGATATCGCCGCGTCTTATGTGAAAGACGGGAAATATTCACAGGCTTTAGGTTACATCAACAAGGCTTTAGCCGTTGAACCGCAAAACTTTCAGCTTATTGAGATGAAAAACGATTTGTTAAAAGTTATGGGCCAGAACGTTATTGTTTCCCAACGTCCGATGACAACCGGCAACGAAATATATTTGCAAAACGCGATTGATTGCTATAACAAAAAAAATTTTCAAGGCGCAAAGAATAATCTTGACACCTACTTGAATAAACAGCCAAAATCCGATTTTGCGTTTATGCTGCGCGCGAAAACCAACCTGAACCTTGGCGAGCCGCAATCGGCTTTGAGAGATATAAAATCCGCAGAGTCAATTTATTCAAACCCTGAATATCTGCTTACCGAGGCGATAATTCTTGCAGAAATCGGCAAATACGAGCCTGCAAAAAAGATTTTGACAAAACTTAGCGAAAACATTCAAACCTATCTTGTTTTCAAGTATCTCGGGATTTGCGATTACAAACTCGGCGATTACAAAAACGCGGTGATGAATTTTGACCGCGCAATCATTCTTTTTGAGGACGACAAAACCATTTTGCCAATGTATAATAGTGCCAAGAGAATGAATAATGAAAGCTAGAAGAAGAAAAAATATTTTTAAATTAATGCGCGACCTAATGATTGCAATCTTTGCGATTATAGGTTTGTCGGTTTGCCTTAACACATTTGCGGGCGGAACGGACGAATTAAAATTTGTCCATATTTCTGACGTTCACTACAGCGCGGAACTCGACAACACACCTTTCAAACTGCGCAAAAATTCACCGGAACTTTTTGACGACGCGATTGAACAAATCAACGAAATTTCCGGCGTATCGTTTGTAATGTTTGGCGGCGATCTGGTTGACAGGGCAAAAGAGAGCGAACTTTTAGGCTTCCTTGAACACGCAAAAAACATCAAAGCGCCGTGGTACTATACTTTCGGAAACCACGATTCCATGCTTGGCGGCCACCTGACAACAGACAGATATCTTGCCGATGTCAGAAAAAACAACCCGAATTTCAAATTTAACAACACATATTATTCATTCTCACCGAAAAACGGTTACAAAGTTATCGTTCTGGATTCAATAATCCGTGACAGGCTAACATCTAACGGCCAAATTTCAGACGAACAGCTTGCATGGCTTGACAAAGAATTAAACGCGTCACAAAAACAAATTGTGTTGATATTCCTGCATGTTCCTATTCAGGAACCAATTTCTGCGGAACACCACAAAATGCTAAACTGCACAGAAGTAATGAAAGTTCTGGGCAAATACAAAAACCCGATTGCAGTTTTTCAGGGTCACTATCACGTTGCACGCGTAAAACAGATGAACAATCTTTTGTTCGTAAGCACTCCGGCGCTTGTAAGCTATCCGAACGCGTTTAGAGAAATCAAAATCACAAACGATGCTGACAAAGTGACTTTTGACATTAAAACTAAAAATACAAGACTTACCAACCTGAGAAATCAGGCGAAATTATTTATCGTAACACCGTCACTTCCTGAGGGTGAAGAAAGCGATAGAAACGGTGTTTACACAATTTCAAAATAAAAGAGAGGCAGCAATGAGCGAATTTAAAGTAAAATTCAGAGGTGTCAGAGGAAGTTATCCTATTGCAAAGAGCGAATTTTTAACCTACGGCGGCAACACGGCCTGCGTTGAAGTTCATGCCGGAAACCAGCTTATAATCCTTGATGCCGGAACGGGTTTGATTGATTTAGGAAGCGACTTACTCGAAAGCCACATCAATTCCGCGCTCAACAAGGCCGAACGCAAGAACATCAAAGCCACAATGCTTTTGTCACATATTCATCAAGACCATATTCAAGGGTTCACGTTCTTCCGCCCGCTGCACCTGCCGTCAACGGTTCTGAATGTTTTTGGAAACTGCGATTTCGAAGACGATTTAGCGCAGGAACTTTCAACCCTGTTGTTTAACAAATCGTTCCCGCTAGATTTGGGCGACATGGCCGGCCAGTTAAACATCCATAATCTTCAGGAAACTGATTGCATAATCCTCAACGACGGAGAAGCAGTCGTAAAAAGAATTGAATCTGACGAAGACCTAATTCCACAGGGCGAACAAGTAATAATCACTTGCTACAAATCTTATGCACACCCGCAAAATGGCGTTATGATTTATAAAATCGCGTACAAAGACAAATCGCTCGTCTACGCAACCGACAAAGAAAGCTACATCGGCGGCGACAAAAAGTTAGCAAAATTCGCGAGAAATTGCAACCTTTTAATCCACGACGCGCAATACACAACAGAAGATTACCTTGATACATTCTCGCCAAAACAAGGTTATGGCCACTCAACTTACGAGATGGCAATCGATGCGCAAAAACAAATTAACGCAGAAAAACTCGTTTTCTTCCACTTTGACCCATCCTATGATGATAATAAATTGGATAGAATTAAAGAAGAATTCGGCAGCGAAACCCGTATCCTCGCTTACGAGGGTCTTGAAATAGATTTGTTATGAAAAAAACGTTAATACTAAGTTTAATATTTGCCTCACTTCTGGCATCAGGCTACCGAAAACCCGATGTCGTAGTTATTGACGCGGTGAAAAATTCCAACCATCATAACAACTTAGGCATAAATTATATGAACGACAGGTATTATGCAGCGGCGATTCAGGAGTTTAAGATTGCTATAAGCCTCAACCCCGAAAGTCAGGCGACAGCGGTTTATTACAATAATCTTGGCGATTGTTATATGAAAATCGAACACCCCGAACTTGCGCTCGATTGCTACGAACGCGCGCTTTTGCTCTACAACCTGAACCTTAATTATTATATAAATCTGGCAAAATGCCTGATTGCGAACAAACTTTTAGATAAAAAACTTGAGCAATTCGCGGATTTTACGAACCCTTACAACAAGCTTATGAGCGGAATTTTGTACATCGAAAGCGGTAACTATCAACACGGAATCACTGTTCTGGATAGTTTTGCGACAGCGGAACCCGACTTAATCATTACCCCTGCGGTTAAAAGCTACATAAAATCAAGCGTCAAAAAGATGAACGAAACTCTGCCCGAACTTCCTACAGACATCTAATTTGCAAAAACCTCACACATCTGTTACAATGAGTCTAAGGAGAAATTTATGAAAAAAGTTTTATTATCAATATCATTATTATTTATGACAACATTATGCCCTGCGCTTGCTGACGATAAACAAGACGCGATTCAGTTTTTCAACGACTATGTAAAAGCGGCAAACACTTACAATCCGGTTATTACAACATTGTATTCCCCTAACGCTAAAATTATCAGACAGGTCGTAAAACCTGATGGCACAACCGCTAACGCTTACACTGACACTGCAACTTATATCAAACAAATGAAACTCGGACAAGCAGGTGCAAAACTCAGACATTATACAAATTCTTATACAAATATTCAGGCTGAAAAAGTCGCTAACGGATACAAAGTTTCTTCACTCAGACAGCCGTCAGGAGAAGACTACAAACTTAAAGCTTATATGATTGTGACTAAACAACCAGACGGCAAATGGTTAATCACAGAAGAAATGATGCAAACCAAGGTTCAATCATTGTTAAAATACACTGACGAAGGAAAAGCGAAAAAATAATGCAAAAATTCAGATTTTTAACAGCAGGAGAAAGCCACGGGAAAGCCCTAACAGCAATAATCGAGGGGGTTCCGGCGGGATTTAGCATAGACGAAGAATTTATCAACAACGAACTCAAACGCCGTCAGGGCGGCTACGGCCGCGGCGGCAGAATGAAAATCGAAACCGACATGGTTGAAATCACCTCAGGCGTTCGTTTTGGCAAAACTCTCGGTTCGCCTATTACTCTTGTTATTAAAAATAAAGATTTTGAGAACTGGCAAAAGATAATGAGTTCTCTTGAAGCCGATGCGACCGACGAAAAATCTTTTACCACCTGCCGCCCCGGACATGCGGACTACGCGGGTTTTGTAAAGTATGGCCACAAGGATTTGAGAAACATTCTTGAGCGTTCAAGTGCCAGAAAAACAGCGATAGAAGTCGCCGTCGGCGCGGTTGCAAAATTAATCCTCAAAGAATTTGGCATTGAGGGAAGTTCTAGCGTGCTTCAAATCGGCAAAGCACAAGAGGATTTCAACGCAGAAATCGACACCGCACGCGAAGCGGGCGTTACACTCGGCGGCCGTTTTGAAATCGTCTACAAAAATCTTCCTGTCGGTCTTGGCTCTTATGTTCATTATGACAGAAAACTTGACGGCAAAATCGCACAGATGGTAATGAGTATTCCTGCCGTGAAATCTGTTTCAATCGGCGACGGTGAAACCGCGCACCAATCAACAGGCCGCGAATTCCACGATGAAATGTTTTTAGAAAATGGCCAAATTGTGCGCAAAACAAACCATGCCGGCGGCTTAGAGGGCGGAATGACCAACGGTGAAGCCTTAATCGTTCGCGCAAACATGAAACCGATTCCGACAATGCGCTCACCTTTGAACACAGTAGATTTAGCAACAATGACAGAAACCTCAGCGCACTTTGAGCGTTCTGATGTTTGTGCCGTCGAAGCCTGCGCCGTCGTTGCAGAAAACAGAATCGCCTGCGCATTGGCAGACGAATTTCTGTTAAAATTTGGCGGTGACAGCTTGGATGAAATAAAACTCTATTTCAACGCTTCTAATTTAGCCTTATAAAATTCCGTATTGATATTCAGTTTTGAGCCGATATCAAGCAGAAGCTGAACAAACTTCTTGTCACGCGCAAATTCCGGATTTTCAAGCGAATCAATGATATTCACATAAATCTTATTGAAATAAACATTTTGTGCTTCTTTCAGATCAATTTGGAGTTCAAGCAAATCAATTTCGTGGAAAATTTCCATGATAACATTCGCCTGCTGACGTTCAAGACTGTTCACCAGTCGATTAAGATTTCTAATCAATTTTTTAGTATAAATATCGTTTGAACGCGTTTTATCAAGCGTTATTCCAAGCATTTTTGCTTCTGCAATAATATCTTTAGCCGCTTGCATTGTATGTTCGTCAAAAAGTTCATGACTTTCTGAAACAAGTTCATTAAACTTCTGTCCAAGCGTATATTCAGCAGAAAGCTTGAATTCATTTGGAATATTCATACCCAGAGCCTGAAGATGAAAAATTGTTCCACGTCCGTCAAGATAAATTTGGCGGTAATAATCCGCGAACTTACTTAACTTATCTTTCAAAAGAATTTGAATAATCTTACGGCGCTCTTTAATGAATATATCTTTAAGCGTAAAGTATTCCTTGCCAAAATATTCATCCAGCGCACGAATAGTTTCTGTCAAAGATGTAGTCAGGAACGTTTTTATCAAACTTGTCTTAATCTTGTTGAATTCCAAATCATCAGAGAACTCTTTTATCGTACAGTGGAAATCTCCGCCGGCGTATTTAACAAGTGCGAACATAATATCTTTTTTCTCAAGCGTAACTTTTGATTTAATATCAATATGTCCGATTAAGAAAGTCATAGAGCCGCATTCAACTTTTTTATACGCATGACGGCGAACCGTATAGCAATAAACTTCCTCTTCATCTTCAAAATCTTCATACAAGGATGAAACCGCCCATAAGCATGTTAGTTGCTTCGCTGTAACGATTGACGGTTTAACCCAGCGTTCATAAATATCTTTCCCGTTTCCGTACTCAGGAATATTGCTCTTAGCCTCTGCAAGAATATTTAAGAATTCAGTTTCCAAATCTTTATCCGTAAACTTGCATGCCAGCTGCATTGCACGCGCCGCATATTTCATAATCTGCACGGTTTCAATCCCTGAAAGCTCAGTAAAGAACCAGCCGCAGCTTGTGTACATAAGCATTGCCTGACGTTGAATTTCCAGAAGCTCCATCGCTCTAACTTTTTCTTCATCTGAAAGCTCAGGCTTAAAATACTTTCTCTGGAACCTTAAAATATTTGATTCTTTACGGTTCAAAACCACGTCAATATAAGCGTTTCTAACATCCCACGGATTTTCGTTGAAATATTTTTCGCCGCATTCAGAAAATACTTCCGCGAGTTCATCGCGCAGGTAATCAAAAGCCGCCCTTAACGGTTTACGCCATTTTTGGTTCCAGCCCGGTTTACCACCTGTAGAACATCCGCAATCCTCTTTCCATCTGCCGACCCCGTGAGAACAACTCCATGATGAAGGTTGTTTGATCTTAACCTCACATTTCGGCGGGAATTTTTCCAGAAATTCAGCATAATTTGTGATAGTAAAACCTGAATCCTGCGCCTTAATCTTTAGTACATAAGAAAGCGCCATATCACCAAATTTAGTATGGTGGCCATAGCTTTCACCGTCAGTAGCAATATTCACAAGCTGTGGGAAATCACGGCAATCAGAAATTCCCTCCATCAAACGCTTATTAAACTTGTTTCCGTCGACAAGCAGATTATCAAATGCAACAGAACGCGAAATAGCGCCATCATAGAAAAATAAATCAATATATTTATCCGGTTCAGATTCAATATAATATCTGTAAGCCCTCGCCGGATCAATATTCCCCCAGCTTACATCTATCCAGTTATTAGAACCTGCTTCCCTGAATTTTTCAGCCTGATAAGGTGATAAAACCGTAAATTTAATACCATTTTCAACAAGAACCCTTAATGTATCATCATCGGCTGCAGTTTCCGCAAGCCAAATTCCCTCAGGTTTTCTTCCAAAACGATACTCAAAATCACGAATTCCCCATTTAACCTGCGTTTGCTTGTCGTTTTCGTTTGCAAGCGGCATAATTATATGGTTATAAACCTGTGCCATAGCGTTTCCATGTCCATTATGTTCCTGAACGCTCTCAATATCAGCTTTCAAAATCCGCTCATAAGTCAGCGGCGCAAAATGTTCCATCCATGACAACAACGTAGGGCCGAAATTAAAACTCATATACTTATAATTATTGGCAATATCAATAATACGGTTACGGTTATCAACAATTCTTGATGCAGAATTCGGGCTGTAACACTCTTTCGCAATTCTCTCGTTCCAATCATGAAACGGCGCAGCACTATCCTGAACCTCTATAGCTTCAAGCCACGGGTTCTCACGCGGAGGCTGATAAAAATGTCCGTGTATCGTTAAAAAGACATCATTCTTTTTCATATTTCACAAACTCCAAACTTAAAAATTACTTCTTGCATTCAGGCTTCTTGTCAATCGCGTTGAACTTCTTAACATCAACCCATACATCACCTAAAGCATTAGAAAAAACTGTTCCGTAAAATTCAATTCTATCTCCGGAATTCAATTCAATATACTTTTCTGCTTCCTCACGAGGTAGAAAACATTTCATCTCTGACAACGGCAAATTGTGATCATTAACATCTGGTCGTTGGATTAAAAACGCAATGTATTTTTCAGAACTTCTCATCGCAGGTTCATAATCTAAACCAAGTGTAGAAAACTTATCAAATTTACCGGAAATCTTAACGTTTTTGTTCAAATAAAACCCCGGTCTGGCAACGATATCAAGAGGGTTTGCAGCCGCATATGCAGAATAATTAAAGTTTTCCGCGACTTTAGTCTGCGCCGGTGCAGAAACTCTATCAAGCAACGCCTGTGTCGCTTCGGTTTCCGCATACGCTTGAACACCTAACAATAACATCCCACTAACCATTAATATAGATAAATTTTTCATTAATAAGCCCTCATCATTGAAAATTCTTACTACAACATAGTATCACAATTTTTTATTTTTGTAACTACCCTGATTAATAAGTTAACGAGTTAATAGGTAAAAGAATTTTTATATAGTATAATTTGTTTATGGATATCATAGAAATAAAAAATCTGCGCCTCGGTTTTAATTGTGAATGCGGCTGGCGTGAAGCTATTCATAATGTATCATTTTCGCTGAAAAAAGGTGAACTTCATGCCCTTGTTGGTGAATCCGGATGTGGTAAAACCATTACAGCGATGAGTATATTGAACCTTTTACCTAAAAACGCAAGAATTACAGAGGGTGAAATAATTTTCAACGGTAACAATATTCTTTCCTTGCCGCAACGTGAAATGAACAAAATTCGCGGCGCAAAAATCGCATTAATCCCTCAAGACCCTATGACATCTTTAAATCCTTTATATACAATCGAAAACCAGCTTCTTGAAGTTATAAAAATCCACCAGAATTTGGAGGGCAAAGAAGCATACCAAAAAGCCGTAGAAGCTCTTGAAATGGTACAAATTCCTTGCGCAGAGGCAAGAATGAAGTCATACCCACACGAATACTCAGGTGGAATGAAACAACGTGCAATAATCGCAATGGCTTTAGCCTGTAACGCAGAAGTAATAATTGCGGATGAACCAACAACGGCGCTTGACGTAACAATTCAAGCACAAATTATGAATCTTCTAAACGAAATCAAACACGAAAAAGGAACATCAATCCTGTTGATTACGCATGATTTGGCGCTGGTGAAAGAGAATGCGGACAGAATTTCCGTAATGTATGCGGGCGAAATCGTTGAAAGCGGCAATAATTCAGAATTTTTCATCTGCCCGAAACACCCTTATACAAAAGCACTTTTAAACTCCTTACCGAATAAAGGAAAGGGGCGACTTGAAACGATTTCGGGCCAGCCACCTAGTATTCAACAAACGATAGATGGTTGTAAATTCCACCCTCGCTGCAAGGAAAGAATGGAAATCTGCGAATGCAATCATCCATCAGAAACCCGAGTCAGTCGTACACATTCGGCAAAATGTTTTTTATTGAATAAAAAAGGGGTTGATTTTTAATTTTCAGCGTTCAATAATATTGTATAAATTAAATAACGCGGGATACTCTGCCGACGAGGATGATTAAGTATCATCCGAGGAGAGGTAAGTCTGGGAACCAGACTGCTCCTTGAAGAGTAGTTCGCAAAAAACTTAATAACGCGGGATGGAGCAGTCTGGTAGCTCGTCGGGCTCATAACCCGAAGGTCG
>CANAJP010000029.1 GCA_947361615.1 uncultured Candidatus Melainabacteria bacterium | reverse complement strand
CCCCCCCCCCCCCCCCCACCCCCCCCCCCCCCCCCCCCCCCCCCCCCCCCCCCCGGCCCCGGCCGGGGCGCCACGATTTAGCATTCACAATGGCAGAGATATTACTATCCCTCACCATTATCGGCGTAGTTGCCGCGATAACTTTACCAAGCTTGACAGGGAACATTAACGAAAGAACCTGGAACACGCAAAGAAAAGCGCTTTATGCCCGCATGTCACAGGCAATCGCACTTATGCCTTCGTTAAACGGATATGGAGCTTACACCGCTGCAACGTCTTCCACATCCGCGATAGACAATGTAGCCGAAACCTTCGTCACTGCAGGTTTATCTAAAGTTCTTAAAATCAACAACATTTGCAGTCAATTATCCGATTGCGGGATCGTAAGCAAAATTACTCCAATGTTGGGTAACTCCCAAATCAATACCCCACAAAATTGGGAAGAATTAAATTCGTACATCACAGCGCCGAATTCAACATGGGGTTCGCGAACCGCCAACATAAACACACAATCCGTTGCATTTGAAACCGCTAACGGTGAAAGCATCTTAGCACTCTATAACCCATATTGTAAATTTTATATGAACGAAAAAAGCATTTCTTCTGCTTTTGAGTACCACTATTCTTCACAAGAAAAGGTTTGTCTTAACTTTATTTACGACCTCAACGGCAACAAAGGGCCAAACACCGTTGGCAAAGATATTGGTTTTATGACGGTTCTTTACCCTGCTGACAGCGCTGTTGTAAACCCAATGCCGACAACACAAATTTCTTCTGATGGAACGACTTTTCAAAATGCTATAAAACTATGCAAACAACAAGGTGATGATTTGCGACTACCAACACCGGACGAATTAACATCAATGTATATAAACCAAAAACTTATTTATGGTACCCTTTATACAAGCGGATTAAATTATTGGTCTGCGATTTCGGTTTCGCCAACACTTGCATGGGCGCAAGGCTTTACGACAGGAGATAATTATATTAAACAAAAGTCACAAGGTAATAAAGTTCATTGCATTAAGCGAAATTAATTATCACATACGTTAATTTTCTGATTACAAGAAAACTCATTACAAGCGTTCCAAACAAGCGTTTCTTTAATCGGTTGAAGCGTTATGCTCGGTTTTGTGCAGTTACAGCAACCTTTAAGCATATTTTTAGAACCGTCATCAGTTGATTGGAAGTATTCGCATGCTCCGCAAATTTTTAAGATATAACCGTATTCACTGAGTTTCATTCTCAACTCTTGAAGCGCATCAATCATTCTATAATGCTGTTGCGTCACAAATGATTTACGTTTATAAACAAATCTGATTTTCGCAAAATCATTTTCAGAAATAAATTCCAACTTGCAAGGAATTTGTGACTGTCCGACCTGAACCATAACGTCAATCGCAAACTTTTCAACATCAACAACACCGTTAATTTTATTTTTAACGAATTCAACAAGCTTTTGCACCGGTGGCAAGTGTTTCACCACATGCCCGAAAGAATAAAACGGATACATTGCAAGATAAACAGATTCCTTGAAACTCAAGCAGGAGTTCAATAGGCTCAAAAGGAAACCGACAATAAACATCATCAAAGTCAGGATAATGCCCTTGAAACCTACAAAAAAGTAGTATTTAGACGCAAAACATAGAAGCATCAAATAAATAAAACCAGTTAAACAAATGTTTGGCTGCAGCAATGAAAAAACATGTTCTGCGAACACACCATTTTTGTTAAATATTTGTGTAAAACATTTAGCAAATAACGACATTTTTGTAGAAAGTTTAGGGCGTTTAAACTGATATTCATAGGTTTCAACCGCAGATTGAATATTCGGGTTATAAACGCAAGGAACCTTAACTTTTGAAAGAAGCAAGCTATATTTAAGCTCTTCATCAACATTTTTAAAATCAATTTCTTTAATCTGATCAACGAGCGGTTTTCTGATAACAAAAACGCCTGTATCAGCAAACGCCGCAAGTCCGAAAAGACTGCGCGCTTTCTGAATAAAATTCATATTATATTTTTGGAATGCAGACTTAATTTTGTCTGAGAATGAAAGGTTTTCGAACAAAACAATAGTTTCGCCGCAAAGAACATTAGAAGATTTCAATGCCGCGTTGATTGATGAAAGAAAATCCGCCGGAATACTTCTATCGCCGTCTATAAACACATACGCGTCGAAATCACGGTTTACATAAAAACGTTTTATAAATTGCGCAATAGCCTCATCTTTACCAATAGTACCAATATCTTTGATATTAATCACATTGATATATCGTTCGTTTTCAAATAAATCTTCGGAACCATCAATACAGTTGTCGAGAATTACGTACATCTTAAATCTGTCAATCGGATAACTTTGAAGTTTCAATTGATTAATAAGCTTACCCAGCGTCAACTTGTTATTATGCGAATAAATAACAACCGCCAAATTTTCTTCTTCCACGCCTGTCGCCGTACGTCGTTCGATTTTATATTTTCTGTCAAATAAATTTCTGACAGCAAGCGCAAAGAAATAAGCTGTATAAATCGCTACGTAAACATATAATAAATTCAAAATTAACTGCATGATATTTGTTCCACCTTTACATCAGATATTGTATTAAAAAGGCAAAAATATTGCTATAGAAAATCAATTCTGACGGGCAAATATGTCACAATTATTAACAAAACCAAAGGCATTGAAAATAAACACAAACTATAGTAGAATGGAAACGGAAAGATAGGGGAATTTTTATGAAAAAGAGCATCGTATTAATGGCATTAAGTTTAGCACTGGGAAGCGGCGCATTCGCCTCTGACAACTATGTAATAACCGATTTAAGCATGGATAATTTCTGGGCAAAAACAGGAAAAGCACAGGAAAAAGTATCTTCCGTTGCAATAAGAATTATGGAAGGGAACAAGCTTAACAGAAGAGTTCCGGTTTTTGTTATCAGCAAAAGCAACGAAGCAAACGCAACAACAAATCCTATGTCTAAAATTATAGAAGTTTATTCAGGTTTATTAACCTGTATTGATAATGACGATGAACTTGCATTCGTACTCGGTCATGAGATGGCGCACGCCGTAGAAGCTTACCGCGGCCCCTGGAGTATATTTTCAACATTCTATAACTCAAAATCTTATGAATTCAAATCAGACCTAAAATCTATTGATTATATGGTTACAGCCGGATATGACCCGATTTCAGCAATTATTATCGGCAACAAAATCTTCAGTGAACCTTACTGGGATTGGGGCAGCTCACATCCGAAAGGCTCTAAAAGATTACTCGCGATGTACAAATACATCTACAAAAAATATCCGCAATATTTAACAAGCTCTAAAACAAACAGCCCGTATTACAAAAACTTTGAATACACATTCGCTGAAGAATTGAAAGGCTTCCGCCATAAAGAATCCGTACGCCAGCAAAAACAACTTAAACGCGAGGCAATCTAATGAAAAAATCACTGCTTGTTCTGGCATTATTAACACTAACCTTTTTGCCTGCAATGGCCGAAAGAACACCGGTTGAAATTACACCGGTTCAAAAGATAACAACCTCAAATGATAAATTTCTAGAGGGAGATTATGTTGATTTCAAA
Source organism: uncultured Candidatus Melainabacteria bacterium (assembly GCA_947361615.1). GTDB lineage: Bacteria > Cyanobacteriota > Vampirovibrionia > Gastranaerophilales > Gastranaerophilaceae > Gastranaerophilus. The sequence continues at coordinate 15,120 of CANAJP010000029.1, read as the reverse complement.
GTCATTGGCAGTGACAAGCTTGTGCGTGGACTTATTGTCAAATATATAGAAAATGGATTTGGCGGTAAAGAAGCCGTTCTTGTTATCGACCAGTTTCGCGCGGTAAATTCCGAGGATAAATACAGCGGAACACTTTCTATAAGCGGAAACCAACACAATGGCGCGGGAGCAGTTTTAGACCTTGAAGATCTTGCTTTCTATATCCGCGGAGGAGAGGTCAAAATTATTCCGGATAAAGATATTTTCACTATATGGAGAGAAGAATGAAAAAAACAATTTTAACAGCTTTAATATTACTTGTCAGCACCGGAATGGCTTTTGCACTTGAAGAAAAAATTCCGATAAAAATCGCACCGCTTGAACCTATTTCAACAGCGTTTGACGAAACCGAAGTAGGTGACAGAATTCCGTTCTTAGTTAAGGAAGATGTGTACAAAGACGGAAAACTCTTCATCAAAAAAGACACAACAATGTATGGAACAGTTGATTTTGTAAAAGAAAACGGCTGGATAGGCGACAACGCAGAAGTTGAATTTAAGACTTTCCGCGTAAGAAACGCCAACGGAAAACTTACGACATTTAATTCATCTCTTTCACTAACAGGATTCAATACGCTCAAATGGTATAACCCTGCGTGGAAAAGATTTTTCAACTACTGCTCACTTATATTCCGCGGCAATGAAGTTGATATTAACCCGAACATTTCCGATCCGGTTTTCAACATCTGGTACACAACAAATTAAAAGCAGTCCTCCGCCGTTTCCGGCCCGCTGAACCGCGGCCCGCGCACGGCTGCGCTGTCTAATACGCCACTCTAAAATCTCGCTCACGTTCCTTATCGCGAGATTTTCTCGGACAAAAATAACATCGCCCTGTCGAGTATAAACGGTTGTAGAATATTTCAATCCCTCGATTTCATCCTTTAGGTTTATGCATATAAACCTGTTGATTGATGTCATATTTACTTGAAGCAAGTAAGATTGATGTGTAAGAAAAGCAGTTCTCCGCCACCTGCTTGCCCTGCTCCCGCAGGTCAACCCGTGGCTACGCGTCTATACATAAGAAGAGGGATAAAATGTTCAGATTAGTTTTAACATTATTAATAGTCTTAGGGACATTCGCACCGATGAGTTTCGGAGCGCAAAACTTTTTGAACTCTGTTGTATTCGACGGAACAGAAGGTCAATACAGCATTATTCTCCGCTCTGACACTCCGGCAAAGGTTAAAAAAACTGTTCAGGCCAACGACAAAATTACACTTACAATGAAAGGTATTTCACCTGCAGGCAATATCAATACTATTTACAAAAACGTAAACGGTATAAGCCCTATGGTTGTTGAAAACCTTGGAAATAATGAGATTAAACTCCATATTCAGGGCGAAAACATAGCGGGTGCGAATATAATTTTTAACACCCCTGATTCAGCTCCAATATTCGTAGGCGAAAGATTTGGCCACGAAAAAATGAGCTGGACGCTCACTGTTCTGGCTTTAGCTGGTATCATTCTATATTCTACAAACAGAAGAACACGCAAAATTTGCCAGCGTAGAGAACTCCGCGACAGAGAAATCGAGTTCTACAAAGCTAAATTACCAAGCATGAATTACAAACCGACATATAAATACGCAATGAATACCATTAAAAAAGAAACTATACTCAAGTAAAATATAAATCTTTTTTAATTAAATGCCAACACACAAAACTTAGATCCTTTCACGAATAATCTGCTCGATACATTGGGCAGATTTTCCATTTCCATAAGGATTTTGGGCTTTCAAACGTGATTGTGAACGCTCAACAGAAAGAACTTTTTCGCTTTCTTTGAGGATTTTGTCATAATCCGCGCCGACAAGAATTGAAACCCCTGCTTCAATTCCCTCTTTACGCTCTGTTTCATAACGTAAAACAATTGTAGGGCAAGCAAATGAAGGCGCTTCTTCTTGAATTCCACCGGAATCTGTTAGGATTAATTTTGCATTTTTCATCAAATAAACAAGGTTCGGATAATCAAGCGGGGTCAAAAGTTTGACGTTTTCATAAACACCAAGACGCGCATGAATTTTGTCCTTAACGTTCGGGTTCGGATGGACAGGAATTACGAAAGTATGGTCTGAGTATTTTTTCACCAAAAATTCAATAGCAGAAAGAATTCTATCCAGTCTTTCGCCATGGTTTTCGCGTCTGTGCGCGGTGATTAAAACAAGTTTGTCGTCAATTTTTATACCCTGCTGCGCAAAGAATTCACCCGCAACCGCAAGAGTTTCCTCCGTAAGACAGAAAAGCGCGTCAATTACAGTGTTTCCTGTAACAAAAATTTTGTCCGCAGAAATATCTTCTTTCAAAAGCGCGTTTTTATTGGTTTCTGTAGGACAGAAGTTTAACGTTGCAATGCGTGACGTCATCTGGCGCATAGCCTCTTCAGGATATGGCTCGAACAAATCATAAGACCTCAAACCGGCTTCTACGTGAAGCACAGGAATTTTGTTGTAAAAACTTGCCAGAGCGCCGCTCAAAACAGTAATTGTATCGCCCTGAACAACCGTCGCATCGAAACTTTCTGACTTAAAAACCTTATCAAGCGCAGTCAAAAGGCGTGACTGAACTTCCAGAAGCGTCTGGTTAGGTTTCATACAGTCCAAATTATAGTCCGCTTTCAATCCGAAATAAGCAAGAGTTTGATTAGAAAGCTCTTTTTGCTGTTCTGTATTACAAATTCTGACATCATAAAGCTCAGGAAACTTTCTCAGTTCAAGGATTAACGGTGCTAATTTAATAACCTCGGGACGCGTCCCGAACACAAACAAAATTCTCTTCATAAACTAATTTTACCACAAAAATTCTATTGTCCATCAGCCAACGCGGCTGCATGGTACGAACTTCTCACCAGCGGCCCGATTTGGAAGTTTTTAAACCCGCATTTACGCGCAAGGGCTTTCAACTCCTCATACTCTTCCAGTGAATAGTATTTTGCGACTTCAAGATGTTGTTTTGACGGCTGAATATATTGCCCCACAGTCAAAATATCGCACCCGACAGCGCGCAAATCGTTAAAAGTTGTCTCTATTTGTTCAAAAGTTTCACCCAAACCTATCATCAAGCCTGATTTTGTCTTAATGTTAGAATTTTCTTTGATATATTTCAAAACCTCAAGCGAAGTTCGATAATTTCCCTGTGGACGAGCAGTTTTAAAAACATTCTCGACTGTTTCAATGTTGTGATTAAAAACATCAGGCCGCGCAGCTATAATCACTTCAAGCGCGTCTTTATTGCCCTTAAAATCAGGCGTCAAAATTTCAACTCTGGTTACAGGAGAAAGCTTTCTAATTTCTTCAATACATCGCGCAAAGTGTTCAGCCCCGCCATCAGGTAAATCATCACGGGTTACAGAAGTTATAACAGAATATTTTAACCCTAAATCCGCAACAGCTTTAGCAACATTTTCAGGTTCCATCGGGTCAAGAGCTTCCGGTCGCTCACAGGAAATATTGCAATAACGACAATTTCGCGTACAAACATTGCCCATAATCAAAAACGTTGCGGTGTTTTTCGTATAACATTCGTTTTTATTCGGACATCTTGCGTTCTCACAAACTGTGTTCAAACAGTTGTTGCGCAATACTCTTCGTACATTACGGGTGGTTTCTGTATCAAGAATAGGTCGTTTTAAAAATTCCGGTAATCTTTCTCTCATAATATGAAGAATTATATACCAAAGGGGCAAAAATGTTGATTTTTTTAAGAAAAAGTAATATAAATATATTAACAGGAGAATTCAAAATGAAAAAATTATTACTGATTTTTTGTGCCTTTTGCTTTACTCAAGCGGCATTTGCAGCGTTAGACAGAGATTATTTTGACTATACGCAGTCACCTGAGTTTCAGGCTATTCCGGTCGACACAAGCGCAGCAATAAACAATACAACAGGTACCCCGACTGAAACAGTTACTGTAACGAGAAAAGTTGTAACAAAAGAAAACAGTAAGGGCAAAAAACGCATAAGACTTCGTAACGAAGGCTCAAGCTGGGTTAACACATACTGGAACTTCGGACAACCAAATTACGGTGAAACAGGTAGATTTTAAAATGCGTCAGCCGGTGTGTAGCGCCGGTGCAGACTTGCAGGAGCAAGGCTGGCAGGGCGCGAAACATTACGATAGCGACGTTTCAAATTTAGCGGGTGTTAATAACACCCGCTTTAAATTTGTCAGGAGCCTATACTCACAATATCTCCGGAATAAAAATCAAAAAACCTATAATTGCGGCAATAAACGATACAAAAAGCACTGCTCCTGCTGAAATATCTTTTGCAAATTTTACAAGCCGCGAATATTTATTTTTATAAAGCGCATCAACTGCAAATTCCAACGCTGAATTCAACATTTCAGCAATCACGACAAGTGCGATTGTCAAAAGCAGAATTGAAAGCTTGAGTGTTCCGACCTGTAATAAAAGCCCCGCAAGGATTACTAACGCCGCGATTACAGTATGAACGCGAAGATTTTTCTCCGCACGCAACGCAAGATTAATCCCGTGACGTGCATTTTCAATTTTCGCTTTAAAACTTTGTGATTTAAACTTTGTCATACCTGTAACTCTCTCACATTGCGGTCAACCATTGACTTCTCCATTTACCCTTCTATCGCCTCTACCTGATGTTTAACGACAAAATTATATTCGTCCTCACTCTGGTGGTCAAAACCTAAAAGGTGCAAAATTCCATGCGCGATTAGGAATTTTAATTCCCACTCGAAAGTTTTACTCTCTTCTTTTGCCATCTCTTCCACTTTGTCCAGTGCAATAATTATATCGCCCAGAACCACACGACGCTCGATTATCATACTGTTTTCGTCATCCGCAAAAATCGCAAAAGTTATGATATCCGCAGGGTAGTCCTTTCCACGGTAGGTTTTGTTGAGTTCGTGAGTTTCTGTGCCGTCCGTAAAAGTAACGTCAAAAAACACTTCGCCAAAATCCCGCCCCACGAGGCACGAATTAGATTTAACTTCTTCGTGCGTCATAAGATTATTAAAAAGTTTTTTTGATATCTCTGTCCACTGCTGAACATCTATTTCATAATTTTCGTTTGCATTTTCAATTAGGCAATCAATTCTATTTGTCATTATTCTTTTCTTTTTCTTCCAGTTGTTTCAATTTCTTTTCAAGCTCATCGTCTTGATATTTAATCCTGTTGTGACGCATACCACGGAGAATTCTAACAAAAGTTGCGGCAATAATTTTCACATCAAGAAGCGTAAGAGGGCTGTCAGAAAGCTGACCATCCGTAATTCTATCCATAATAATCTTGTCGATTACGGTTTCCATTTCTTCCTGCGTCGGGTTATCCATAGAACGCACAGCAGATTCAACTGCGTCAGCAAGCATCAAAATCGCTGTTTCTTTAGTGTTAGGCTTAGGGCCGGTGTAGCGGAATTGCTCTTCCTTAACGTTTTCTGCGCCCTCTTCCTTAATCGCCTGATTATAGAAGTAACTTGCCAAACCTTGACCGTGGTGTTGGGTGATAAAGTTTTGAATAGCCTGAGGAAGTGAGTATTCCTTTGCAAGTTCAACACCATCTTTCGGGTGCGCGGTGATAATCATCTTACTTATACGCGGCGTGAAATTATTATGCGGGTTTTCAATTTTAAAATAAGATTGGTTTTCCACAAAGAACAATGGGCGTTTAAGTTTTCCGATATCGTGGTAAAGCGAACCAACACGGGCAAGAACAGGGTTTGCCCCTATAGCTTCCGCTGCGGCTTCGCAAAGGTTTGCAACCATAAGGCTGTGGTGGTAAGTCCCCGGAGCATCAAACTGTAAACGTCTGAGTAACGGCTGATTTGCATCACCCAACTCTGCCAGACCGTACGGAGTGATAATTTTGAACATACTTTCAAATAACGGCAGAGTTCCAAGAACAATGATAGAACTCAAAATTCCGTTAATCATCAAGCAAATTATATTTTTCAAAATCAGATAGTTGCTTACATCAATCAAACATTTTTCAAGCAAAAATATGCTTATCATAATCAACACACCTGAAACAGACACGAAAAATCCAACTTTCAGCAAATCCATACGTTTTGAATAACGAATTTTAGAAATTGCGATTGTAGAAATCAACGTTAAGAGAATGAACGTGCATAAAAACGGTGCGTTATATTGAAATCCTACAGTGAGAATTGTTAACAAAACAGTTCCGGCAACGAAGGCAACGCGCGGGCTTGTGAAAATCGCCAGCATAAACACATACGCCGGAATAGGCAGGATGTATGGTGAAAAGCCAGTTGGTAAAAGCATCGCAGTCAATACAAGTATTGTCGATAAACTAGCGGAAACTGACAGATAATTCGGCTCAAGGAACTGTTTTTCAAAATATTTCATATAAGCCAGATAAATCATTGCCCCCAACGCGACGATAACATACATCGCGAGAAGTCCCTGAAAATTGAGTTCATAAACATTATAACCCGCCTGACGAAGCGCATCGCGTTTCAATTTAGTGACAGGTTCGCCTTTATATACAATCAAATCCCCTTTTTGAAACTTCATTTCATAAGGTTTAACAGTGCTTTGGGCATTCTGACGTGCAATATTTGTTGCGAACTCGTCAACAACAAGATTCGGAACAATAACCTGCTCCAAAAGTGCTGTAATAACAGAAGTCTGACGTTTAGAAATATCTCTTACAAGATTTTTTTTAATAATTTTTTCTACATCATTTTCGACAAAATCGTTTTCTGTTATACCTGCTTCAAGAACATTTTCAAGCGTCTGAGAGGCTTTTGCAAAGGCTTCGGTTAAACTTTCGTTATCAGACTTGACGAGGAAATCAAGCACAAAATCTTTTCTAGAATTTGGCAAATCAAAGAAAACGGCGAGTTTCGCGCGTTTTTCAGCGTCAGAAATATCTTCCATTCTGATATTTTCGATAGAATCTTGTAATGTGTTGAAATTTATTCTAACGAAATTGTCTTCTGCCGGCGTAAGAATAGGTTCGACCCTGCTTCCGGCTTCTTTTTTAAGCTGCTCGGTTCTGCGCGTATCGATAACAGTAAGCGTTTTTTGCGCGTAGATGTCTTTCTGGCTTATGCCGTTTTTGACGGTGTCCTGAAAGAAAAAATTCTGTGACGAAATAAGCCCTGTGAGCGTAAGAGTGAAAATAAAAAATGCGAAAGCTTTAACAAACGCCTGCGAATGCAAAAAGCTTGAAAATTTTCCTATATAATTATTAATATCCATAAGTTACCTATGTTTTTGACTTACAAATATTTTATAACATTATAAAAAATTTTCAAGGGTAACAGTTATATTGACATCCAGAACTTTATACTTTATACTTTTAAAATAAGCAAACTATAAAGTATGAGGTTATATGCAAGAAATCTTAAACGAAATTGAAGAAAATAAACGTAAACTAAGCAAACTTCTTGAAAATATTGATAATAAAAAAGAGTTAATAAACTGGCTGAAAACAGAACTTTCATATACCTCTAACGCTATTGAAGGCAACACTTTAACAAGAAAAGAAACGCAACTCGTAATTGAGGAAAACTTAACTTCATCATCCAAACCATTAAGAAATTATATTGAGGCAGTTAACCACGCTAAAGCCTTTGAAAAAATTTTAGAACTAATTTTCAATGATTCAGAAATCACCGAAAAATCCATCCTTGATGTGCATCAAACCATCCTAAACGGGCTTGATGATATGAATGCAGGTTTTTACAGAAGTTGCCGTGTGCGAATTTCAGGTTCAAACACAATTTTGCCAAACCCGCTGAAAGTGCCACAATTAATGACTGAATTTTATGATTGGCTTAATAAACACTTAACCAATCAGCCATTAACCGCAATAATTGCACATCTAAAATTTGTATCAATCCACCCATTCACTGACGGAAACGGCAGAACCGCACGACTTTTGATGAATTTATTGTTAATCAAATTTGGTTATGCTCCGATAATTGTAAGACCGACCGACAGAAAAAAATATTTATCGGCGATTGAAAAATACCAAACAGCGAACAATGATGAAACATATCTAAAATTTATGCTTCGCCTGCTAAACCGATCACAAAAGGTCATTATAAACATGCTTGCGCCTGCTGAAATTGAACCGAGCACGGAATTGCTGACAATTTCAAAATATGCAAAATATAAAGGCGTTCCAACCTCAACAATAAGGTATTGGGTAGAAATCGGGAAAATCGAACCAACAAGTTACACAAACGCAGGGTATATGCTGTTTAAAAAGGATTAAATAAAAAATTTTCAAGCCTAGGCAACTTTCAGCGTATAGCCCAATTCCTTTAACACTTTAAGGATAGTGTTAAATTGCGGAGTAACTTCACCCTTGAAAATCGCATATAAATTACTTCTTGAAATACCAGTTTTTTTAGAGAGGTTTGAAATACTATCTTTAGTTCTGACAACATATTCCAAAGCTTTGACAAACGCGTTCAAATCCCCGTCTTTTAAATATTCTTCAAGATTTAAAGATAACCATTCTTTGATATCATCTTCAGTGTTTAACTCTTTTTCTATTAATTCGTCCAAATTAAAATTATTTACATTCTTCATTTTGTATTCCTTTCAATTTTTCTAATATTTCGTTAGCGTGCTTTATATCTTTAGATTGAGATTTTTTATCACCACCATTGATTAATAGAATAATTGTTTGATTTTGTATTGTATAATAAATCCTATATCCGGCGCCGAAATCAAACCTTAGCTCGTATAAGTAATTATTTAATTGTTTGTAGTCACCAAAGTTACCATTTCGGAGCCTATCTAATCTCAATAAAACCCTCTTTCGAAAAGAGCCATCAAGAGATTTCAACCAAATTTTAATCGGTTCCTGATTATTATCATCAATATAATTAGTTAATACGTATTCGTGCATACAAATATTGTACTACATTTAGTACAGAAAGTCAATAATATCATTGGTACCTCTCCCTCTGTTCAGGGTCTGACAAAAGTGGTAAACGAGTGTTCAACATGTGTAAGATTCCGGCTCGGGGCCGGAATGACACATATTGTCATGCTGAACTCGTTTCAGCATCTATCCAGTGTGGCGTTTTGTTCGGGTTAAAAAACATTTAATGTAGCAAGGTGACGTTGGACAGATCCCGAAACAAGTTCGGGATGACAGTTAAGTTTTAGTTAATCAGGAATATACTTAAACAAATCATTTGGCGTACAGTCTAAAGCATAACATAATTTATTCAATGTTGAAAAATCTATTCCTTTAGTTTCATCATGATAAAGTTTATAAACAGTATTATAAGCAACGCCAGCCAACTTTGCAGTTTCTGATATAGACATTTTTCTCATTCCTATTAATAATGAAACGTTATTTTTAATCATAAGTCAATCTTATAATGTTTTGTCATATAAGTTGACATTTTTCATTATACAGAGTAATATCTCTTTATAGATTATAATTTAGGAAACATATCTTAACATAAATATATTTTAAAGGAGTTAGTATGAAAAAATTATTCACGACATTGTTGTTAGCGTTCTTCGTTACAACATTCTATGCACCGCAGGTAATGGCCGCTACAGAGGTCAAAGTGCCACGCGGAACAAGGGTTATTGTACAGGTTAAGCAAAATTACACCGGCAAAAAACTTAAAGCCGGTGACGATATCATGGCGGAATTAGTCAATGACGTTGTTGTAAACGGCAAAACCGTCTTAGCCGCAGGCGAAAATGTATATTTGATGATTGACGAAGCCGAGGCCGCTCATTGTTGGGGACGCGGCGGACAAATTACCATCTCAAAAGCATACATTTATGGCCAAAACGAAAGATACGTTTTCAGCCTCAATGAAAATGTCAGCGGAAAAGACAAAGCGTGGGTAGTTCCGGTGTCATGTGTCGGACTCTTCCTTTGGCCATTATTGCTGGTAGGTTTTGTCAAAGGCAAGCAAGCCGAAATCCCTGCGAACAAAATTTACGAAATCAGGTTTGATAACGCATACAACATGCCTGCAATATAACCTACTCAATCGTCTTTAATTTTATAAAGTTAGTAGTCTGGCCGGCTACGTACGGAACAACGCCGGTCAGGATTACTTGATCACCTTTTTTCATCCCGAATTTCTCAACTAAAAGCTCATTAATCGCGTTGAGTGATGTCATACTGATTTCTTGATGCCATTCATATCTATAAGGAACCACGTCACGGCAAAGGTTCATCTGACGGCATACTGTTTCACTTTTGGCAAGTGCATAAATCGGTACGCTTGGTTTCGATTTACTCAAAAGCGCTGGCGTATAACCGTTTGTTGTAAATGCCACAATCGCTTTTATAGGAAGAGTTTCTAACATTGTGACCATTGCATGGCACATAGCAAACGCTTCCTGATTATCAAACTCGGACATTTTTCTTGAATAGTAATTGTGCCTGATGACGTTGTTTTCCTCAAGGTTTTGAGAAATTTTAGCCATCATTTTTACTGCTTCCACAGGGTATTTACCAACCGCGGTTTCACCAGAAAGCATTATCGCATCTGCGCCGTCAAGAATCGCGTTTGCAACGTCAGAAGTTTCTGCACGCGTCGGGATAGGCTGTTCTATCATTGTTTCAAGCATTTGAGTCGCAACGATTACAACTTTATTTTTCGCGTTGCATTCTTTGATAAGTTTCTTTTGCGCCGCAGGAACTTTTTCCGCTGAAATTTCTATACCTAAATCGCCGCGGGCTACCATTATTCCGTCAGAATGTTTGATGATTTCATCAATGTTATCAAGCGCTTCAGGCTTTTCGATTTTTGAAATCAAAGGAATATAGCCGCCGTGCATTTCCATACAATGCTTAGCTTTCAAAACATCTTCACCCGTTCTGACAAATGAAAGCGCAAGAAAATCCACTTTCCACTCAAGAGCAAGTTTAATATAAGAAATATCTTTTTGCGTAATCGCAGAAAGGCTGGCGGTACGCCCCGGAAGGTTTAAACCTTTATTAGCCTTGAGTAAGCCGCCGCGCACAACTGACGCTGTAATCACAGTTCCGTCTGTGTTATTCACTCGAAGTTCGAGTTTTCCATCGTCAAGATAAATTTTATCACCAGCGTTCACATCACGCGCAATACCCGCATAATCAACAGGGATAATATTATCAATATATTTTGTGTGGTGGCGAAGCTGAACCTGTTCACCTTCAATAAGTTCAATCGGTTCTTCAAGCTTTGCTACACGAATTTTTGGCCCCTGCAAGTCCAACAAAATCGCTGTATTGGTACCCAGTTTTCCCGCAACTTTTCTAACCATATCAACGGTTTCCTTGTGCGCATCAGGCGTTGAGTGGGATGAATTCACACGAAACATACTAACGCCGGCTTTTATTAATTCTTCTATTTTTTGTTCGTTATTTACAGACGGCCCAAGGGTCGCTACTATTTTTATTCCGCTAGATTTTAACATTATTTTTCCCTCTTTATTAGAATTATATTCTAACATAACAACATTGCAGCGCAATAGAATTTGTGGTAATATATATAACATTAATAAGGAGTTTTATATGAAAATAAACAAAAGTATGACAGTGCTTGGCGTAAGCGCTTTAATCGGTACAAGCTTACTTTGCAGCGGATTCAGATTTCCGTTTTTCCAGAAAAGTCAACCGGCTGCGCCAGCTGTTACAATTACACAAGGCTATGAAAATGTAAAAGATAAAGTATGGTGTGTAACTTTCCAGCTCGTTTGGAACGACTTAATGGATAAAATTACACACGGAAAACCTGTTCAGCTTGTTGGAGGAAATCCGCCAATCGCAGATGAGTTAAACAAAAAACTCTACACGGCTGACATTCTATCGCCTGAATCTTACTACAAAAAACAAGGCGAAATCAGCCCTAAACTTAAAAAAGAAATAGAAAAAGCTATTTATAAAAAATTCCACGAAACAAGCGATGTTTTGGATATGGTTGACTGGACGGCTAAAGACAGTTACCTCTTCTATGCAATGCTTAAAAAAGATTTCACATTCCTGAATGCATTTAATGTTCTAGCCTCTGCACCGTTCGCAGACTCTAGCGAAAACGTCAAATACTTTGGAATTAACAAAGACACAGACAAAAAAATTAAAGACAATGTGCAGGTTCTTTATTTCAACGAAAATGAATACGCTGTAAAACTTCTCACAAACGAAAATGAAGAAGTAATCCTTTTAAAATCAGATAAAAAAGGTGATTTTACAGAGCTTTACGACTATGTAGTTTCAATTTCCAAACCAACAAAAATGGAAAGAAGCGACGAGTTAAAAGTTCCTAATATCAATATTGATAAAACTATTTCCTACGATGAACTTTGCGACAAACAAATCGTCGGCACAAACAAAAAAATTACAAAAGCGCTTCAAACAATCAAGTTCAAAATGGATAACAAAGGCGGATCTCTCAAAAGCGAAGCCGTTATTGGTATTATGAGAATGTCACTGGCGCCTGATATGAGCCGCCACTTCAACTTTGACGAACCATTCGTAATGTTCCTCAAAGAAAAGGGCAAGGACAAACCGTATTTCGCAGCACGTGTAGAAAACACTGAATTTTTAGTAAAGGAGTAAAATCATGAATTTTAAAGACTATCAAATAATAATCGTAGGCTTACTTATCGCGGCGGGTGCTGTTCTTTCAACAACCATCCTAGCAAAATCTGTCGTTGAATTCCAGAAACTTCAAAACCAGACAATCCGCGTAACAGGTTCTGCAAGCCAGAACGTAACCTCTGACTTTGCAACACTTGCACTACGTATCGCAACTAGAACACCCGATTTGAAAAGCGGTTATGCAAAACTTGAATCAGATGTAAAAGCCATAAAAGAATTTTTAACAAGCAAAGGAATTGATGAAAAAACAATAAATGTTTTTTCTATCGATAGTTATGAATACTATCGTAGAAACGGTGCTTATTCTTCAAACGAAATCGAAGGCTACAACCTTTCTGTATGGGTAAAAGTTTCATCTAAAGATGTTGAAAAAATTACCGAGGTTTCAAAATCGGCGAATGTTTTAGTAAACCAGAATATCAACATAACCTCAAACGGTGTTGAATATCTTGTTTCAAACCTTGATGACTTAAAAGTTAAAATGGTCGGCGAAGCAACTAAAAACGCAAAAGCTCGTGCAGAAAGTATGGTTGCAGGAACAAACGGTAAAATCGGAACAATGAACAGCGCAAGAATGGGCGTTTTCCAAATTGTTCCTGTTAATTCAACCGACGTTTCAGATTACGGAATCAACGATACATCTTCATTAGAGAAAAAAATCATCTCAACAGTTAACGTAACATTCAACGTGAAATAATATGGAAACAAAACTCGCAAAAATTAAAGAAAAATGTCTAACCTGTGAAAAGTGCAACCTTTGCGCAACGCGTACTAACGTAGTTTTTGCAGACGGAATTCCAAACCACAAGCTTGTCTTAATCGGCGAAGCCCCGGGGTATTGGGAGGATCAGAAAGGAAAACCTTTTGTCGGCAAAGCAGGTCAGCTTTTGGATAAAATTTTTGCATCAGTGGGTTTGTCACGCGAACGCGATGTTTACATCTGTAATACCCTCAAATGCCGTCCGCCTGATAATCGAAACCCTCTTCCGGAAGAAAAAGAGGCTTGCCGTGAGTATCTGGACGCACAGCTTGAAATTCTTCAACCTAAAATCATTCTGCTATGCGGAGGCGTTGCGCTTCAATCAATGCTTCCGACATATGGCGGCATAACAAAGGTTCGCGGCAAATGGTTCGACGGCCCGTATGGTTCGAGGATGATGCCGATTTTCCACCCGTCATATCTTCTTCGCAACGACTCGCGCGAAAAAGGAAGCCCTAAATGGCTTATGTGGCAAGATATTCAGGAAATCAAACGCCAATATGATTTGTTATAAAACAAAAGAGCGCGTAAGTTAATGGCTTACGCGCTTCTTTTACTACCGTTTAATACAGCGGACTTTCAACTTTCTGGAACGAAGATTAGTTACTCCATTATCATTAACCATATTCCCCGGAATAAAGTTCAAATAATAAGCTGTTTGAGAAGATACTACACTTGATGTCCAGTGCGCCCCCTCAACATTAGCAGCAGGATCAATCAAAGTTTTATTAACAAAAATAGAAATAAGTTCCTCTTTATTTGGCAAACGAGTTTCATTATCTCTTGCGACGCATGCTGCACCTGCATTATACTGCTCAACTCCCGCTGATAAATCCGTCGGAAGAGGAATAGGTGCAACCACAACCGAATCTGTAGGATAAAGAACTGTTAAAAAACCAATATCTTTTCCCATAGTATTCGGACCTTTAGCACCGTTTAAATCATAGACAAAATTTGCGCACATATAAGGGTGTACCATATAATTCCCCTTAGTATCAGGGAATACACGACAACTTGGATTATAAAAAACAGCAATGCTTTCACCATTAACCGTCTCAAAAGCTGCAGCTTTTGTATCTATATCTTTTTGCGGATTGAAGAAACTCTGGCCATCACTACTACGCACATATACTTCTGTAAATGTGCTGTTAAATTCAGAAAGCTTAGTAGGGAAGCCGGAGGAAGAAAAAGCAGAACTTCCGTTTATTGCGTATACTTTCTGCGGAATTCCACAATCAGCTAAATGTTCGCTATCGCAAATATTGTTAATTTTCAACACTTTTGCAAGGCCTTCGGTAACAAAAGTTTCAGCAGCGGTATCCTGCGCAGAAGCAGAAGCACTCGACGTAGCATTAGCATAAACACCATATCCATTTAATGCCGGCATTAAAGATATTGCCTGAGAAAAACGGGCATAAAGAGCTTTTTTCTGAGTGTTCCATGTTCGTTCATTAATATTGCCTGTCAGACTGGGTAAAGTAATAGCCGCGACTACGCCGATGATTGTGAGGGAAAGCAATATCTCTGCCATGGTAAAGGCAACATGGATTAACCTTTTATTGTCATGCTGAACTTGTTTCAGCATCTGTCCAGCGTTGCATTCTATCGGTGGCGCTTGACAGATCCCGAAACGAGTTCGGGATGACAAATAGGGGCATAACGCCCTACTACTTATACCTAAAAGAGGCCCCCCCCCCCCCCTGATAACATGTTTACAATTTTGTTTTTCATATAATTTTCA
>CANAJP010000028.1 GCA_947361615.1 uncultured Candidatus Melainabacteria bacterium | reverse complement strand
GGGAGCCCTGAGCCGGTTCTATCTAAGACGTTAGCGGGCTGCCGTACAACGAAAATGAGGATGGCACTCAGTGCCTTTACCATGGCCGAGATACTCTTATCTCTCACAATTATTGGAGTGGTAGCGGCGATAACGTTGCCGTCTTTGACTGGTAACATAAATGAACGAACATGGAATACTCAGCGCAAAGCGCTTTATGCAAGATTTTCTCAGGCAATAGCCCTGATGCCTGCATTGAATGGTTATGGAACATTAACCGAGGATAGTTCTTCAGGCGCAAGTGATGCAGTAGATACTGCAGCTGAAACCTTTGTTACGGATGGACTTTCTAAGGTTTTAAAAATTAACAATATCTGTGACAGTGAACATTTAGAAGATTGCGGTATTCCTAACAAGATTACAACGATGGATGCTAATATAATAGAGCCATTCCCTAACACTTTGCTAAAGCTCAACAGCATGTTTAACGGTAGTGCGACTAATGGTGTTGGAAATACAGCTTCTTACTCCCAAATTATTACTAAAGCTGCTGCTTTTGAGACGGGAAATGGGGAAAGTATTGCCGTTTATTACAATCCATATTGTGTGAGCGATTTAGACGGAGATGAGAATGGAAAGGCTCAGCCTAAAATGTGTGCAAACTTTATATATGATTTGAATGGAACTAAAGGCCCGAATACTGTTGGTAAGGATATAGGGTTCATATCTGTTCTTTATCCGGTTGATTCAATAGTAGTTGCGCCGATGCCATTGCTTTCTAATGCCGGTCAAGTGGATCATTTTGCTGCCCTCAAATTATGTAAAGAACAAGATAGTGAAAGTCGTTTGCCAAATCGTGATGAACTCGCGGCAATGTTTTATAACCGTGAACTGATTGGCATTAGTGCTAACAATAATGTTTATTGGTCTGGTTCGGTAAGTTCATCTGGAAATCCCGGTTATGCCTGGGGACAGGATACGCTATGGGGGACCAGATTTAAATACTTGCGTTCCGACAAGCGTTTTGTCAGATGCGTGAAACGATAAAATAGAGGCTCCGTCAGGAGCCTTTATTAATATAATCCTCAAAACTTTTTATGTTAACCTTATACCCGCAGCCGTCATGAAGTTTTCCGGGGTAAGCTATGAATTTTGCCGGATATTTGCGGCAGACGTTGGGGCGTTTTTTGTATACCGAACACTTGCCGTCAGGTGTTACAAGCTTACAGGCAAAAATTAAATTCCCCTCTTCGTCTTTGCCCTTGATGTAAAATCTGCGATAACTCGGAAAGAAAAATTGCATTATCTTAAACTCTTTTTCCGTGTAAGTGTCGTAACTGTACATATAATTACAGCATTTCCCGCACATTTTGCATTTTCCCGTGATTTCGTAGCGCATTTTTTCTGGCACGAACCACGAGCGGATTTCGTTAATCAATGAGGTTATTTTGTCTAAAATATTTGCCATAATAAATATTTTATAATAAAATATGCGAAAGAGGTATGTGTTATGGCAAGTAAAAATAATTCTAATAAGAAAAAAGAAAAAAGCGGGTTTCAAAAGTTTGTTGATACCGCTAAATTTGTTATAATTTTTGGCGCAGCAGGCGTTTTGGCTGGTTACACGGCATTAACTGTGTGTCTTTCTTCGCAGCCGCCTATTCCAAATTTGAATAACTATGAGCCGAATATTGTAACCCAGTTCTACTCGGAAGATGGGCAAATTATAAAAACTTTTGCCGCATATTCGTATGAAAAAGTTAATATAAAAGATGTTCCCAAAGATTTTATTAATGCGCTTCTTGCAACTGAAGATAAAAACTTCTACAAACACCATGGCTATGACCTCTGGGGAATGGGACGTGCGATGGTAAGTAACATTTTATCAAGACGTTTTGGACAGGGTGCAAGTACTATTACACAACAGCTCGCCCGTCTTTTATATCTCTCTAACGAAAAATCTATTGACCGTAAAATTAAGGAGCTTTTTGTTGCGGCAAGTATTGAAAACAGCGTTTCTAAAGATAAAATCCTTGAACTTTATGTTAATAATATTTATCTTGGCTCAGGCGCATATGGAATTCAGGCTGCTGCACAAACTTATTTTAATAAACCGCTTAAACAATTGACCCTGCCGGAATTGGCATTAATCGCCGGTTTGCCTCAGGCTCCGTCTGTTTATTCGCCGTATAATAATAAAGATTTGGCTAAAAAACGTCGTAATCAGGTTCTCTGGCGGATGTATAAAATGCATTACATTAGCAAAAAACAGTTTGATAAAGCAAGAAAGTCAGAAATTGCACTCGGTACAATGCCAAAAAATTTGACTACTAACAAGGCACCGTATTTCTGCGATTATGTTTTGAGAGAACTTGAAAAACTCGGCTTCTCAGAAGAAGAAATCACAAAAGGTGGTTATAAAGTTACAACAACTCTTAATTATCCTATGCAAAAAGCTGCGACCGACGCAGTTGCTAAGCGTATGCAAGAGGGGGGGCTTGTTGGTAAGAAATATCAAGCCGCATATTTTGCTTATGACCACACAGATGGAAAAATTTTGGCATACGTTGGCGGTAAAAATTATGTTCAAAGCCAGTACGACCGTGTAACTCAGGCTATTCGACCACCGGGATCAGCTTTTAAACCGTTTGTTTATGCGGTTGCGTTGGAACGTGGATATTCTCCAAACGATATGCTTGTTGATATGCCTGTAACAATTGGCAACTGGTCACCTAAAAATTCCAGCAACAAATATCGTGGCGAAATACCTTTCTACACTGCGTTAATGGTATCATCTAACGTTTGTGCTGCTAGATTAATCGCTGATGTCGGTATCCGCTCGGTAATTCAACTGGTTAGAGCATTGGGAATTGACACACCTATTGCTTTTGACCACACAATTGCGCTTGGTTCTAACGGTGTAAGACTTTTTGAATTCACCCGTGCCTACAGCGCATTTGCAAACGGAGGCTATGTAACTCAGCCTTATTCCGTACAGAAAATTGAATCTCCGCGTGGAATTATTCTTTATGAAGCGCCAAAAACAAAAATGTACAGACAATTGAATTATAGAACCGCAGCGCAAATGACTGCGATTTTGAAAACAGTTATTACAAGCGGTACAGGCCGTGCTGCGAATATTGGAGTCCCTGCAGCCGGTAAAACAGGTACAACAAACAGTAACAAGGATGCATATTTTATCGGTTATACACCTAATGTTGTTGCAGCAGCATGGGTTGGAAATGACGATAACTCAACTGGTGCGCGCAGTTTATTCGGCGGAACCGTTCCGGCAAGAATCTGGCATGATGCAATGCTCCCAGCTGTAGAAAAATATGGTAAAGTTGATTTCACTTATCCTGCGGTTTCGTTGATGTCATTTAGTTTGCCAAAACCTGCAGTAATTATTAATAATGCTGAGCCTGAAGAAGTTAAAGGCGATGAGGTTGAGGATACTCCTACAACGGGAAATGCTGTACAGGAAGAGCCGAAAAAACCTGCTATGTTTGATCCTAAAACTTTCTCTCCGCTGGAAATGTTCAGAAATAATCAGAAAAATGCTGAACTTGAAAAATTAAAAGAGCAAATTAAGGTTCAAAAAGAGCAGGTAGAAGAGCAGGAACGCATTGAACAACAAAAACGTGAAGCCGCAAAGGTCGCTCCTGCACCAAAACCGGCAGGCGCAGCAACTCTCCCGACAGGAATTGCAGTTCCTTCACCTGCAGCGCCGGAACAACAATAGATTTTATACGGGTAAGTTTTTAGGACTTGCCCCGTTTTTTATATAATGCTATAATATATTATATATAAAGGTATGTGTGTTGAAAAAACTTGATAAGAAAAATTTGAATAAAACTAACGTTGTTCCAAAATCTTTTGCGACAAACCCTATCGCAAGTCGCAAGGCTGTTGAACTTTTTGCACGTAAAACCGATATTAAGAAATTCACAGATATGGTATTGAATGACGAAATCAGCGATGAATTCTTGAATAATACGCAGGCTGAATTATTGATGAAAGATATTTTCGATCCTTTTGATGAAAATTCTTACAAACGCCTTGCTGAAAATAATAATTTATTGAGAGATTTAACAACGGATATGGATTGATGTGAATCCTCCACCGCCGCAGTGGTGATGGTGATGTCCTCCGCCCCAGAATCCAAACACGCCGA
The DNA here is from genome assembly GCA_947361615.1 of uncultured Candidatus Melainabacteria bacterium. Lineage (GTDB taxonomy): Bacteria > Cyanobacteriota > Vampirovibrionia > Gastranaerophilales > Gastranaerophilaceae > Gastranaerophilus. Next base: position 14,903 of record CANAJP010000028.1, on the reverse strand, counting down.
AAGGCATCATTGGCGCACAGCCGAATCCTAATCCTAAACCGCCCATCATAAATGGTGCCATGCCAAGAGCAAAAGTATTAGCTCTTGTATCAGTATAAGGTGCAAGTGAATTAAGTGTATAGCCCCAGTAGTTTCCGTGTTGTGCCATGTGATCAGCCATGCCTATGCGCATTGCAGAACCCGTAAGATTGAAAAATAGATTGTTTAGTGCGCTGCCTTTGTTTTCCTTACGGTCTTCTAAAAATTGGTTTGTGCATTGCAAACCTGCATTTACGTAACTTAATCCTGCCAGTATATCTGCTGTACTCATTACAAATATCCCTTATTTGATTTCCTCTTATATATATAAAGTGTTGAGTTGAAATATAATTTACTTATTTACGAATATTGTAACAGTTTGTTTACATTAGCTAAAGAAAATTAAGTGGCGCACCGATATAAAATATATCAGGAAACAAAAAAGGGATTAAAGTTATGTCTTTCGATGTGAGTGCACAATTTAAGTCTGGAATAGATACCGGCGTATTGAAGCAGGTTTCTCAAGAAATCTTGAAACGTGCCAATGCTAAAAATGCAGATTTTAACGTTAATTCTGCGTTTAAAACAGCATCACAAGCAAGACAGGAACTTGGTTTAAATCTTTACAACGGTAGTGTTGATGCTAACACTGCAAGACAAATTGCATTGAATAATTCCGGACTTCAAATTCAATTGAACCAAAATATTCTTGATTCAATTAAATATTTGAATTCTCAGGCGGCGCAACGTAATGCCAATAATTTAGAGGGCAGATTAACCGTTGATGTTAACGAAGTTACAGTAAAAGTAGTTGCACCGGAAAACCCAACTTTGACTCAAGGAATTTTGAGTTTTGCAACGGATAAGGATAAGAGCGGTTCACAAACTCCTTACAGAGGTGAACTTTTGCAGGTAGAGAAAAAAGACGAACAAAAAGTTGATAATATTTTTGAAAGACTATTCTAATCCAGAACAATAGTGAAGTTTAAGAAAGCGCCCGAAGAGGCGCCTTTTTATTATACTTGCTCCTGACAAAATTTACGGGTATCGTTGATACCCGTAAATTTTGAAACGTCGCTGATCAATAGTTTCGTCGCCTGTTGCCAGCACTCACTTGCTGTCACATTGCGACTCCACCCTGGCTGACGCTAATTATACTCATTTTCTTGGAAATCTTCGTCAGTGGTTAGATTAAGCATTTCTTCTAACGCATTTTTTTCTTTTTCGTTTTTCTTGCGTTCTTCTTCTTTGTCGTCGAGGATTGATTTTTTCTTGTTATTTATAACATTTGCGACATTCATCATTGCAAGTGAGTTAAGAGTTGCTCTGAGAGCTGCGCTTCTATCCATATAAGGGTTTTGATTTTGGTTCTCTTCTTCTTCACTTCTTCTTTGTTGCGCGAAATATTCACCACCCTGCCCCATTTTGTCATCCTGAGTGCGGGCAGCTGTGCCTGATATATCACCGCTTTTGAAGTTGAAGGACCCTCCGATTCCGTAGAACCCTGCCGATCTGTTGTCGACCATTTTTTTATCCCCTTGTGTTTAGTGTATTCTTCCTCTACATACATGTTTATTTAATCACACCAAACCATGTTTATAAATCCTCTAAATATATTATTTTGCTAGTTAATTCTGAAAACTTTACATTATTTAATCTGTTTTTGAGACAAATTATTGTATTTTTCTGAAAAATGGTGTAAAATTGTACAGTCGATTTAAGTCGATAGTCAGTAAGAGGTTATATATATGAATTTTAATTTATTAATGCAGATTTTTGTGGCATTGGGACTTGGTGTCAAACGTAACTGGCACATTTTTGCGGGAATTATTCTGGGTATTGTTTTCGGGATTTTAATGCATACATTTGAAACCCCATATAACAATCATATTTTACAATGTCTGGTTTTTGTCGGACAGGTGTTTATAAGATTAATTCAAATGGTGGTAATTCCGCTGGTTGTGTCAGCTATTATTATCGGCGTTACAAGTATTGGTGATAACAGACAGCTTGGTAAATTCGGAAAGAAAATGATTATTTATTACGGAATTATTACTTCAATTGCGGTTACTATCGGTGCTGTTCTTGCATTAATCTTCAAACCGGGTATCGGCGCGGCTCAGTATATTACTGAAAACGCAGCGTTAAGCGCTCAGGAGCTTGTTAGAAATGCTATGGCTCAGCAGGGTAATATTTTGAACCTCATTCTTGACTTTATTCCACGTAATCCATTTGCTTCTTTTGCAACAGGTAATATGGTTTCTATTATCGTATTTGTACTTCTTTTTGCAATTGCTTTGGCAAAAGTCGGTGATATCAACAGACCTATCGTTTCGTTCTTTGAATCTGTTTTCGCGGCAACAATGAAAGTTACTGATTGGATTATGATTCTTGCGGCCCCTGGTGTTTTTGCTCTTACTGCAAGCGTAGTCGCGTCTTTTGGATTAGATATTTTTGCTAGTATTTCTAAATATTTATTAGTATTGCTTTTAGGTTTTTCATTAATGCTGTTTGTTGTTTATCCGATTTTCCTAAAAGTTTTCTCAAAAGTTTCAGCGGCAATGTTGTATTCGGCTGTTGCAGAAGCTTTGATGGTTGCGTTTGGTACTGCAAGTTCATCAGCGACTTTACCTTTGACTATTGCGTGCTGTGAAAAAAGAGGAATTTCACACAAAATCGCAAGCTTTGTGCTTCCTCTTGGGGCAACATTGAACTTTGACGGAACTGCATTGTTGCAAACTGTTGCTGTAATCTTCCTTACTCAGGCTTACGGAATTGCATTAACTCCGCTTCTTGTTATACAAATTGCGTTTTTGGCGATTATCGCATCAAGCACTTGCGCCGGAATTCCGGGGGCCGGATTGATTACAATTGCTCTGATTTTGAACGGTATGGGATTAAGCCCTGAACAACTAGTTGCAGGTTTTGCATTCCTGTTCACGATAGAACGTGTAACAGATATGATGAGAACGCTGGTTAACGTAGCTTCTGATACCGTGGTCGTTGCAACAATTGCGGATAACGAAAACGAAATAAATTATGATTTATTAAATAATCCTGAGGGATACGAAAAAATCTCATAAATTTGAAAAGGAGCGAAAGCTCCTTTTTTTTATGCTAAACTTTTAATATGAAAATTTTTGATGATACGGGAAAACTTTATTTTGTAGGCGGTGTAGTTCGTGATGAACTTCTTGGCCGTGAAAGTTTTGACGTAGACATTGTTTATGAGGGCAATGCGATTGAACATTGCGCTAAATATGGTGAAGTGATTCGCACTAACCCTGATTTTGGTACGATTAGGGTTAATGTTGAGGGTGTTGAGGTGGATTTTGCTTCAACCAGAAGTGAAACGTATCCGCGCTCAGGGCATTTACCGCTTGTTGATAAAATCGGATGTTCTTTAAAAGAAGATGTTTTGCGCAGGGATTTTACGGTAAATGCGCTTGCAAAATCTGTTAAAAGGGGTGAGATTGTTGATTATACAGGTGGGCTTGAGGATATCAGGGCAAAAGTTTTGCGTGTTCTACACGATAGAAGCTTTATTGATGATCCGACACGTATAATCCGTGCGTTAAAATTTTCCGTGCGTTTTGGTTTTGCGTTGGAAGAAAATACTCGCAGGCTTCAAGAGGATTATCTTGCCAATATTAATTATGATATGTGTTATAAACGCATAAAAAAAGAAGTTATGGAAACTTTCAACCTTAATTCGCAGGAAGCTTTTGAACGCTTTTATGATGAGGGGATTTATAAACTCGTGTCACATGTTGAAGTTGCGCGACCGAAAGTGAACGCAGTCGAAATCGTAAACTCAATTGGTGTTGAAACTCCCTGGATTGTTTATGCGGGCGGGCTTGATTTGTCACGGCTGGAACTCACAAGGATTGAACAGAAGATTTTGAACGATTTTGAAGCGTTGAAACAAACGTCGCTTGTCGATGATTTTGAGATTTATAAGGCGTTTTCATCTGTTTTACCCGAAACTCTCGCTATTTATGCTGTGTGGGTTATGCAAGAACCGGTTAAGCGTTTCTTGCAGATTAAAGATATAAAAATTTCTATATGTGGCGACGACCTTTTGGCGCTTGGTATTAAACCGTCAAAGAAATACGCAGAAATCTTTGATGCGGTTTTGAAAGAAAAGTTAAAAAATCCGGAGATTAATAAGGCTAATGAGTTAGAGCTTGCACGTCAGTATGTCATCCCGAACTTGTTTCGGGATCTGTCTGGCGATACCGATAGTATTTAACGCTGGACAGACCCTGAATCAAGTTCAGGGTGACAGTGGTGTTAATGCTTTTTTACTTATTCTTCAAAGCGTTTTCGAGTGCTTTTTCCAGTGTTTTAATTTTAGCTTCCAGAACTTTTACTTTCGCTTGACTTTCTGTGGATGAAATCGCGTCTTTTTCCCCTTTGCGTTCAATTGCAGAAATTTTTCCTGCTTGATTTTTAAGACTGTTTGCCACGAGCGCTATGCCCCAAACTACGCCGGTGAAACATTCTGCGGCACCTAGGACGATATTTGCAGTTCCGTGTGAGTAATAGAACCAGCCCCAAAACGCAACGAGCGCCAATGCTATAATTTGTATAAACGTTAAAAATATTTTCATAATTACATTTACCCTTTACTTTTGTTTTTTAAGTAATTCAAGACTTTTTCGATTTTTTCATCAGGTGGAATTTCTATTTCGATTATCTCATCAGAAAACGGTTTTGTAAACTTCAAGTAGTATGATTGTAACACTTGTTCTTCTGTCGCTGCTTTTCCTGTTCCACCGTAAAGCGTGTCGTTATAAACGGGGTGCTTTTGGTGTGAAAGGTGTACACGAATTTGATGAGTGCGGCCTGTGATAAGGGTAAGTTCAAGATATGTAGCGTCTTTGAAGCGCTCAAGAACTTTTACGATTGTTTTACTCGGCTTACCGTCAGGAACCACTGCCATTTTGTGAGTAATTTTTGGATGGCGGCCGATTGGAAATTCAAGAATTTCAAAATCCTCTTTGTAGTTGCCGTTGACGATTGCGTGATATTTCTTTTCGATTGTGTGTTTTTTAATTTGTTCTGCGAGAAATTCGTGTGCGGCGTTGTTTTTGGCTATCATTAAAAGCCCTGAAGTGTTTCTGTCAAGGCGGTGTAAAATTCCACGACGAAAATCACCGTTTATATCCGAAAGATTATCGCTAAACTTGTATAAAAGAGCGTTCACAAGCGTTCCGCTGCGCTCTTGTATCGTTGGATGAGTGAGCATTCCTGACGGTTTATTAACAACAGCCATGTTGTCATCTTCATAAACGATTTCTAGCGGAATGTTTTCAGGCTCAATTCTTATTTCTTCGCTCTCGGGTAAAGTCAGTGTGATGACATCGTTTTCGCGTAATGTATAAGATGGTTTTTTATCGCATCCGTTAATTTTAACGTCTCCTGATTTGATGAGCGCTTGAATTTTAGAGCGTGAAAGATTTTCGCATTCGTCTGATAAAAATGTGTCGAGGCGTTTGCCTTCATTATTCTCGTCGACCGTCAGCGTAATCATTTTAGCGAACCTTTTTGAAAAGAATTGTTATCACAAGGATTACGACACTCACGTTTATCATAATGTCTGAAATATTAAATACAGGGAAGTTTACGAATGTGAGTTCAAAAAAGTCACGTACGCATCCGATAGTAATTCTTTCGTGCATATTTCCAAACGTTCCGGCACAAAGCATTGCGATCCAGAAAAGAGTTGATGCACCAAGACGACTCAGGTTTTTGAATACGTATACAAAAAGTAACGTGATGGCACTGCAAGAAAAGATTATAAGCGCCTCGCGTGCGTCACGCAGAATATTAAATGCCGCGCCTGTGTTCTCAAGGTAGTGAAGTTTCAACACAGGGGATGTAAAGTGCAAGCCGTGCGACATGCTGTGTACAAGTAAGTTTGAGAGAAACAGGTCAACGATAATTAAAAATACAAACAGGCTTATGAAATAAAGTGTTTTTGTCGTGTTATTCATTTTCGTTTTCCTCTTTTACTCGTTCGTATTGGGTGTTTTCAGGAATGACATTTACTCTTGTCATCAAAAATGCCAGCCCGCTCATATAGAGTTTTACACCGCCTGTTGGTCTTGGTTGGCCCCGTGTAATCGCAATTGATGCGATATTGTATTCGTTAATGTTGTTTTTGTTCGCGATAAACATTCTTTCTAATTCGGTATCTTCAAATACGCGGTAAGAATCGTCGTCCTCTTCTTTCAGCGGAAAAATCGCGGGCGATTGAGTTATTGAACCCATGACAAGTGCCTGACGCGGAAGATTATTCATAATAAGTGTTGAAGAATAGCTTTCACCAGCCGGGATTACAAAAGGCGCGGTGAGTTTTAAATCAAGATATTGTGCTTCGCCAAAAATTATGGAGTTGTTTTCTTCAATAGCGTGTTCAGCAGTGATAAGCCATTTGCCGTTGAAATTTTCAAGGAAGTAAATGGTATGCGCGAAAGCTTCAAGATTGCCCGTGAGTTCAATTTCTTCGCGTTTAAGATTTTTGGCTTCTGCGTACTCGTAAACATCAACCGTCGCGTATTTACCGTTAATATCAAGTTTGTTTATTTTGGTCGTCATTTTCAAATCAGGGTAAAGTTCGTAGTTTTCTTTTATGATTTGAAAAGTCGTGTTTTTATCAAACGCGTCGGAATTGCGGTAGTTTTCAGCGTAAAACTCTTTCAATTTTTCGTAATCGTGGTTGTTTGAATAAAGTGTTTGCAGTGCAAAGCAATTTTTGATTGTTTTTTCGGTTACTTTGAGTTCTTTGCGAATCTGGTTGTTTCCTTTCCACGTGGAAATCATACCAGCTTGAGCTGTTTGCACGTTAAGTGCTAAACCTATTATGATTAAAAATAAAACTTTCTTCATGTCTAAAATTATAGGATAAAACGGCATGCTAATCAAGTTTTGGTTAGAACGCGTCTGTTTTTATAGGGTTTTTGAATTTCGTAATATTTCCCTGGAACAGAAGTTTTACGCTGCCGACAGGGCCGTTTCTGTGTTTTGCAATAATGATTTCTGATTCCCCGTTGGCTGATTTTGCGGCCGCTTCTTCGCCCTCTTCTTCAACTTTTTTGTAATAATCATCACGGTAAATAAACATTACGATATCCGCGTCCTGCTCGATTGCACCTGATTCACGAAGGTCAGAGAGCATCGGGCGTTTGTCCGTTCTACTTTCTACCGCACGCGATAGCTGTGAAAGCGCTATGACAGGAACGTCAAGTTCTCTGGCTAGAACTTTTAACCCGCGCGAAATCGCTGAAATCTGTTGCATACGGTCTTCACGGCCGGAACCCTCCATCAATTGAAGGTAGTCGATTACGATAAGACCGAGATTTTTTTCTTTCATCTTCAAACGACGGCATTTCGCACGCAAATCCGTAATAGTACATCCGCTTGTATCGTCAATATAAATTGGCGCCTGTGAAAATTCATTCATTGCGTTTGCAAGTTTTTCCCAGTCTTTGCTTTGCATATTACCTGTTTTAAGACGTTGGGTGTCAACTTCTGCTTCTGAACAAAGCATACGTTGCATTAACTGCTGTTTTGACATCTCAAGCGAGAAGATTGCAACAGGAACTTTTGACTGAATTGCCACGTTTTGTGCAATGTTCAAAACAAACGCGGTTTTACCCATCGCAGGACGTGCAGCAATGATTATTAAATCTGATTTGTGAAGCCCGTTGGTCATTGCGTCGAGTTCGTAGAATTTAGTTGCAACGCCTGTGAGTTCGCCTTTATGTTCGTAGTTGTATTCAATTCTCTGGTATGTATCAAGAACGATATCTTTTACGTGAACAAGGTCGGTTGTTGATTTTTTTGAAGCGATATCAAAAATTAAACGTTCAGCTGAATCAAGGGCTTCGTCGACGGTTACCTGTTTTTCGTATCCGCTTGCTACAATCTCGGAACCCGCGCTGATTAGTGAACGTTTTATCGCGTTTTCCATTATGATTTTTGCGTAGTATTTAACGTTTGCGGTTGTGACGGTGTTGGCAAGAAGGTCGTTAATATAAGCGCGGCCGCCGACGCTTTCAAGTTTTGAGTTATAGTTTAAGGTTTCTGAAACAGATACGATATCAATGTTTTCATTAGAATCGTAAAGGTGTTTCATAGCCTCGTAAATATGTCTGTGTGCCGGCATGTAAAAAGATTCCGGACGAAGCATTTCAACAACTTTGTTGAGTACGTTCGGTTGTTTTAATATTGCCCCGAGAACAGCCTCCTCAGCCTCGATGCTCTGTGGTGGAAGCGTATCAGGGTTAACGTTTTTGAAATCTTTTCTTTCTTTTGTAAATGCCATGCTAAAATTCCTCTTTATAATAATGTAGTTGAAAAACTTTTCTTTTCCAACTCTGTTTTACGAATTGTTAAAAGTTTGCCACGAAGACTAGCCTAAAATTTTTCATTGTCCTATGATTAAGTAAAAGGACGAGGTTTTATATGATGGATGAAATTTTGGAAAATAAATCAGGGTTGGATTTAACCAAACGAAGTGCGTTTTCACACGCTGATGATGTTTTTACATCACGCTCTTTTTCTGCATTGATTGCCAAAAATAATATTCCGCTCTCTCATAAAAAACTCGCTGATAATTATGTTATTATCAAGCGTGTATTTAGATTTCAAGCTGTCAGCGGTCGTATAACCAAAACGGAACAAGCTTTGCTTGATAAATATGATTTCAATACGCTTGAATTTACAACTGTAAAACAAATGTTCGAAGAACTGGCGCTTTTGCAAAAATGGTCTGCGAGTTCTGATGTTAAGCTTCGCCATGATGCTGATGAGCTTTTGGAAATTAGAACAAAGGAATTGAAATTTCTTTCTGCAAACCATTATGTAAATCTTTCAAATGAAATCTACCGTGGCTATGTCGCTCTGGAAAACTATTTCGTTGAAATTAGTAAATATAAATACTAGGCATAGCTATAGGTCTTGACTAATTATAAAAAATAATACATAATAAATTCAGAAAGGATGTAAATTATGAAAAACAAAGTTGTAAAGATTTGCGCAGGGGGGGGGGGGGAGCCCTGAGCAGGCCATAATTAAAGGCGCGGTTGCTACACCCCCATGTCATCCTGAACTTGATTCAGGATCTATCCAGTGTTACTGGATAAAATTAAATAGGGAAATTCACCAAACTATTCCCCGTCGAATAAACAAATTATTCCCTTACTTATTACTGAAACGGCTCGTTGGCCAGATCCTGAAACAAGTTCAGGATGACAGAAAAGGGATAACCCGAGTTGGGTTCACCATGGCTGAAATTCTCTTATCCCTCACAATCATCGGGGTAGTCGCAGCGATAACGTTGCCGTCATTAACAGGTAATATTAATGAAAGAACCTGGAATACTAAGCGAAAAGCACTTTATGCAAGATTTTCACAGGCAATTGCCCTTATGCCGTCGTTGAACGGCTATGGTGTTGGCGCTACAGATAACGATACTATCAGCAAGGCTACACAAACTTTTGTTGCCGATGGATTGGCTAAAGTACTAAAGATTAATAATATTTGCGACGCTTCTCACCTGTCAGATTGCGGAATCCCTGAAAAATTTGTTGATATGGGCGGGGGAAACCACAACTCTTTTATGAATAATATGACAGCATTAAATAGCATGATGACAAGTGTTGATTTGAACCCTAATGACCCGTCAAATCCTAATATTTACAACGGGTTAAATACTGACGCCGCGGCTTTTGAAACACAAAACGGAGAATCAATTGCTGTTTATTATAACCCGTATTGCCGTTCCGATTTAGATGCAACAACAAGGCTTGATGGTATGCAGCCGAAAATTTGTGCCAATTTTATTTATGATTTGAATGGTGCTAAGGGGCCTAACACCGTTGGTAAAGATATTGGCTTTATAACGGTTCTGTATCCTGCCGATAGTGTTGTCGTTGCACCTATGCCGCATGTTAATGCTGGTAAAAAGGGGCTTTCTCTAGAAGAGGGAATAAAATATTGTACGTCTCTTGATAGTGAATACCGTGTTCCAAATAAAGATGAAGCCGCAGCTTTGTTTGTTAATAAATATATAATAGGGAATTTACCAGGAGGATGGCTCACAACTTCCAGCAAAGGTTTAGAAAATAATGTTTTAAAGGTTTGGACTCAATCAACTTATACCGGAAACAGAGTTTTGACTAACGGCAGTGCTGGAGCTGATAATTACGTAAGATGTGTTAAACGTTAGTTATTATTGGCGCGGGCCAGCAGGCCCGCGCTTATTTAAACCTACGTTTTGTGGGGTTATATGTGTATGTTTTGATTGTATTACCATCGGTTGTGATTTTTATCGCGTGGTCGTAGTCTGTGCGGAAAACTTTGATATCTAGGTCGTGAAGATTTTCCAGCGTTTGTTTGGATGGATGGCCAAAACGGTTTATGCCGGTTGAAATAATTGCAAATTTGGGGTTAATCGCTTTAAGCATTTCTGAGCTTGTTACGTTTTTCGCTCCGTGGTGGCCTACTTTTAGAACTTCAATGTCAGATGGAAGATTTTCTTTTATCGCCTCGAATCCTTTTACACCGGCGTCACCTGTAAAAAGAACGTTAAAATCTTTATACGTGATTAGTGTTTGTACTGAATTTTCGTTCTCGTTGTCGAGGCCGGAGCGCAGAAGTTTTATTTGCAGTCCGTTTGTTTCTATAATGCTGTTGTTTTCTGCAACTTCAAATAGGGTTCCTGTGAGGTCAAGTGCTTGAAAAAGTGCGGAGGCGGTTGCTGTGTTTCGGTCAGTAGTATTTACATAAACTTTACGAATTTGAAAGTTTTCAACCATATAAGCCGCACCGCCTGCGTGGTCATTATCAAAATGGGTTACGATAAGCGCTTTGATTTTACGGATTCCGTTGTCTTTCAGGTATTTGCCGATTGTCATTGCGGCCTGTGGATTTTTGCTGGTGTAAGGAAATTTTCCCGTGTCAATTACGTAATAATCGTTTTGCGGAGTTTTAACAAGAAAACAGTCTGCGTTTTGGACATCAAATGCGATTAATTCTAAATCGTGGTTTGGAATTTTTACAAATGTCAGACAAACCATAACCAATAGTGTTATGCCAGTGATTAATAGCTTTTTACTAAACCCACGTTTAATCAAAAGAGTTATTACGCAAAGAAGTACGTAGTAAAGAATTATCCCTGTAACTGATGGCTTTGGAGTTGTGATTAGTGAGTGTGGAAGCGCAGAAAAGAAGTTCGAAATGTTTACGATTGCAGAAATAAAGAAATTTATGACAAAATCCATCGCAAGGCAGATATATTTTGTCAGCGGGTAAAAGATTGCAAGAATTGAACTGATAAAGCCGCCAAAGCTTATCACGCAAAGAAACGGAACGATTGCGATGTTTGCGAAAACAGAATAAGGTGCGAAAGTGTTGAAGTAAAACATTTGAGTTGGAGCAACCCAGCTTTGTGCAACGATTGGGATTGTTAGATCGCCCTTGACAGCTTCCGGAAGTTTAACCTCCCGTGTGCGTTGATATATAACTTGACCGGTTGTAAGTATGCCGAGTGTTGCGACAAATGACATCTGAAATCCAATGTCATTGAGATATGCAGGGTTATAGATTAGCATCAACAGTGCAACGAAAGAGAGTAGTGAAACGCTATGTGCGTCGCGGTCAAACAGTTTGCCGACAAGGACAAAGGTCAGCATTAATGCAGCTCTTACAACCGATGCCCCAAGTCCTGTCATAAGTGTATAGAGTATTACAAGAAATATCCCGGAAATCAGCGTGAACTTATATTCCACGCGAAGTTTTCTCATAAAAAAGAACCAGAAACCCCAGATAAACGCAACGTTCATACCTGAAGCCGCAAGGATATGCAGTAAGCCTGAATTTATAAACGAACTTTTAATGTGTTCGGGCGGTGCAACAGCATCGTCACCGAATACTATTCCGCCAAGAATTTCAAGGTTTGGTGATTTTAAATATTGTTTATGAACATCCAGAATTCTTCTTCTTAAATCGTTAAGCTTTTGTAAGAAGAGCCATTTAGGTGTGAGCTTTGTGGCGATTGGCGAACACTTTTCAACGTTAGAATATATTATTGAATATGCACCGTGATTTTGCAGAAATCTTGCATAATCAAACTGTGATGGATTACTTACAACAGGCGGACGACGAAGGCTGCCAGTGATTTCAAAATGATTGCCGACTTTGAAATTCTCAAACCGTCGTTGTTTGTCGTTTACCCAGACGAGAACTTTGCCTTCAGGCTCGTTGCTTTTAAGATAAAACTTGCTTGTCTGGCTGTTATTATCCGGAATACTTACGATTTGACCAGAAATAGTTATTTCTGTCGGGGCCAGCAGCGCAAGTTCGTCAAAATCTTTTATTCGCAGTGCTGAATTGAAGAAACCTAAATAAAACATCAAAATCGCAAGTATTGCAAACTTTCGCGGTAAAAGTTTTGAAACGGTCAGCGCAATTATTGAAAGCGTTACAAAAATTGCAATCTGTATTTCAACCCCGTTGTAATAACTGATTACACCCAAAATAAATGCACACGTAACCGCGAACATTATTATGTTCTTATTTTGCAGGAGCGCTGACGCCCTGTCTCTTAATTCCATATCTCAAATTTACAATAAAAACGGACAGACTTCAAAAATATTTACAATAAAAATCGTTACAAATGAAAACAAATTGATTTTTCAAAACTCCTTTTGTTGTAGAATTGTATTTATGAATTTGGGATTTAGCATATCATCTGCAAAGGCAGATTATACAGGGAGCGTTGATTTTGTGAAGCTCTGGGCGGAAGCATCAGCACTATTGAGAAGTGTGATTCCGGATAACGTTTATTATTCATGGCTTACAGCAGTTGCTGCAAACAGTTTTGAACACAACAAGTTTTATCTTGTGACCCCTCACCAGTTCGCTGTTGCAATATTGAAATCTCATCAGAAAGAGATTAAAGAAGCACTATGCAAAGTCTGCGGCAAAGACGTTGATTTTGAGCTTAATTTTGATGCCGAATATTGCAAAAAATATAACGAAATTCAAAAGAAAGAAGCTGCAAAACAGCGCCCGTCACTTGAAGACCCTGTAAAAAAAGAACAGGAACTTGCTGACGGTTCAATGCAAATGCGCCCTGAAGTTAATCTAAATCTTAAATATAAGTTTGAAAACTTTGTAGTGGGTGAAAACTCCCGTATGGCCTACGCTGTTGCAACGGCTGTTGCGCAAAAACCTGCTCAAAAATATAATCCGCTTTTTATCTATGGGGCATCGGGTTTGGGCAAAACCCACCTTATGCAGGCAATCGGACATCATATTCTTTTTAACAAACCGAAACTTCGGGTAAAATACGTTAAAACAGAAGAATATATCAACGAAGTTATATCAAGTATTCAAAAAGGCGGCGATAGAGTTTCTAGAATGGATAAATTTCGTCAGAAGTTCCGTAATGTTGACGTCCTTTTGATTGACGATATTCAGTTTATTGAATCAAAAGAGCGCACAATGGAAGAGATTTTCCACACTTTTGAATCTTTACACAACAACGGAAAACAAATTGTTATCACGTCTGATAGATTGCCGAAAGATATTCCGACGCTTCCAGACCGTTTGAGAACCCGTTTTGAGATGGGGATTATGGTCGAACTTACTCCGCCGGAATTCGAAACCCGTATCGCGATTCTTCGCAACTTGGCTGAAAAAGACGGGATTAATATTCCGTGCGATGTTTATGACCTGATTGCAAAAAACTATAAAAATAATGTCCGTGAACTTGAGGGCGCTTATAATAGAATAAGTGCGTTCGCTGAAATTGACGGCGCTGAACTTTCAATAGAATACGTAAAAAAAGTTTTGAATTGTTCTGAAACAGAAGAAGCATTAACAATGCAGACTATTGCGCAGGCTGTTGCGGATTATTATAACGTTACGGTTGAAGATTTTCTCAGCCCTGCAAGAAGCCAGAAAATTTCATCACCGCGTCACATTGTTGTTTATGCAATTCGTGAATTGCTCGGCGCAAGCTTTGAATCAATCGCAGAGTTTTTGAACAAAAAACATACAACAATGCTCTATTCTTATGAGAAAATTAGAGATGAATTGAAAACAAGCCGTGACTTACAGCACGGAGTAGAAGAGATTTTTGCAGCGTTAAAATAAGGGTTAAAAATGTACGATTATATTAAAGGAATAGTTACAAATAAATCAGGGCTTCCGCGCGGGCTTTTCGTTACAGTTGAAGCTTTTGGCTTAGGCTATTTGCTAGAAGTTACAGGCCGCGATTTTAATTCTCTTGAGGTCTCAGAAGCGCAGACAAAGATTTACACTGTTCTAAACCACAAGGAAGACAAAATGTCGCTTTGCGGATTTGTACGTAAAGAGGATCGTGATATTTTTAATGTTCTAACCTCCGTTTCAGGTGTTGGAGTAAAAATGGCGCTTACGCTTTTAGACCGTTTTTCAGCATCGGAACTTATCGGGCTTGTTATTGAGGGGAACTATAAAGAACTTACGCTTGCCAAAGGTGTGGGGCCAAAGTTAGCGCAAAAAATCATTCTTGAACTCAAGGACAAACTTATTAACTATCAAAAAGATTGGTCTGCTCCGAATTTTGTTGAAAAAATCAGGGAAGAAAATTCAAACCTTGTGGACGCTCAGTCAGTGTTGTTGTCACTTGGTTACGAAAAGAACGAAATAAAGACTGCGTTTGCGAAATTGAGCGTTGAACTGGGTGAAAATGCAACTGCAGAAGAAATTTTGCAAGCGGCATTGAGATTATTGTCAGCTTGACAAGTTTTAAAAAATATTCCATAATAAGACTAGAAAGGATGTAAATTATGAAAAACAAAGTTGTAAAGATTTGCGCAGGGGGGGGG
>CANAJP010000027.1 GCA_947361615.1 uncultured Candidatus Melainabacteria bacterium | reverse complement strand
GTCATTTGTCAATATAAAAGAGCGTTCATTCTTGAACGCTCTTTTAAAATTTAGTTACACCGGCTGTCGCAAAACCGCTCCTGATAAAAAAGACCCGAGAAACTTATTCTCGAGTCTTTATTTAAACGTCGCTGAAGTAGTGTTTCGCCGCCTGCTTGTCTTGCTCACGCAAGCCAACTCTGCGGCTACACCGGCTGTCGCAAATTATTCAATAATTTTGTCAACAACACCAGCACCAACTGTTCTACCGCCTTCACGGATAGCGAATCTCATACCTTCTTCGATAGCGACAGGTGCGATCAATTCAACTTCCATTACAACGTTATCACCAGGCATAACCATTTCTGAATCAAATTTGATAGAACCAGTTACGTCTGTTGTTCTGATGTAGAATTGTGGTCTGTAACCAGGGAAGAATGGAGTGTGACGTCCACCTTCTTCTTTTGTCAAAACGTAAACGTTAGCTGTGAATTTAGTGTGTGGGTGGATTGAACCAGGTTTTGCCAAAACTTGACCACGTTGGATTTCAGTTTTGTCGATACCACGAAGCAATGCACCAACGTTGTCACCAGCTTGACCTTGGTCAAGTTGTTTTCTGAACATTTCAACACCGGTAACAGTTGTTTTCTTAGTTTCGCCTAAACCAACTAATTCAACTTCATCACCAACTTTAACGATACCACGTTCTACACGGCCTGTAGCAACTGTACCACGACCTGTGATAGAGAACACGTCTTCAACTGGCATCAAGAATGGTTTATCCAAATCACGTTCTGGAGTTGGGAAGTAAGAATCGATAGCATCCATCAATTCCCAAATTTTATCAACCCATTTGTCTTCGCCACGTTGTACTTTGTTGTTAGCTTGAACAGCTTCTAAAGCTTTTAAAGCTGAACCGTGGATGAACGGAATGTTGTCGCCGTCGAATTCGTAAGAAGAAAGAAGTTCTCTAACTTCCATTTCAACAAGTTCTAACAATTCTGGATCGTCAACCATATCGCATTTGTTCAAGAATACTACCAAGTTAGGAACACCAACCTGTCTTGCAAGCAAGATGTGTTCACGAGTTTGAGGCATAGCACCGTCAGTAGCTGCAACAACGAGGATTGCACCGTCCATTTGAGCAGCACCTGTAATCATGTTTTTAACATAGTCAGCGTGGCCCGGGCAGTCAACGTGTGCGTAGTGACGAGCATCTGTTTCGTATTCTACGTGAGCTGTAGAGATGGTAATACCTCTTGCTTTTTCTTCTGGAGCAGCATCGATTTCATCAAATTTTCTAGCTTGTGCTTTACCAGCAGCAGCCATACAACCTGTAATAGCAGCTGTTAATGTTGTTTTACCGTGGTCAACGTGGCCAACTGTACCTACGTTAACGTGCGGTTTGGTTCGTTCATACTTTTCACGTGCCATGAGATTAATCTCCTTCTTTTTTCATGTGTTTTATACTAACTTACTTTATTAGATACTAAAGCATAATTTTAATAATAATCAGTCAAGAAATTTTGTCAAGCTCTAGGGTGCGCTTTGTTGTAAGTATCGGTGAGGTGTTTAGTAGAGATGTGGGTATATATTTGCGTGTTAGAGATACTAGCATGCCCGAGAAGTTCTTGAACGACACGCAAATCAGCGCCATTTTCTATTAAATATGTAGCAAAACTATGACGAAACATGTGTGGTGTAACATGTTTTGGCAACTCGACTTTTTCAACAACAGAATTTATCACATTTCGAATAGTTTTCGGATTCAACCTGTACCCGGTGTTATTAACAAAAACAGGCGATTCTTCTTTATCTTGCGAAGGAACCGGAAACCCTTTCGCTACAAGCTGCCTTGCATGTTCAATATAACGCTCAAGGTATGACTTCGCGCGTTCGGACACCAACACGATTCTTTCTTTTGACCCCTTACCAAAAACCCTTATTTCATTATGCTCAAGGTTCAAATCGCCGAAATTCAACCCGCTAAGTTCTGACACACGCATACCAGTGGCCCAGAGAAGTTCCAAAATTGTACGATTTCTAAACCCGCACGGGTTTTCAATATTAATATTATTTAATATTTGCTCAATTTCATCCTTAGACATAAATTTAGGAAGCGTCTTCTCCCTTTTAGGCGCAGAAATTCCAGCAACAGGGTTCGATTCAACAACCCTTTCCCGATAAAGATATTTATAAAACGTTCGCAACGCAGAAATCTTGCGAGATACCGTCGTCTTTTTATAATTATATTTATGAATAAACCTTAAATACTCCCGCATTTTATTAAAATCCACATCTCCAACCTGTTCCTCTTCAAGCCAGATTAAAAAGCTCAAAACATCCGACACATATGCCTTGGCGGTATGCTCTGAAAAGTTTTTCTCTACAACTATATATGCCCTGAATTGTTCCAGTATATCCTTATTTAACATAAATTAACCCACACGTATGAAGTTTCTTGCTTTTTTGATTTCCTTATTATACAATATTTGTAAGAAAAAAGATATACCGTAGGAGAAATAAATTCATGAATTACCGTAAAGTTTTAATTTCATCTGCATTAGTGGCAGGGATAATGCTTACAGCAAATATAGCTCAAGCGGCAGGCTTGCAGGCTCAAGTATCTAAAAACGATGCAGTGTCAGCAGAAGCTAAAAATGCTAAATATACTAATATCGCAACACTGATTGAGTATAATCACTATTCAGAAGCTGAAAAAAAACTTAAAGAAATTCTTAACAAAAATCCCGACGACATAGACGCACTGGCTCTAAGAGCACTGGCTTACGCAAAACAATACAAACTTGCGCCGGCCCAAAGCGAAATTAACAGACTAATGCCGTCCCACAGAAACCATTCAAACCTTCACTATGCGCAAGGTATGGTTTATATGATGCGTCAGGCATCTTCTGACGTTGATTATATCAACAGCACAGAACAACTCATTGACGGCGCAATTAAAGAATTCGTTGAAGCTATCAATATCGACTCCAACAACTATCCGGTATATTCAGCACTAGGCGTTGCAACATTAAAAAAAGGAAATGTTGACGATGCAAGAGATTTATTCAAAATTGCGGTAAAAATCAATCCAAACTACGCGAACGGTTATGATAACTTAGGTTTACTGGAAGTTCATGAACAAAATCTTGATGAAGCAGAAAAATACTTCAAAGAAGCTTTAAGAGCAAATTCACATAACCCTTCTGCAATGTACCACCTTGGTATCGTAGAATCATTACGCGGAAATAATTCAGCTGCTTTAACCTGGTTAAACCACTCACTTCACATTCACCCGAACTGCGCTCCGGCACTTAATTTACAAGGTGAATTATACTTAAGACAGGGAAATCAGGCTGCAGCTATCAACTCTTTCAAAAAAGCAGAAGTTGTAAAACCTGAATACACTCCGTCTTATATGAACCTTTCAAGAGTATATGAAGACAGAGTTGATTTTGAAATGGCTGTTGAACAATTAAAAACAATGCTTACAATCAGGGATGACAATGCAGCAAAAATGAGAATAGCTGATATGTCATTACAATTAAGAAAATACCAGCAGGCACTTGATTACTATACAATGCTTCTTGGAAATGAAACATACAACGACGATGCAGTAATCGGTCTTGCAAACACATATTATGAAATGGCAAAAGATGCCGGTGACAACGGTAACTTCACAACAAATCAAGAGTTATATCTTGCATACGATTATATTAACAAAGCGCTTGAAAAATGCCCTAACGCACTTCAATTGCACCTCGCAAAAATCAGACTGTCACGCCTTGTTCATAAAGACCCGACAGATATGTCAAAACAAAGCTTAAACTACATTATCCAATCAGCTGATAACAGCGTAATGGGTTCTGTATTGAAAGCTGAAGCATACTTAGCACTCGGCAGAGAACAAGATGCTGTATATATATTCGAAAATGCCCGAGATTTCTCAAAAAGTGTTAGAGATGACTTATATCTGGCAGAAATTATGGTTCATAACAAACAGTTCAGAACTGCAAGAACAACATTCCAAAAGGTTCTTTCATCTGAACCAACCAATACTATCGCTCTTGACGGTGTTGCATACATCGACCTTTGCGAACTCAAATCAAACGAATTCTTTGATATCGCAAAAAGACAGTACAAAGAAGCTAACTACGCATCAACAATTGAATACTGCAATAAAGCTATCGACTTCTATCACAACCGTTCAGAAATTGCGAAGTTGAAAGCAATGGCTTACGAAGCAGAATTGAACTATCAAGGCGCAACAAAATACTATATGCAGTACCTGTCTATGGAACCAAACGCTGCTGATAAAGAAGAAATTACAGCTAAGATTAGTAAATTTAAAGCCCGTATATAGAATGCAATAGCCGGTGTTGCCAGTGTCGGCTTGCGAGAGCAAGACGAGCAGGGCAACATAACAATAGCGACGTTGTGAGCGAAAACGACAGTGAAGCGAACGAACAAATTTTGCAACTGTTGATAACGGTTGCAAAAAATTTGTCAGGAGCTAAAAGTAAATGAAAAAATTCGACATAAACAAATCATTTGACCTTTTTTGGCGTGAACCGCTAAGCATATTGACAGAAGGCTTATTTAGCCTTGTTAACATCCAGTCAAATATTTTCGGCGCAAAACCGTCAGTAAATATTGACGTTGTCGATAAAAAGTCACAAATTACCGTTGTTAACAGCGAAAAAATGTATAACTTGTTCCAAACAGTGTTATATAAAAAACGTATTAAACAACAACAAGAAAAGGCTTTAAAAAAATGACGACAAAATTTATGCAGGCAAAATTTATAAAAAGCGCAGAAATGCTTTCACAGTGTCCTGAAAGCACATTGCCTGAATTCGCGCTTTTAGGCCGTTCAAACGTTGGCAAATCCTCATTTATTAACGGACTTGCGAACCAGAAACATCTGGCAAAAACGTCAAACACTCCAGGGAAAACAAGACTTATCAATTTCTTTGATTTTTCAAACCAGTTTATGATTGCGGATTTACCGGGGTATGGTTACGCAAAAGTTTCAAAAGAAGCTCAAAACCGCTGGCAAAAATATTTGGAGGAATATCTCCTTGAACGTAAACAAATAAAAAGCCTTATTCAACTTGTAGACGGACGTCACGAGATTCAAAATAATGACCGTCAGATGAGAGAATGGGTTCTGGCATACAATTTACCTGTAATGACAGTGGTTACAAAAATTGATTACGTTCCACGTTCAAAAATTCAAACGGTTCTTGCAAATGTCAGAAAGGAATTTGGCGGTGAAGTTTTACCTTTCAGCGCGGTTGATAGTTACTACAACGACGGAATTTTCAGTATACTAAAAAGAGGCTAAAAGCCTCTTTTTACCGTTGTACACAGCGGACATAATCACTTGCAGCAGAATAGAGAAAACATAATCCAATAGAAACATTTACAATCCATCGTCCATCTTTTGTAACTGTATTAGATGGATAATTTGCCTGTAAGGCACCCATTAGTATGCGATTATAGAATATTGCCATTAATTCTTCAAGATTAGGGGCTCTATAGGCAGAATTTTGCAGAGTACAAATTTTACCCAAATTGGCATGAAGACTGTTTCCAGCATCTCTCACCGCAGGCATTGGTGCAACCACCACTGAATCTGAAGGGTAAATCGCACTTATAAACCCGATATCTTTACCAACAGTATTCGGCCCTTTACGACCATTCAAATCATAAACAAAATTTGCACACATATTTCCCTGAGCATAGTGATAAGAGTTTTTATTATTAGTACAAGCTAGATTATAATACACAAGGATGCTTTCTCCATTTGCCGTTTCAAAAGCAGCAGCTTTTGTATTAACTACATTTACAAAAGTCGCATGAAAAGTAGAATGGTTTGCTTCTTCAAACAAATTATTAAACTCATAGAGAGTTTTAGGTATTAAAGAAACAACACCCGAATTATCAAGCTTAGTAATTTTATCAGGGAAGCCACAATCAGGCAGATGCTCTGAATCACAAATGTTATTAATTTTTAAAACCTTTGCAAGTCCAGCTGTGATGAAAGTTTCAGTGGCATTATCGGCAGTAATGCTTCCAGACTCATTCTGTGTAACTGTACCATAACCGTTCAACGCAGGCATTAGGGCAATCGCCTGTGAAAATCTGGCATAAAGAGCTTTTCGCTGTGTGTTCCAGGTGCGCTCGTTAATGTTTCCCGTTAATGACGGTAACGTTATCGCTGCAACAACGCCGATGATTGTTAGAGATAATAGGATTTCTGCCATAGTGAAGCCGGTTAAAAAGCTCCCCCCCCCCCCCTGTCAATGTTAATACAGTCTTAATTGATTTCATTTATTTACCCTTCCTTTCTTCGATACGTTTACCGATGTATTAATTCTAACATATTTTTTACTTATTCGCAAGCTCAGTAATTTCTGAGATTCTATATTGAAGCGCCTGCATAAGATGAGTTGCTTTTATATTCGCTTCGCCATCAAGGTCAGCAATTGTACGCGCAAGCTTCAAAATTCTATCGTATTTACGCCCTGAAAGTTGGTATTTTACAATCGCAGTTTTAAATAACGCAGCAGTTTCTTTATCTAGCTGGCAATATTTGCGTATTAGTTTCGTATCAAGTTCCGAATTCGTCAAAATTCCATCGTTTTTGTAACGCTCAGCCTGAATTTTGCGAGCTTTAACGACACGCTTACGAATATCTGCAGAAGTTTCACTTGCAGGAGCCATATTTAACAATTCATCAGATGTCAGACGGGTAACATCAACTTGCAAGTCAATCCTATCAAGAAGCGGGCCTGAAAGTCGTGATAAATAACGATGTATTTGAAATTCCGTACATGTACACTGTTTTTCTCTGTCCCCAAGGAAACCGCAAGGGCAAGGATTCATTGCGCCAAGTAATATAAATTTTGCAGGATAAGAAATAGAATGTTTCGTACGGGAAATCACGATTTTCCCATCTTCAAGCGGCTGACGCAGAACCTCCAACACTGAACGCGGAAATTCTACCATTTCATCAAGGAACAGCACACCTCTATGAGCAAGAGTTATCTCACCTGGTTTAGGGTTTGAACCGCCTCCGATAACGCCATTGGCCGAAGCTGTATGGTGAACGGTGCGGAACGGACGTTTTGTCAATAACGGTTCTTTTGGAGTTAAAAGCCCTGCAATACTATAAATTTTGGTTAATTCAAGAGCTTCTTGCCGCGTTAATGGTGGTAGAATCGACTCAAAACATTTTGCCAGAAGAGTTTTTCCAGCCCCGGGAGAACCTGCCATAAGCATGTTATGAGCGCCGGCAGCCGCAATTTCCATCGCGCGTTTTGCCTTTTGCTGGCCTTTTACATCTTTAAAATCAAACGCATAATCTTCTTGTACAGCCTGTTCAAGGAATAAATCCAAATCAACGGCGGTTTTTGCAATGGGTTCATCAATAAAATGATGAACGACCTGATTCAAAGATTCAGCGCCATAGACATTAATCCCGTCGACAAGCGCAGCTTCTTTCACATTATCCAGAGGAACAATCACATTTTCGACGCCAAAACTTTTCAGCCCCATTACCAACGGCAAAACTCCACGCACCCCGTGAAGTCCACCATCAAGTGAAAGTTCGCCCAGAAACGCATAGCCGTTTAATTTTTCTTTTTCTACAACTTCTTCCTCACCAAGAATTCCAATGGCCATTGGCAAATCAAAGTGGGTTCCTACCTTTTTCAAATCCGCAGGAGCAAGGTTAACGACAATTCTCTTTTGCGGGTAGCATAACCCCGAATTCTTTATCGCTGATTTAACACGGGATTCTGCTTCTTTTATTGCCGTATCAGGAAGCCCGACGATTACAACACACGATTGCATTGCATTTACTATATCTATCTCAACGTCAACATTATAAGCTTCCAGCCCGATAACGCTTGCGGTTTTAATCTTAATTACCATAAAACGATTTTACCCTAAAAACAAAATTTAACCAACTTCTTTCGCCGCATGTTCTTTATTATATTTTTTGCGGTAATCATCCACAGCAACGCCGGCTCTATTCAGAATTAATGATGAAACAAATCCAACAAAATGAGATTTGAGCCCAGAAACAAGCATCGAAGTCACAACCATTGAGGTTAACATGCCGCCAATCGCCGGAATTCCGTATTTTAAGGCAACAGACGCTTGAGTATCCCTATCGTTTGAGCTTGCAAGCCCGATACCAAGTGACCCGAAACCGACTAAAATTGTCAGGATATCTGTCGGAGCGGAACCCAGTTTTAAATCGCGCCGCTTATCAAAATATTCAACACTTTCCTTAGTTATACTGTTATCAAGCGATTTAACAGTTTCTTTGACTTGAACTTTCAGTTTGCTAAATTCTTTTTCAGGAAGTAATTTTTCATAAATTTCAAGCATTTCGTCAAGCTTACCGTGTTGTTTAGAGGCAATTATTTGTTTCATAATACGGGTATGTTCATTTACTGCACCAATAATTTTATCATCATATTCATACTTTTCAGCTCCGCTCACCACACTTGTTTTAAACGCCTCGAGTTTTTTAATAAGCTCTTGTTGAAGTTTTTCAAATCCCGGTGATTTTTTATCAATACCATAGAGCGCTGAAAGTTGTTTGTTAATTTCACGATATAATTTTTCAGAAACAACATCTTTAGGGTTTAACATTCTCTTATTGTTAGCAAGTAAAGTACGGCAGGCTTTAACCTTATCATCTATGTTATATGAAATTATGCTTCGCATTTTGTGTATTCCTTCGCCAAAATTAGCCTTGTCTACAGCAAGGAACTTATCCGCGGCAAATGTGAAATAAGTATCTTTTTTGAAAAAGTTTGACTTATCGCCAAAACTTGCGCCCCAAACTTTTTCTTCCAGAGTCGACATTATTTTATCAATCTCTTTGTAGCGTTCACGAACTTTCGCCAACGAGAAATTTTCATCCATACTGCTTCTAACATCTTGACGTTTTACGCCTAAAACCTTAACCCAATCTTCGATAGTTTTGGTTTCGCCGTTTATTGTAACAAGTTTTTGCGGATCGCGGACAATAAGTTCTCTATCAAGATTATTCAACATTTCACCAAGGTGGTTGAACTTCTTAGCAGTATTTTTATATGAATGATTAACGGTAAAACGTCCGATTGAAGTAAACCAATTCGTTATACTCTCACAAGCTTTAGTAAGTAAAGGAACCCTATCTGTAATTTTACGCTTAAACCAGATATCCTTAAACGAAATTACATTATTAAACCCTTGACATTTTTCACCTATCTTTTGCGAAGCTTTTAAAATAGTACGGTAAAATATAGCCGTTTTGGAATTAGTAGCTTCTTTTTCAATCTTCTTTTCTAAAAACTCTTTAAAATTATCAAACTTTTTAATAACACTTTTGGGCATTGCTTTAAAAGCGCCGAAACTTGTGGCTCCTACAAGAAGCACGCCAAAGCCTATTTTCATCCACAATTTCTTTTTATCAATTTTATCCTCGCCACTTTCAGACGTAAACTGGTCAGGTTGAATAAAGTAGCCATTTTGCGGCTGCTTAAACTCTGCAAATTTCACAGCCGGAGCTGTGCTAATATTACTACTAACCTGATTTACTGCCATACTACTAATATAAAAACATCAAAAAGCGTTCTATTGCGTGATTTCCGCTCTTAGTATTACAAATTCTTAACAATAACTCTGGCAACTTCTTCTGATGAAACTTTATTCGAAAGCATTGCTTTAATTTTGCCAAGGGCAGCAATATGATTTTCACGGTACTCAGAGTTGTATAATAGAGCTTCTGTTTCGTCAACAATATTTTTAACAGTAGCTTTTGACTGAATAAGTTCTTTGACAATTTCTTTATCAGCGATAATATTCGGAAGCGAAACACGCTTAATACATCTAACAAGCAAATAAACAAGATAAAAAAACCATGGGCCGCGATAAGCTATTAACATAGGAGTTTGATAAATCGCCGCTTCCAGAGCTACAGTACCAGATGCCAAAATCAACGAATCTGACACGCTCAAAAGCTGCTGATTTTCTCCTTTTATAACCTTGAATTCTGTATCTTTGAGATATTTATTATAAACTTCATCTTTTAAATTTGGTGCGTGCGAAATACAAAATTGAAGTTCAGGATGACGCTTCTGCAACTCTTTGGCCGCTTCAACAAAGATATCCATCAATTGTTTAAGTTCAAACTTTCTGGACCCCGGAAAAACTGATACTAGTTTTTTATTCGGATCAAAACCATGACGAGCGAAAAACTCTGCACGATTTGCTTTTTCAGGCAGTTGTGACACAAGCGGATGCCCGCAGTAATCGGTAGAAATTCCTCTATCTTCATACATTTTCTTTTCAAATGGGAAAATACAAAGAACTTTATCCACATATTTTTTAATTGTATTCAATCGCCATTTGCGGCTTGCCCAGACCTGCGGCGGAATATAATAAAAAACTTTAATTCCCGCAAAGTGCAAAAACTTCGCGATATTAAGATTAAACGCCCCGTAGTCAATCAAAAGCACCAAATCAGGTTTGTATTCGTTTTTAAGATAATCAACCAATTTTTTACCAAGCATAAAATGGTCAATAATAATCTTCGGGGTTAAACCGACAGCAGACATTTTATCGTGGGTTGAAAAAAGCTTAACGCCCTGCGCTTCGAGTCCAAGGCCGCCAATGGCCTCAATTTCAACATCCGAATTCAGTGTGCGCAAATACTCAACCACCTTTGCTGCATGCATATCGCCTGAATGCTCACCTGTTACGATAAAAACCCGTTTTGCCATCTATACCGCCATTATTACAATATTATGCTTGTTAGCATAATCAATCACTTCTTTTTGATTAACAATAATTGTTTCATTCGCCTCGACTGCAATCAAAGAAGCTTTATATTTTTTCATTGTTTTAAGCGTTCTCAGACCGATTGCAGGGATATCAAAACGTTTATCCTGTGACGGTTTAGAAACTTTAATCACAGAAGCGCCTTTTTTCGCCAATTTACAACCGCGTTTTATACAAACATCGGTTCCCTCAATCGCTTCAACCGCCATAATCATTTTATCTTTGATAACAACAGATTGACCTACATCTATTTTGCCCATTTCTTTGGCAAGCCAGAAACCGTAATTCACATCCTGCATTTGAGCGTCAGTAGGTTTAACTTCGCCCAGAACTCCCGCCGGAATCATCAAGTTTTTAATAAATATTGTCTGATCAAGAGCTGTAATACCAAGTTTTTCAAGTTCTTTAATAATCAAAAGCATTACCTGATCATCATTAAGTCTTGCAGCTTCTTTTACAAGTTCAATAGCGCGTGAATCAAATTTATGCAGTTGTAAAAGCACACGTTTATGAACCTTTCCGATAAAAGTAAGTTGTTTAATCTCTTCATCTTTCAGGATTTTTTCAATTCTGTTTACCTCTCCCGGATGGCAGGAATAAACTTTTGAACAATATTTTTTTAATTCTTTAACATTATCGTTTGCAAGCGAAATACAAACAACTTCACAGCCATTTTCTTTCGCACACCTTGCTACCTCTACCGGTAAATTTCCGTCACCAGCTATCAAACCCTGTTTATTATCTAATATAATTGCCATACTTTTTCTGTCTCCTTAAAAGCAGTTCTGCGCCACCTGCTTGCCCTGCTCTTGCGGGAGCTGGAGTTGCTCTGCAACTCATTCCCGCCGCAGGTCAACCCGTGGCTCGCTGTCTATCAGCTCTTTAATGCAATAATCTCGTTAACTTGTTCATTTGTCAAGTATTTTGGCCCGCCTAAATTCTCGCAAACAGCAATTGTTTGCGCATAAGATTCGGCCAATTCAAGCTTCATATAAGCATCACGGAGAGTTTTAGAGCCAATAATTACCCCGTGATTTGCCATTAAAACTGCGTCATATTTGTTAAAAAACTCAGCCGTTTTATCAACTAATTCCCTTGAACCCGGAAGCCCGTACTCTGCAAGCGGGATTGCGCCAAAATAAAATACGTTTTCAGGCATCACAGGCGCCGTCAAATCTTTTCCAACAGAGGCAAACGCTGTTAAATACACCGGATGAACATGAATTACGTAATCAATATCTCTGCGCATTTTGTAAAATTCCAGATGTAAAAATTTCTCGCTGGATGGTTTACCTTTTCCGCTCACAACATTTCCTGCATAATCAATAACGACAAAATCATCCTCCGTCAAATATCCGTTTGCAGAGCCTGAGGTTGTTATAATTACATTCTCACCATAGCGCGCAGAAAGGTTACCCGAATATCCCGGGGTAAAATTCTTCTCTCCTGCGAGTTTTCCATACTTTATTAATTCCAGAACCTTTTCTCTATAATCCATTAATCAATTCTTTCTCTGTTATCATCTTCATTCAAATTAATTACCTGAGCGTGGGTGAATTTTTTAGCTTTCTTCTTGTTATCTTCAAGCGGAATCAACCAGAATTCAGGTTTTAATTCTTCCAGTTTTTCATTATCGCCATTTGCGAGTTTCTCAGGATTTTTAATCTCTAAAGTTTTATAATTCAATGTAGTACCTGTAGTGTTGAATGAAAAACCAAACGTTATATATGTTCTTTTACGTACAAAGTCATACCCGAACGTAAATTTTACATCTTCCGGCCCTAAGATGAAAAGAAATGCGTTTTCTTGAAAAAGTTTACCGTTAGGAGCGTCGTCAGAAAGTGATACAAAACCAGACCATGCAACAGAAAGGAATTTACAAAGTTTAATTGCTTCACGGATTTGGAGCATTGAAGTACCATAACGATAAGCATCAAACCTTTTCATAGGAGTATTATCTTCCCAAGCAGAAATAAAATATGCGATATCCTGTTGCCAATTTTTATATCTTGTGTGAGCGTTAACCCCTGCACGCCCGATAAACTGGGTATCTCCAGTACCATAAACCGCAGCACTACCTTGCAATAAGGCACTTAAATTAAATTCATTATGGTTTTCAGGATTAGAGTATTTATACAATTCCTGTTGAATTTGTGCCATATAACGGCCTCTAAATGTACCAATGTTACCTGTTTTAAAGCTTTCTGCGTACATATTGTACATTGAGTTGTGATAATAACCGAATGTTCCACGATGTTCGTAGGTCATATTAAGACCTTTTTTAAACGTACTAGGAATTGTATATTTATCTTTGTATAATAATTCTAACGCATATTTTGGCATTCTTGCGCCTAGGAACCACTGGTCTTGGAAATAATTCATACCATATTCAAGTGATAATTTATCATCAAGTTTTTGATGACCTTTCAACACCCAAATATCAGAAACAGAACCATAGCCTAATTCTGTGGTATTGGTAGAACTTTTATACCTCAACGCACCACCGACGCCAAGCTTACTGCTGCGATAGTTCAAAAATGGGATGAATTTTACAACACCGCCACGTGGGATTTCAAATACAAACCCGGGTCCGATATACATACCTAAACGTGCAATACTTCCAAATTCAGGATAGTTTGCCTCAAACGAAGTATGACTTTTATTCATATAAGCCGTCATTGACGGAATTCTAAACGCTTTATTATTTCCGTAATGAATCATCGTATTTTTCAACGTTACGACATCATGATCACGCTTTGCCTTAACAATAATCTTTTCGGTATCGAAATGAGCTTTATCCTCTTTCATAAGATAAGGCTGTATAAAAAATTGGTCTTCAGGATCAATTTCCATCAGGCTATCAGGCTTAAAACCTTTAATTTTTCTTGATGGAAGTCCTATACGCTGATCTCCTTCTGCACTCAAGTAACCATTAAATAAATATAACGTATTTTCTTTTGAGTAACCGGATTCAGCATTCACATTAGTTCCAGGAATATTTGCTTTAATATTTTCAAACGAAATTTCTTCTTCGTTAACATTAACCTGAACAGTATCACAGAAAATATCATGACCGTCACGGGTAATCTTAACATTACCAATAGCCTTGATTATGTTTGAAGAATTTGAATAAACAAACCTATCAGCTTTTATTGTAATTTTTTGCTTAGGGAATTTTACAACGGCAGAATTTTCAGCAATAATTTCATCATCTTCTTCAATATAATAAATATTTTTTGCATCAAGAACAACGACATTTTCCCCTTTGGTCTGTTTTAATTTACCTTTAAGTTTTACAGGTTCAGACTTTTGAACGGCAGGAGCTTCGGGATCCTCTATTGAAACATCCTCAACCTTTGTTTCTGCTTCAAGCTTTTTATCTTTAGAGGTATAAAAAATATCATTGATAAGTTTTTCGTTATCTAATTCTTTTTCGAATTCTTCTAACTGTTTTTTTTCTCTTTCAAGATCTTTAAGGAAAGTTTGTTCTTCACGTTTGCGAACCCAGTTCATAAAACGAATACGAGAACGCTGAAAAACTGTCAAATCCTGCCTATCATGTAGAACACTTCTTACCGGGGTATTATCCATTTGCATTGTACGTGGATCTGAAGTCAACACTGAATTATATATAACGGATTGAACTGTTTCTTCGTTATTAAACAAGCTTTCAAGCTGATTATCAACCTTATCATCATCAGAAATAAATTTATCTTTTTTCTGTTTAATCAAGGTAGTTTCAGGGGCATCATCAGGAGAAAACAAATAATCATCATACCCGCCAAACACAGAACCGCTAGCCCCGAATGATTTAGCACCGGAAGCTGATAGAGATAGCGTTATTAATGATATTATTATGAACTTTTTCAATTATATTACCTTTTAGAACAAGACGTAATTTGTAGGGTTGTTGGGTTTTCCATTAACTCTGACTTCAAAATGGCAATGCGGGCCGGTACTATAGCCGGTTGAACCCTCTTTGCCAATAACCTGACCTTTTTTGACTGACTGACCGTTGCTTACATTAATAGAAGACATGTGAGCATACAGGGTTGTAATAGGGGAATTATTGACAGTTCCATGGTCAATAATAACGACCTTACCATAACCGCCATACCAGCCTGAGTAAATAACTTTACCATCGTTAGAAGCTATGATATTACCGGTATTCGGCCCTGCAATATCAACACCTGAGTGGAAAGATTTACTTTTAAAAATTGGGTGTGTACGCATACCGAAAGGTGATGAAATTCTACCGGAAATAGGTCTGACAAAGTTTGAATTGACCAGTTTAGCGTTAGAGCCTTTATTATTCAACATACTTTGCAATCTGGCAGATTGTCCCATAAGCTCTCGCTCTGCTTTTTCATAAGCACGTCTGTCTGTTTTAAGCTTATTAATTTTTTTCTCATTAGCCGCAATAGCACGACGAAGGGATTCTTTTTGAGAATGTATGCTTTTAATCGATTTTGCGAGATAATTTCTTCTAAGCTGAATAGTGCGCTTCATCATAACAACTTTTTGCGCCCTGTGCTTAACAGCTAAAATTTTGTTAACATCACGTTTTAATATAATTTTTTCATAATAAACGGTATCCATGAATGTTGTTAAATCTTTTGCGGAAAACAACAATTGAAGCATACCTGAACGTTGTGTTTTATAAATATTTCTAATTTTTTCATTAAAATCACCAACCGCAAGATTATATTCCTGCATCGCGACATCATAATCCCGCTCAATCCCGCTCAATTCGGCTTTCAAACCATTATAAGTCGACTCGGATTTCGCGAGATTTTTAGAGGTTGTTTCAAGCTGTTTCTGATTTTTATGGAGTTTATTTTTTTCCAATCCCTCTAAAGCTTTAATATTCTGAATTTTCTGATTATAAGTTTTAAGCTTTTTGTCGACATTTTGCTGCGCCGGCGCTGCAAAACACGACGTAACGCCCGCTAATAAAAATGCCGCCAGTATAAAAACATTTAAAACTTTCTTCATCTTCTTCAATTCCGAAAAACCACTTTTTATTTAAATAATACAGGTAATAACATAAGTCCGAAAGTCCACGCAATAAATGTTAATGCGATAACTAAAATTATTATTTTCTGGTTCTTTCTAAAAAATTCCATACAAAATCCCCCTATATATAAAATTTTACCCGAAACAAACAAAATGTGCAAATTTTTAAAAATAAAGTTTGCAAAAAATAACAAAATCCATTAATATAACGTTATGAAGTACCAATTTTTGCAAGAGAACATCACACCTGATACAATAATTGAGGCACACACCGAAAACTCAATTCTTCTCGAAAACAACAGAGGCCAGATCGCTAAAATTTTAGAATTCCTGACCTCTACTAACTCCGTTCTCCTTGCAACGGGTTTCTTAGGCACCGGTAAAACTTCTGTACTAAAAGATTGCTTAAACGCACTTAACGAAGAAACAGTTCTTTTATGGGCTAATTGCTACGAGTCAACAAACCTTGACGATATTTTTCTTGAATTTTTTGAAGAATTCAAAAACCTGACATCGCAGGATAAAATTAAGGTTCCTCAGGCAAAATTCGAAAACTTTTCACAGCGAATCAACGCCTATTTCTATTCGATCTCAAAACCGATTGTTATTGTGCTGAACTCTTTTCAAGAACTTCTACCGGAAAACGCAAAGCACATCTTGGATTTCATAGCGCACCTATCCGAATTCGCAAAAATTAAAACAATAATAATCTCACGCAGTTCAATCCAAGACAAACTCGCACCAAATATAAAATTCGACAAAATAAATTTTAAAGCTCTCGATAAAGAACTTTTTCAAAAATACCTAACGGCTCACAAAATCCGCATTCACGGGCCTGTGTTTGAAGAATTTTATAAACTTACGAAAGGCTATTATTTTTATACAACTCTCGCGCTAAAAATAATGACCGCAAAAAAAATGTCTGTTCTTGACTTAATGACAGAACAGGCAAACAGCTTTCTCTCTCTGAAAGAATACTTATTCAGAGAATTCTTATCAATGGTCGATTCTGTGGGCGGTCACCTGCTGAGATTTCTAACAGTCATAAGATATCCTGTTAACATCCGTTTGCTTCAATCTCTAAACCTTTACGACGAAGCACGTATTCAAATGTACGCTGCAAACAGCCTCATTGAAATTGAACATGGAAATATTTATCTGAAAGACTACTATAAAGATATTACAGAGGGTGAAATACCTGACAATGTAATGGTAAAACTTCACCGTTCCTGCGTTGAACTATACGAAATGCAGCTTCCGCGCAAACCCGAAGAACGCGACCTTTTGATTTCCAGAAAAACCATAAGGCAAGAAATTGAATACCATAAAATTTTCCTGCCGAAAAAAGTTGAGCTTACAAACAATATAGAAATATTTAATGCTCAGGCCCTCTTGCCTCAACGCGAAGCACAACCTCAACAGAAAAAAGAAGAAAAACAACCTCTTCCGCCTCCAGCAAAACCACAACCAAAAGAACTCAAAGACCTGCTTTTTGTTTTCGATGAAGCGGAAGAGAATCTCTTAATTACAGACATAGCAAATTCACTCAACGACTTTATGCTTCAGGCACAAGCACAGGATACCGCTGAAAACGAAATGAGCGCGGATGAACTTCTAGCTTTGATTAACGAAGCAGAAAACGCTTACGATTTTAAACATATAATAACGCTTGGAGAAAAACTTCTGTTAAAAACTAACGAAAAAGAACTTCAAGCTCTTGCTAACAACAAAATTGCAAACGCATATGAAGGCCTTACTGACGCCTATAATGCACAAAAGCACTTTACAACCGCAAAAATTTTATACTCAGAACTAAACAACATTGAACAAACGCTCGAAAATGAATTCAACATTGCAAAAATGGATTACCTGATGTTCAAACGAACTCCTGCAAAAGAAATTCTCATCAAACTCTCAGCGCAGGCCGACAAATCATTACAACTCAAATCAAACCTCCTACTATTTGACATATTTATGGAAGAGGGCGACGAAGACAATGCGTTTGAAACCTGCAAAACCGCGATGAAACTAATTAACAAGTCAGAAAACCCTAAAAGAATCTGCGAACTTCTGTTTAAATGCGGTCTTATTTTAGAAACCCGCGGCAATACATACCGCGCAATTGAGGCCTACGAAAAAGCTCTGAAATTCAATCAAAATTCAGAAATCAACAACTTTCTGCCTCAAATATATTCAAACCTAACAACCCTCTACGCAGAAACCGATAACCTTTCACTTGCGCATGAATACGCTCAAAAAGCGCTTTCAACCGCAACAACAGAGGAAGAACTTTATTCAGCCAATATGAAACTCGCACAACTAGCCCCTGAAAACGCACCAAAATATTACGAAACAGCCCTCAAATTCGCAACAAAACTTCAAGACAATTTCTACATAACCTCTGCCTTGATAGCCTACGGCGACTTTTTATACAGCAAAACAAAACTCCTTGAAGCACTTGAAAAATACTTCACAGCGTATAAATTCGCAAAAAATAACCTTATACAAGAAAATATGACAAACATAGAACGCAGAATTTTGGACGTAAAATACCGCGTTACAGAAGAAATTTTTAACAGGAAAGCAAAAGAATTTAACTATGAACAATAAACAAAACTACGAACAATATATGACTCGTTTTCTTGAAGAAAACGCAAAAATAAACCTGATATCAAAAAACGAAGAGAAATTTTTATGGGAAAAACATGTTTACGACAGCCTCTCGCTAGAACTGTTTTTTGATAAAACCGGCGTCAAACCAGATGCCAAAACTCTTCTTGATATTGGCACAGGCGGAGGATTTCCGGCGGTGCCTGTTGCGATAAAATATCCAACGTTAAAAATAACAGCACTTGATAGTATCCGTAAGAAACTGACCGCAATCGATAATATTTCGCGTGATATGGGAATTTCGAACATTAAAACACTTTGCGAACGCGCAGAAAACGTAACAGAAAAATATGATTTTATCACTTCACGTGCTGTTGCAACACTAGATAAAATCAGCACATATGCCTTGCCATTGCTAAAAAAAGGCGGATATTTTATCGCATATAAATCAAAAAAGGTTCAAGAAGAAATTGACGCCGCCAAAAGTCACATAAAACGCTTAGGCGGCGAAATTGTTGATATTATAGAATACCACCTGCCACTAGAAGAAGTTTACGAACGCAATCTGGTTATTATTAAAAAGAAATAATAGACTTGCAATTTAAAGTTTTTGATGATATATTGAGGGATGTAGAGAGCAATAGGGGACTATGGCACTCTGCCGGGCAAAACAATCCGGTGAATTGTTTTGCGAGAGGGAAGGTAGCGCAAGCTAATCCCACAAAATAAAATTAAATATTACCGCGGGACTATGGCGCAGCGGTAGCGCAGGGGACTCATAATCCCTTGGTCGTGGGTTCGAATCCCTC
>CANAJP010000026.1 GCA_947361615.1 uncultured Candidatus Melainabacteria bacterium | reverse complement strand
AGAAAAAATGTCTTGAACAATACAATTGGATGAAATCAGAATATAATTTCAAAAGCATAGACGGAACTTTACCAATAAAAACCATCCACAATATTATGAGCGATAAAGTTCAGGAAATTTTAGATACGGGCATTTTATATTAATCTTTACAATATAAAATAAAAATTTACGTTATGAAACATTTTGAATCATGGAGCATGGTTTATGATACATTAGAAAATGTAAAAGGAATAGTTTATAGGAGATTAGTGAATGTCTGAATATTTGAGCAAAGAAGAGATTAAGCAATGGAGAAGCTCATTAGAAAAGATTACTTTAGAAGAATTTGCTGCAAGATTAGGTAAAAAAGTTGAAGAGTCTAAACCAAGCCACGACTTAGCAGATATAGTACTAAAAGGCAAACCTGTTATTTCAAATATCGATACACAAATTCAGGTAAAAGGCGAAAAACTTAACGCTATTGCTGAACGCGCAATGAATAGAGAAAAAGAAATTTCTTTCACTCCGTTCTCAATGAAAAATATCGAAAAAGCACTGGAAGAAACTGTAGAAGAAAAACCGTCAGCTCCTAAAAAGCCTACGGCTAAAAAAGCTAACAAAATCGATGCTAAAAAAGAAGTAAAAGTTGAACCTCAAGAAACAGATTTAAGAGCACAGGTAAATGTAGTGTTCAAAAAAGCACTTACAGACCGTGAACAAAGAGTTTTCAACTATTTCTTTGAAAATAAAAACAAAATTGTTTACGCAAAAGATTTGGCGACTCTATTAGAATTGCCAAAAGATTACGTTTACAAATACATTAAAAATATCCGCGCAAAACTTGAAAATGGCGAACTTCAGAACGCTGAACAAGGCGGATTCTTACTAAACATCAAATAATACCAAAAGGCCTCCGAAATCGGAGGCCTTTTAAATTTTCACCATTAACCTGCGTTTACTGACTCGGCAAGTGCGTTTACAACAACGACATCCCACTTTTTGCCAACTTCTTCTTTCATAATAGAAAGAGCTTTATCGACTGCCATTGCTTTTCTGAATGGTCTGTCGGAAGTCAGCGCACTAAATGCATCTGCCGCTGCTATAATTCTTGAACCAAGCGGAATTGATTGGCCTTTCAAGCCCTCAGGTTCGCCCGAACCATCAACACGCTCTGTTCTATAAGTAATGTACGGAACAACTTCTGAAAGGAAGTTTATGTTCATCAAGAAATGAACCCCGACATTAGAATGTGTTTGAATTTTCTTCAATTCTTTTGCACTAAGTTTGCCTTTTGTATTAAATAATTTCTCTGAAACGGCAATTTTACCGATATTCTGCAACAAACCTGCGTAGTAAATCAAATCTGTTGTCTTTTCGTTCAATTTCAACTGACGGCATATAAGTCTTGCGAGTTCCGCTGTATTTTGAGAATGCGCAACTTTATATTGACCTTTCATATCAACCGCAGCCGCCAATCGTTCGACAAATTCCTGTTGATAATCACACAAGTCGCCGATTAAAGCTGTAAGTTCGCCACGAACATTCTGTAATTCACGTTCTGCAGAAAATTCATCAGCAATCAAAGCTTCAGAATGATCCATTTCAGCCTGCAACGCCATAGAGGTTGCAAAAAGCCTTGCAATTGTTTCTGTAAGCGCTACATATTCTTTTGCAACAGGTTTGTCATTTGCAAGAAGAATTACGCCGATTGTTCTAAGATTGTTTTTCATCGGAACAAATACTGAACTTTTACATTTACAAATTTTATTGTTAGCAAAAACATCCTTAACCATGTCTTTTTCAACAGCAAATCTACCGTATTTGCCGACTGTTAAATATTTTCTGTTAGAGTTAGATTTAGCAAATTCTTTTGCCAGATAGATTTTGCACGCTTTAATCTCAAGCATTTGCGCGATAGAAGCCGCAATAGAATCATAAATCGCATTTTCCTCCTCTTTTGACGCAATACTGAGAAGTGACAAAGTTTTATTAGAAGAGTAGATTGAAGTCAATTCTTTAATCTGCTCAATTAATCGTGAGCGTTTATTTTTATCATGAGAACCAATTTTTTCCACCAAATCAGAAGAGATTAAATGTTCAGACAAAAAATCTCCCAAATTAAGCGCGAAAAGTTCCTCCATCGGATTATCATCAATCAAAAACTCTGATTGTGAAAAAAGTGAAACTCCGTTTTCTTTATTTTTCATTCTCTACTTTCCTTCTAAACATATTCTATACTCAGGCTATCGGCACAAATTAAAAAAACTTTAGCGATTTTTACAAAAGTTCATACTAAAGTTGTAGAAAGTTTAAACAAAAGTTATAAATTTATTACGATAGCGATGAAAAAACTCCCTTTCGGGAGTTTTTTTCATCACCGTTTAACACATCGCAAGGCATAAGTATTTGTCTTTGAATGTGCTTCCATTGTTCCTGCGGTAAAATTAATACGCCAAGCACTAGTTAAGCTATTAACCTGTAGTAAAGAAGATGTATTATATCCAGTGTCTGACAGCATCCCTATAAATTTTTGAGCTGCGAACATAGTCATTAGTTCATACCGATTTGGCATTCTATATTCAGCATCTTGCTTAGTACATTCGGCGGCCGCATTATCATAAGAAATACTATTTGAAGCATTATTCACCTGAGGGAAAGGTGCAACAACTACGCTATCTGTTGGATAGATTACACCTAAAAAGCCTATATCTTTGTTTACAGTATTCGGCCCTTTACTTCCATTTAAATCATACATAAAAACTGCGCAGATTTTTGTTTGAATATAAACACGTCCCGTTTCTTGCATATCTCCTTTACAAGAAGGATTATAATAAACTAAAATACTTTCCCCGTTTTGAGTTTCAAAAGCAGCAGCTTTTGTGTCAATCGCATTATAAGTCAGATATTGTCCTGATGCATTCCAATCAGCAACACTTACGGACACCATTTTATCATTCAATTCAGACAGCTTAGAGAATTCCGTTATTGGACTACCTGAACCTAAAGGTGTAATCTTTGTAGGGATTCCGCAATCAGTAAGATTTTCATGGTTACATATATTATTAATTTTTAGGACTTTAGATAAAGCTGCAGTAACAAATGTTTCAGCGGCGGTATCTTCCAAATTATCAGAAGAGCCATACCCGTTCAGCGCAGGCATTAAAGCTATTGCCTGACTCATTCTTGCATAAAGAGCTTTTCGTTGAGTATTCCAGGTGCGCTCGTTAATATTGCCCGTCAGTGATGGCAGCGTTATCGCGGCCACTACGCCAATGATTGTGAGGGAAAGAAGTATCTCCGCCATGGTAAACGCTGCTCGTTGACCACTAACTGTCATCCCGAACTCGTTTCGGGAGCTGTCCAACGGTACTTCTTCATGTTCAACGCTTTTCAACCCCCAATTGTTCGCGACATGGGCCAGATGCTGAAACAAGTTCAGCATGACATGAGGGCTAAACGCTTCACTAACTATACCTAAGAGAGGCCCCCCCCCCCCCTGCATACATGTTTACAATACTTTGTTTCATAATTTCCATCCTTTCTTTGTTGTGTTTAATGTTTAACTTTTTAACCTTATTATGTAACATATTTTTAATTATGTCAATTGTTTTACATGTTCGTGATACAATTATACTATGGAAAGAAAACCGATAGTAGCAATAGTTGGCAGACCTAACGTTGGCAAATCAACATTTGTCAACAGACTTGTGGGTGCACGCAATTCAATAGTAGACGACCAGCCTGGCGTAACACGCGATAGAATATATTTTGATGTTGAATGGCAGGACAAACTTTTTACAGTAATTGACACAGGCGGGATTATTCCGGGTGACGAAGACGAAATCATGTTGTCAATTTTCGATCAGGCGAAAATCGCTTGCAACGAAGCTGATAAAATTATATTCCTAGTTGACGGCAAAGAGGGCGTAAACCCCGTTGATTACGATATTGCGAACATTTTGCGTCAATCCGGCAAACCGGTTTTCCTTGCTGTAAACAAAATTGATAATCCAGCGTCACTCTTGATGACAACAGATTTTTACGGTCTCGCGCTGGGTGAACCTATTGGGATTTCAGCGCTTCACGGAAGTGGCGGCGTCGGCGACATTTTAGACCTTGTTACAGAAGATTTCGAAAAAGGCAACTTAAACGAAGAAGATAAAAGGATTAAAATCGCAATTGTAGGACGCCCGAATGCAGGTAAATCCTCAATTGTTAACGCACTTTTAAACGAAAAACGCGTAATTGTATCGGACGTTTCAGGCACAACCCGCGACAGTATCGATAGTGAAATCACTTATAAAGACCAACAATTTGTAATCATCGACACCGCTGGGATTCGTAAAAAAGCTAAAGTTGACTACGGTGTTGAAAAATTCGCCGTTGAGCGTGCAATCCGCTCAATCAAAGAATGCGATGTTGCACTTCTTGTAATCGACGCAAAAGAGGGAATTTCCGATCAGGATAAGAAAATTTCATCAATAATCACAGAAGCCGGAAAAGGCTTGATTATTGCGATTAATAAATGGGATTTGATTGAAGATAAAAAATCAAACACAATCAACCAGTTCACAAAATATTTAACAAACGAAATTCCGTTCTTGGAATTTGCGCCAAAGATTTTCATAAGCGCAGTTACCCGCCAACGATTACCTCAAATTTTTGAAGAGGGTAAAAAGGTTTATGAACAGGCGACAAAACGTATTTCAACAGGACTTTTAAATAAAGTTATCAAAGAAGCTTACGCTCTTAACCCGCCGCAAACGGTTAAAGGCAAACGTTTGAAAGTTCTTTATACAACGCAGGTTGGTGTCCAGCCGCCACATATTGTAATCTTTGCGAACAATGCAGATTTACTGAAAGATCACTATAAACGTTATCTGGAAAACAAACTGCGCGAAGCATTCGGTTTCTTCGGCACACCGGTCTGGATTTCGGTTAGAGAACGTAGCGAAAAAAATAGCAAATAATTTTAATATTTTTTCATATTAGACAAAATTTTTCTTTTTTGGTGCTATGCTAATTAAATGTTAATTATTACCCCTTTAACAAATAATTACCCAAATCGTATAAATTTTGGATATGGATTACCCAATAAAATTTTTAGCGACATTCGTGATATCCCGCGTATGAAGTGTGGTTGTTGTGGTAAAGATACCCTTGATAAGCACGAAATAAAACATTTTCTTAATTCATTTCACGCGGGTTCCAAACGTGCACTCGAAAACACAGCGCTGAGCAATTATGCTGATACTGAAGCCTTTAGTTTCATCAAACTTTTATCAGAAGTACAACCAAAAGAAACTATTAGAAATTTAATTTCTGTTCAGGAAAATAAATCGAAAATCAAAAGTTTATCCCCACGCACCCAGTTAGATATAAACATGATTGCGCTTATTTCGGATGGTATTTCGGTTAAAGCACCACGTGTGATGAAAAAACTTGAGAAATTCCGTCACTTCTTCGGGGCGGAAGACAATGCTATACTTGAGTTAATGGATGTTTATGCTATAAAATATCCTAAAAAAACTTTTGCCGAAATTTTTAACCTGCCGGAAGTCGCCCAATATCACAGGGAAATTCATGATTTAACCACTAAAACAGCTTCAACTCAACGCATCAATGTTTTTAAACGTTTGAAAGAATTTTCACAAACTTTAACACCCGAAGATGCAAAAACGTTACAAAAAACGAACTCAAACGTCATTACTGTTTTAAATCAAGATTTTATCCAGCCACATCTTAAAAAGGGCCTGGTTGAAGATTTGTATGAATCTTTTATGAAAAATGCAAGTGGTAAAATTTCAAAACGAAAATTACGCAATATTATAAAAGAATTTCCTTATACCGGAATGACGCCTGATAGATTTATAACCGAAAATGTTGCAAACCAACGATCTGATATGGACATCGTCAAGTATTTTGTAAAAAGATTACAAGCGACAGAAGAGCATTTCAAAGCGCGCAGTAAAAACGGAACTGACACAAAAGATAATATTATAATATTGTGCCAGAAATGCAACGAGGAACGCTCAAATCTGCCATATCCGTTTTTCCTGCGTTTTCACCCGGAAATGATACAGAACCTACAAAAACAAATTAATAAAATTATAACATTTATAAAACACGGAAAACTTGTCGGCTATGACGATTATCCAGCTGATATAAAAACGAATGTCTTAACAGGGTCTGATAATTTAATAAGGTTAAAAATCGGTGATTATCTAAAATTCCGTAAAGAACTTGCGGCTAGAGAACTCGAACGCTCGCAGGCTATTCTTGCAAATGACACGCAAACATTTGAAACGGCACAGGGTAATTTATCTGATATTAATACAAAAATAGAAGAACTAGAAGCACAAATCCGAACACTAAAAAAAGAAAAACGCACAATCAAAGAAGAATTCACCGTAGCAGAGGAAGTCAAAAATCGCTCTGAGAATCAGGTTCGTATGAATGAATACGCTCTAGAAGATGCACAGGAAATATTAAATACTGACCGTGAGGTTAATCAGAGTCTTAAATATAAAAGAAGGAAGTTAAAGAGTAAGTGATTTTTGTGTTAACTTACGTGCTTCATGATCAAGTTCAAAGATTTCATCTATTGTCGGCTCTTGAATAAATGTACATTTTGGCATAAGACTTTCGATTAAATCATAGATTTTACAAAGTTTTATTTCGCCGCGAAGAAACGCAAAAACAGCCTCTTCGTTAATTGCATTAAGTGAAGTCGTTGCGCTCCCGCCTTTTTTACCAGCGCCATAGGCATAATTTAGTGATGGAAATTTATCAAAATCAGGTTTTTCAAAATCCATTCTTGCGACATCTGAAAAACTAAAGCTTTGAGTTTTAATCCCCTCATAGCGCTCAGGATAAGTGATTGCATATTGTATCGGGATATGCATACTAGGGACCCCCAGTTGCGCAATTACGCTGCCGTCTTTGTATTCAATCGCCGAATGCACAACGCTTTGCGGGTGGACGATTACATCAATATCATCGTAATCAATATTAAACAAATGATGAGCCTCAATAATTTCAAGGCCTTTATTCATTAAGGTCGCGCTATCGACAGTAATTTTTCTGCCCATATTCCATTTAGGGTGTGCAAGCGCCTCTGCAACTGTGGCATTGCGCATTTCATCAACACTTTTTTTCAAAAACGGGCCGCCACTCGCGGTGATTATGAGTTTTCGAACCTGTTCGCGTTCTTTAATACACTGGTGAATTGCGCTGTGTTCACTGTCAACAGGAAGAATTTTCACGCCTTTTTCGCGTGCTTTTTTCATAACAATATCGCCCGCCATTACAAGAGTTTCTTTGTTCGCAAGCGCAATATCAATCCCGTTTTCTATTGCCGTCAACGTCGGTTTCAACCCGATTTTTCCTGAAACAGCAACCAGAATTATATCGTTTTCAGCCTTATTGGAACAAATCTCCTCTAAACCATCAGGTAAATATTTTACACCTGATATATTTGCCAGTCTAACGTCGTATTTATCGGATGAAACGTATTTTGGGCGGAATTTTTCAACCTGCTGCAAAAGCAAATCTGTATTCGAACCGCCAGCAAGTGCTATGATTTCAAACTTATCTTGCAAACGCTCCAAAACCTCAAGAGCCTGCCGCCCAATCGAACCTGTTGAACCAATAATACTGATTTTACGCATTTATACCCTCTTCTTGCGATTTAAACTGCATATTGTAAAGATGTTTATAATGACCTTTTTCTATCCTCATAAGTTCATCGTGTGTTCCGTTTTCTACAAGTTGTCCCTCATTGATAACTGCAATTCTGTCTGCATTTTTGATTGTTGAAAGTCTATGCGCAATAACAAAAACCGTTTTATCTTTCATCAAGTTATCAAGTGCTTTTTGAACAATGGCTTCAGATTCGTTATCAAGAGCAGATGTAGCTTCATCAAGAATAACAATAGGTGAATTTTTTAGGATAGCTCTTGCAATCGCAACACGTTGACGCTGACCGCCTGAAAGTGTCGTGCCACGTTCACCTACAATGGTATCAAGTCCGCTTTCAAGAGTTGAAATAAATTCATCAAGGTGAGCCAATTTTACAGCGTTATTAATTTCTTCGGCTGTTGCATCTGGTTTTCCCATCAACAAATTATCCTTTAAGGTTCCGGAAAACAGGAAGTTGTCCTGAAAAACAAACGCTATATTATCGCGAAGTTCGGCAAGATTAAAGAATTTAACATTTGAGCCGTCAAATTCAATAGAGCCGCTATTTACATCATAAAATCTTGGAATCAAGTTTACAACGGTACTTTTTCCTCCGCCTGAATTACCGACAAGTGCAATTGTTTCGCCTCTTTTCACTTCAAGTGAGAAATTCTTCAATACTGGAACGCCTTCTTCGTATTCAAAATTAACATTTTTAAACTCAATTTTTTAGTGCAACCCTTGAAACATCAAAGGATGTTCAGGGTATTTGATTTTATTTTCGATATCAAAGAGTTCAAATACCCTGCTCATTGCAACGAAAGTATTTTGAAGTCTTGTGAGCGTGTTTCCT
The DNA here is from genome assembly GCA_947361615.1 of uncultured Candidatus Melainabacteria bacterium. Taxonomy (GTDB): domain Bacteria; phylum Cyanobacteriota; class Vampirovibrionia; order Gastranaerophilales; family Gastranaerophilaceae; genus Gastranaerophilus. The sequence continues at coordinate 11,261 of CANAJP010000026.1, read as the reverse complement.
AATGTTTTAGTTGGTTTGTAGAGTAAAAGTAATGATGTTACAAACGACGCAAACGCACCTGCTGTCAACTGACCTGATAGAATAAGGTGGTTTCCGAACATCATAACCAGCGCTATACCGATTGAACAAACAAAATACATAATCGGCGACATCCAACCAACACGTTTTGTCAAAGAAATTATAAGGTTAAACTGTTCATCAGTTTGATTTTTAAATTTTTCATTCTGTAAATTTTGTAGGTTATAAGCAGCCATAATCCTGTTACCACCGACAGTTTCGTTGAAATTAGTCGTCATATCGCCGACTACAACCATATTTGCATTTGAAACTTTTTTAATCTTTTTACGGATAAAGATAACGGGAGTCATCGCAATCCCCATTACAGAAACGCCAATAATTGCGAGCTGCCATGAGTTGAAAAGCAGGACACCAACTAAGCCGACAATTCCAAAAATCGCCATAATGAAAGATTTAAAAATTTCAATAATATCTTTAGAAGCCGTTTCAGGGTCTGTGAAAAATCTTGAAAGGATTAAACCTGATGAATTTATATCAAAAAACTGCGTATCCATTGTGGTAAGCTTTTTAAACAAATCTTTTTTCAAAGAGAGGGACATTTTATTAGCAGTCCAGTCCGTCAGGTAGTTGCTAAGATATTTCAAAACGCCCTGTATCACTGCAAAAGCAACGATACCGAACGGAATTATCGCAGCAAACCAGCTTTGAATGTGTACGGTATGGTTCATAAATGTCCAGGTTTGCTCGGCGTTACCGTTAACGACATAATCCAGATACGGCCGAAGTGAAAGCGCCACAACACCATCTAAAAGCCCGAGCGGAATTGCTATTCCAAGGTTCAACAAAGCTTTTGGCAACACAGGTTTAAGATACGGAAAAATTTGCTTGCTTAAATAACTGTATCTAAACGCGTTTTTAGACGTTGTGTCCTTCAACTTATATTCAGTATTAATCATTTCACACTCCCTTTTATACGATTATCTCATAAAATAAAAATTAAGGCAATAATGAGTTAAATAATGGTTCAAGGGCAATTTTTAACTTATCAAGAAGCTTATTATAATCAACGCTAACCGGTGTTGGCTGAGCCGTTTTAAGCGTTTTCAAATAAACTTCTTTCCCCGAAAAATCCACATCGTTTCTGGCTGGAACGATTAAGCCTGTTTCCGAAAACTTTTCAATTACTTTTTTTGAGGCTAAATACTCAACAAACCGCAGCGCCTCATTTTTATGTTTAGAAGCCTTAGAAATAGCCCAGCCGGATGCGTCAAGCGGAACAATACTGCCTTTAGAACCGCGTGGAAAAGGTACAATACCCCATTGAAACTTTGCGTCTTGCGTATATTTTGGAGTAAGCCAGCGACCGCTCAGGTGCATTGCGATTTTTTCCTGCAAAAACATCTGCGCCATAGTAGCAGAAGCGCTTTCCTCACTTCTTGGTGCAACGTGATATTTACCGCGCAAATCCGCATAAAATTCTAAGGCTCTATGTGTATCCTCTGACTCCAAATCATAAAAACTTCCGCCCTCACTCATTACGTATGGTAAATAAAAAAGCGGTTCTTCCTCAAAGCTTATCCCGAAAGCACCCGTTTTCGCTTGAATTTTACGACTTTTTTCAAGCATATCCGCAAATGTCCAGCTAGACTGCGGAGCTTCAACTCCTGCACGCTTGAACAAATCCTTATTATAATAAACAACCAGCAATGAAATATCGCGCGGAATCGCATACAAGTCCCCATGCCAGCTGAGCGCATTCAAAATTTTAAGGTCATAAATATTTTGCGGAACACTCAATGGCTCAAGACGTCCAGCATTTGCATAAATCGGCAGATACAAATTATTCACGAACATCACATCAGGTTCGGTATTGGAGGCAAAAAGAAGATGAAGTTTCTGAAAATAATTTTGCGGGATATGCAAAAATTCAATTTTTATATCAGGATTCTCGGTCTGAAAGTCTGAGATTACAGACTTTATAATTTCAACCTCCGTCTTAGAACCCCATGACGCAAACTGAATATTAACTCTCTCATCCTTTTTCGCACAGCCTGATAACAAAATTATCAGACAGAACGCTATTGCCAAAATTTTATTCATTTATTTCCTAGAGTTCTACCAGAACGCCCATTTTGGTATCTGCAACATCAACAAGCGCCTTAAATCCGTCTGTTCTTACCATATAAAGATTATCCTTGTCACGTCTTACCTGCAAGGTTTCCTTATCTTTATCATCAAATTTCTTCAATACGGTAAATTTATCGTTTATACGTCCCATCAACGCAAGTTTATCTTCCATATCTACAAGATAGAAGCCTTTATTGTCATCGATTGCACGGCTTTGTTTGATTTTCATTTTCCTTTTAGGCTTTTGAATAGGCAATGATGCGTGTTCCACAACCTGATGAAGCACCGGCGCTTCTTGAACTTCTTCAACCACAACAGGCGCCACCACCGGTTCAGGTTCAACGACTGTTTCCATTACAACAGGAGCTTTTTCCTCTTCCATCTTAATAACAGCATCAAGAAGTTCGTTCATATTACGTTCAAGGCCACTAATTTGATTAGTTTCAAAACCTTTAAATCTATTTTTAAGCCCTGTATTTCTTCTGGTATGAGAAAGATTGATATCAGCTTCATCCGCAATTTTCAAACTGCGTTTCATAGAAGATGTTATTGAATCTGCAGAATTTCTAACCACACTGGCTGCAAAAGGATTAAGAGGTTCTTCAACAATTAGCGGAAGTTCTTCTTCCTCGCTATATTCTTCAACGATATCTAAATCATCATCCGGCTCAACAGCTCCCGAATGAGATGCCATTACAGCATTTTGTTTCGCTTGTTCTTCACCTTTCATTGACTGATATTTTTCCTGCCAGTTGAGTTCGGAATTTTGTGCAAGTTCTGATAAATCTTTTTTATCACTTACTGCGGCAGAATTCATGCGCTGGATGAAAGATTCATTAATTTCCTCTGAATCAGCAAGCGCGGATTTCATTTTGCCAATAATAAACATTGCAACAAGTATTGCGCCCAATACAAATAAGGTTATCAACGCCATAGGTGAAGCAAGCACCTTAGATACACTGAATGCATTCGTTTCAGGAACTATTTCCTGAATAGAAGCTTCCGCCTCATTATTAACCGGTGGAAGTACTGTTTCCGGCTCTTCATCGTTAACTGTAACGTTATTTTCTACGGAACTTTTTATATTTTTTTCGATTTTATCAATATTATTAACGGCATTTTTTCTAATATTTTTAATATTTTCATTCTTAAGTTTTTTCGCGTCAGCCTTAATTGTAGATGTATTTGGCGGCACATGCGCAGAAACCGTTTTTATGGGAGCCGCAACAACAGGTGCCGGAATTTCTTTTTTAACATCAACAGCAGGCTTAACCGTACCAATAGAATTTTTATTATTCAAAATATCCTGAACGCTGTTCATTTTAGGGAGCGCAGGCGCACTTACTGCAACTGCAGTATTAACAGGTTGAGCGGCTTTCGAAGACTGAATATCCTGACTTATTAAATTAACTTTTGTAATAATATCGTTAACCCCTGTCAAATCACTTGCAGATTGAGAGGTTCTTCGGGTTTCGGCATTAATTGTGACAGGCTTTTTAGTTGTAACCGAAACTTTAGTATAAGTAACAGCACCCTCATTAATTGTTTTTACACTTACATCTGAAACAATATCAGAAGCGCTTCTAAAATCCGGCTTACGTCCTGCGTTATCTACAAGATTTGGCAATAAAATAACATACTGATTATTGCCCTTATCTTTTACGATAGGTTTTTCAATATTCTCACCTTTCGTAAAGAAAGTCATATTCAACTTATTTTCGGCGGTTTTACGCACGCTTGTATTAAGAATTGAATTCGTTGTCTGTGCAAAAGTTACACAACCGGCCAGCATTAATACTAATGTAGTTAATATATATTTTTTAAACATGTTTAAAATCCCTAATTACAATATTATAATACCCGAGAAAAAAATAAATTGCTAATTTGTAAAAATTTGTAAAAAGCAGTACTCCGCCGCTTCCGGCCCGCTGAACCGCGGCCCGCGCACGGCTGCGCTGTCTAATACCCCACTCGAAATTTTCAAGAAAATTTCTCGGGCTGTTATATTTATGATAATATTATAGAATGAAAAGCGGATTTGTAGCAATAGTAGGAAGACCTAATGTCGGGAAATCAACTCTTTTGAACCAAATTTTGGGACAGAAGATAGTAATTGCAACCGACAAAGCACAGACAACAAGAAAAAGAATTAAGGGGATTTTAACAAATCCCGAGGGGCAAATTGTTTTCATCGACACCCCCGGAATCCATAAACCTCTTAATAAACTTGGCGAATTTTTAATGGACGAAGCAAAATTTGCAATTCCCGATGCTGATTTGATAATCTTTCTTGTCGACGGTTCCGAACCTGCAGGCAAAGGCGACAAATGGATTGTAAATAATGTTCTGCAAACAGAAATTCCTATTCTGATTGTTATGAACAAAGTCGACAAAACCAAAAATCTCAACAAAATCGAAGAAAACCTGCTTACCTACAAAACCTTATTTGAAAAGAATTACCCTATTATAAGACTTTCAGCTAAAACAGGCAGAAATATTGATACACTATTAAAAAACATTTACAAAAATCTTCCGGATGGCGAACTCCTCTACCCTGAAGAAGTCGTTACCGAAGAAACAATGCGCAGTATTACAGAAGAAATTATCAGAGAAAAAATTCTCCTAAACACATCTGATGAAATTCCCCACTCAACAGCCGTAAAAGTTGTTGAATACCGCGAAGAAGAAAATATTGATAAAATTTACGCTATAATCTATTGCGAACAAAAAAGCCAGAAAGGAATTCTCATCGGCAAAGGCGGAACGTTATTAAAAACTATCGGAATGCAATCTCGCCTGGAACTTGAAAAAATAGCCGATAAAAAAGTCTTCCTCTCTCTTGAAGTCAAGGTTGAGAAAGACTGGCGTAAAAAAGATAACGCACTAAAAAGTTTTGGCTACCAAAATGATGAACCCTAACGTTTTATACAACGAACATCCCATTCAGTTGTATTAGAAGGTGCACAATGTCCTGTGTTCATATTTTGCCGCCAATAAACTCCTGATGAATAAGCAGTACCGGTCCATATAGCTAAATATGACCAGCCACCACCCAATAATGAGCGATTATAAAACATAGACATCGCCTCATGAATATTAGGTAAACGGCTATTTTCATAAGTTCTGCATTTTACAACGGCATTCTCATGGGCCCCCTTACCTCCATTAAAATTTACAGGCAGTGGAGCAACTACTATAGAATCTGTAGGGAATAATACAGTAATAAACCCGATATCTTTGCCTACAGTATTCGGCCCCTTGCTACCGTTCAAATCATATATAAAGTTCACACACATTTTTGGCTGCGTATAACTAAATGTACCATCGTCCATGTCACTCACACAATAAGGATTATAATAAGTAACAACACTTTCTCCATTTACGGTCTCAAATGCAGCAGCCTTTGTATCTATTTGAGAATAAATATAAGTAGTCGAACCTCCATCCGGTTTTTTAATAACAGTTGATCCATTAAACATACTATTCAATCCTACTAACGACAGAGGTACTGAAATAGGACTTTCACCGCCAAGCGGAGAAATTTTAGCCGGAATACCACAATCAGCTAAATGCTCGCTATCACAAATGTTATTAATCTTTAAAACTTTAGATAATCCTGCTGTTACAAAAGTTTCTGTGGCAGTGTCAACGGCAGAAGCTGAACTGTTGCCCTCTGTCAATGTTCCGTAACCGTTTAATGCGGGCATTAGAGCTATTGCCTGAGAAAAACGGGCATAAAGCGCTTTACGTTGGGTATTCCATGTTCGTTCGTTAATATTACCAGTTAACGACGGCAACGTTATAGCTGCAACCACGCCAATGATTGTGAGAGATAATAAAATTTCGGCCATCGTGAAACCTACAGACAGACGGCTAAGGAAACTCCGCCCCCCCCCTGTGCAAATGTTTACAATCTTTCGTTTCATAATTAGTTCCATCCTTTCTTGGCATCTTGCCATTGTCTATATACAGATGTGGCTCAGCCACTCCTTACTTTATAAATATTATGTATCATTTAGCAAAACATGTCAATCGTTAAAACTATTTGTATTATTCTAAATTTGTGCTAATATGTAGTAGGAGAGTAGACTAGGATTAAGGTATATCTTTTTGAAATTTAATAAATGGCTGAAAAATTTAATACTTTTAAGCACTATCTCAACTTGTTTGCCACTTGCAACTTACGGGATAGAAGATTTTTGGCATGACTCGATTCAGCCAATCGGAAAGAAGCAACAGGAAGATGTTTCTGGCATGACTGAAAGCACTAAAAATCTTATGCAGGAGCTTAATAATTATAAAAAGCCTGCTCTCAAGACCCAAACGACCGAGCCGTTGCCTTATAACCCGATGGGTGATGACTATAAACCTTTTGACCAGTACTATGGCTCTGCGTCCTCCACTGAAGATTACGAGGACGAAACAGGCTCTTTATATCAAGACCAACAGGAAAAATTATCAAAAGAGCAGGCTGTTATCAAAGACATCCAAATTCAGGGTGCTAATAACGTATCTAATGATTTAATTCGTCAGCAAATGCAACTACAACACGGCTCACCTTATAGCCGAGACATGCTCATGCTTGATTTGAAAAATATTTACGATATGGGCTACTTCACAGAAAACATGAAAGCACTTCCTATCAGTAACAGCGATGGAACCGTTTCTATCCAGATTATTGTTGAAGAAAATGCACCTATCACAGATTTTACTATAGAAGGGAATACCGTTGTTTCAACAGAAGAAATTCTTGACGTATTGCTTCCTATAAAAGGACAACCGCAAAATATAGGAATGTTAAATCAGGCAATCGCCGAGGTACAAAAATTATACATTGATAAAGGCTACATCCTTTCGAGAATAGATTCTGTTTCTGACGATCCGGACGGAACGATTAACATTTCTATCGTTGAGGGTAAGGTTAACAAGATTTTCATTTCCGGAAACAAAAAGACTAAAGATTACATCATTGAACGCAATATAATAACAGAACCCGGCATGATTTATAACGAAAACATGCTTAAAGAAGACTTAATCAGACTCTACTCAACTCAGGCGTTCAAAGATGTTACACGTGAAATCGAACCAACAGACGAAGATCCGGACGCTTACAACATTACGATTAACGTTGAAGAGCAACGTAGTGCAAGTATTTCAGCGGGTGGTGGCGTCGATACAGTAACAGGTCTGTTCGGTTCTCTCGGTATTTCTGACAATAACTTCCGCGGACGTAACCAGAGGTTATCACTTAACGGTTTAGCCGGTACAGGTATAATCCTTAATGACGCATCAATTATGCGAAGAATGAACCTGCAAGCTGAATTAAGCTTCTTTGAACCGCACTTCTTGAACGCTGATACATCGTTCTTGAGTAAAGTATACTATAGAGATTTCGGAAGTTATCAAATTCCACTTGCAATCGAAAGACGCTTAGGCGGCGAAATCACGGTTGCTCACAGAATGAAATCAAACCGTCACGTAACGTCTACAATGACTCTCGGTGTTGAAAATATTCACGTATCAGAGGGTGACTTCAACAAAATTGCAGGTCTTTTCTACCGCAACGGTGTACCTATAAGCGAACGTGCAAAACAACTTGAGGGCGGTCTTTTCTTATCTTTAAGCCCTGGTTTAATGTATGATACCCGCGACAGTGAAACCGTTACCCGACGCGGAACAATGGCAAGCTTAAGATTTGACGAAGAATTCGGCTTGACTGACTTCCAACAAACACACGGAAAACTTTCAGGTATGATTAAACACTACGTACCAATAAGAAAGAAATCATCCCTGTCCTTTATGGTTAAAGGTGGCGGAAAAATTCACGGCGATCATATGCCTGAGGTTATGGCATATCGCTTAGGCGGCCCATACTCAATCAGAGGTTTCAAAATGAGCGGCGTAGGTACGGGTGACGCGTTCGTAATGGGTTCTGCAGAATTTGCAACACCAATTCCGTTCCTCGACAGAACAAAAATCAATTTCTTACACAATCTTAGATTTACAATGTTCGTTGACGCAGGTAAAGTGTTCGGCACAACAGTCAGCGACAGAATTTACGACAGACCGATGTACGCGGTTACAGCCGGTGTCGGTTTGAAACTATACGTTCCGGGCATGGGACCTCTCTCTATCGACTACGGTATTCCGCTCACCAACCCTGGTGCTAACGGTAACAGAGGTGGCTACTTCACGTTCGGCGTAGGGGATTTAATGTATTAGTCGACTGAGTCGACAGCAATAATTGGCTGATTGGCTATCGGTAACGAAAAACAACAAAACAATAATATAGGAGGTAAATATGAAAAACTTTACAAAATTATCTTTACTGGCTGCAAGCTTACTGCTTGGCGTTCAAACTTTCGCAGCAGGTATCGGCTATGTTGACTACGTAAAAGTTCAAGAAAACTACCCTGTTGCTCAATCTGCTATTAAGGAAATTGACGCAAAAGCTCTTGAAATTCAACAATTCATGGTTGATAAAGAAAAACAATACAAAGCTTTAGACACACCTTTGAAAAAACAAAACTTTGAAGAAACTACGGCTAAAGAACTTCAAGCAAAAGAAGAAGCTCTTTTAAAACTTAAAAACCAGAAAGAAGAACTCGTTTACTCAAGAATTAAAGAAGCTGCAAACAAAGTTCTTGTAGAACAACACCTTGACGCAATCGTTGATTTCAGAGTAATCTTCGTTGGCGGAGTTGATGTAAGCGATTTGGTTATCCAAAAATTAAAGGCTGTAAAATAGTTTATGAGAACAGTTGATTTAATCCTGAAAAAAAAACAGGGAAAAGAATTAACAAAAGACGAAATAAACTTCTTTATTAATTCAATAATGGACAAGAGTATGCCTGATTATCAAATCAGCGCGTTTTTGATGGCAGTATGCTTTCAGGGAATGACGGATTTAGAAACCTCATACCTAACAGAAGCGATGGTTAAATCAGGAAATTTTGTTGATCAAACAAAGCTTCCTAAAGGTGTTCTGGATAAGCATTCAACAGGCGGTGTCGGCGACAAAATAACACTGACATTAACACCTATTCTTGCGGCAGCCGGAATTCCTTGCCTTAAACTTTCTGGACGCGCACTCGGTCATACAGGCGGAACGATTGATAAATTGGAATCAATTCCAGGGTTCAATACAGACTGCAAAATCGACGATATGATTGAACAGGTTAAACGTATTAACCTTGCAATCGGTGCGCAAACCAAAGGCCTGACACCTGCTGACGGTATACTCTATGCGCTTCGCGACGTAACAGGAACTGTCGATAATGTTTCATTAATCGCATCGTCCGTAATTTCAAAAAAAATTGCCTCCGGCGCCGAAAACATAGTTCTCGACGTAAAATGCGGAAACGGTGCGTTTATGAAAGAACCTCAAGACGCTGCAAGACTTGCGCGCCTTATGGTTGAAATCGGCAAACACTTGGGGCGTAAGGTAATCGCTGTAATTACGTCAATGAACGAACCCCTGGGAAGAGCCATCGGCAATTCTCTGGAAGTCATTGAAGCCTGCGAATTTCTCAAAGGCAACCTCAAAGACGGCGAAGTTTATGAACTTACCTACGAACTTGCAATTCTAACCCTCCTGCAGTACGGAGTTTGTAAAGAACGCGAAGAAGCCCGTGCTTACATAGAGGAATTAATCTCGTCAGGCAAGGCGTTAAATAAGTTCAAAGAACTTGTGGCAACACAAGGTGGATGTGCAGAAGCATTAGACGATTATTCAAAACTTCCAACCGCAACCAAAATAATCGAAATCAAATCTGAAAAAGACGGTTACGTTGCGAACATCAATGCATACAAAGTAGCGCTTTCCTGTAAGCTTTTAGGCGCAGGACGTGAAACAAAAGCGGACAAAATTGATTTAAGCGTAGGCGTATATTTGAATAAAAAATCCGGTGAAAGAGTAAATAAAGGAGAAACCCTTTACACAATATACTCTAACAGTGATGAAAAAACGCAACAATGTCGTGAGTTATGCGACGAGGCGTTTGAAATCACCCCGACAGAACCACCTAAAAAGCCTTTAATCTACGAAATAGTTCAATAAAAGGAGCCATTTGGCTCCTTTTTAGTATCTGTTAATACATTTAACAATCCCCTCACGCGCGCCCGCGGTATCGTTAGCCGGAGCAAGCACAGCCGTATGGAATATAAAATTCCACGGATTTCCGGCCGAAACAAGCGTAGATGTGTGATAGTAACCACTTTGCATATTTATTAAATTTTTATTAATAAACATTGCAACAACCTCATCGCGATTAGGCATTCGATATTCTGCACCCAAGTCGCGGCAAACTTTAGCAGCATCAGCATAACTTCCTACAGGCGTTCCCTCTGCAATTGCAGGCAAAGGTGCAACAATAACACTATCTGTAGGGTATAACACTGTCAAGAACCCCATATCTTTTCCAACAGTATTAGGGCCTTTGGAACCATTCAAATCATAAACAAAATTCACACAAACCTTAGGTGGCGTCAAATAATATTTTATTTCATTCATTGAAGCCTTACAGTTAGGATTGTAATAAACTACAATACTTTCACCGTTTGCAGTTTCAAATGCCGCAGCTTTCGTATTTATCTGCGAATAATGTTCTGCATAGCCAATCCCATTATCATAACTTAAAGCAACTGTGGTAGGGTTAAAATCTTTAAAGTTATCAGGGAAAGAACCGGAATAAAGAAGTGAACCATTAATACCTGAGAATTTATTCGGAACCCCACAATCAGCTAAATGCTCGCTATCACAAACGTTATTAATTTTGAGAACTTTTGAAAGCCCCGAGGTAACAAAAGTTTCGGCCGCGGTGTCCGCTGTGACACTTCCACTCTCACTTTCAGTCAAGGTCCCATATCCATTCAAGGCAGGCATTAAGGCTATTGCCTGTGAAAATCTTGCATAAAGTGCTTTGCGCTGGGTGTTCCATGTTCGCTCGTTTATGTTTCCGGTGAGAGATGGCAACGTTATCGCTGCTACCACACCGATAATTGTTAGAGATAGCAGGATTTCTGCCATGGTAAACGCTATTCGTTGACCGGTAGCACGCAGGCCCCTTATGGAACCCGCCTGACCGCGGGTGTCATGCTGAACTTGTTTCAGCATC
>CANAJP010000025.1 GCA_947361615.1 uncultured Candidatus Melainabacteria bacterium | reverse complement strand
GTTAAAACCTTGTCTTTGGGAGTGCCGTCAGACATCTTGCGAAACTCTTGAATGTCTAAAAATTAATGCAGAAAAAATTATACAATCAGTAATGACTTTCTAATTCTTTTCGGATGTCTTCAGCGGTAACTATTACGGTTGGTGTATCAGCGTCCTTTTTCAAGATAACTTTTTTAATCCCTGCTTGCAGAATAAAACGTTTACACAGAATACAAATGAAATTGTGCCCCCAAATATACATCGTTGCACCCATACAGCGGTCTTGGCCTGCTTGAATTATTGCGTTCTGTTCCGCGTGGATTGAACGGCAGGTTTCGTAGCAGGTTCCGGAGGGAATATTATTTTTAATCCTATAGCATTCGCCGCGTTCATAGCAGGATTGGACTTTTGATGGGGTACCGTTGTAGCCGGTGGCTTTGATTTTTTTGTCGTCGCCGACGATTACAGCTCCAACTTGAGCACGTAAGCAGTTGGAACGGCTTGCGCAGGTTTTTGCTAAATCTAAAAAATATTCTTCCCAGCTTTTAATTTCCATGTTGTTATCCTCTCGTGTGCGAGTTACATTTTTATTCCTGTAGTTAAAATCGCGATATTATATTTATCAGCGAGAGCGTTAATTTTTATGTCGTTGTATTCTCCGCCTGAATAGATTATAAGCCCTATTCTTCCCTGCGCTGCTGCGTGGATAATACTTTCTGTTAAAAGGTCGTCGCTAAGATTTAAAACAGCGTTTTTAGAACTGTCGCAGGCAAAATTTAAAGCATGTTCGACGGCACATTGAGCGTTTGCCTGAGATTGGAAAATACTGATTGTTTTAAAATCTTTTGCTACAGCAACGCTTATTGGCGCTAAATATTTTGATATTTTCCAGGCAAAAATTGCATCCTCGATTTGTTCTGTTGTAGGTTTTGTTTTTGTCGCGATTTTGAATGTGTCTTTATTTAGTTCTACTTTATTGTTGCTTTCCACGCAAATTTCGCCAAACGGTGTTGTTTTAATCGTTTTTTGCTCGAGCGCTTTGTAACTTTTTAGCGGCGTGATTAATTTTACAAGAATTGTTTCGGATTCAGAAAGAATATCAATTGCGGTTTCGTCAAAATCCGGTGCAACAACCATTGGTATTGCGTATGATTTCAAGTGTTTAGCGGTTTCAGCGTCGAGGGTTGAGCTGAAACCTACGCTTGCTGAAAAAGTGCTGAGCGGATCGCAATCAAAAGCTTTTAAATATGCGTCATTGGTTTCTTTTCCTAGGGATGCTGCAAAAATATTGCCGTTTTTAACAAATGTGCAGGCTGGAATATCGAAAAATTCGCTTAAAATATCGCAGATTTTGTGGATATTTTCAAGTGCATTTGTATTAAGTTCATCACCTGTTATAACTTCATATTGAAATAGTTCTTCGTTCATATTAAAAGCTCCTTGTTGATGTAATGATAACACAAACAAAGAGTTTTTAGTTGTTGGCTCCTGACAAAATTTAAGCAGGTATTAATAATACCTGCAAATTTTGAAACGTCGCTGATGTAGTGTTTCGCCGCCTGCTTGCCACGCTCCGGCGTGTCAACACTGCGGCTACACCGGCTGACGCATTAAAAATGCATATCGAAATTCGGTGGCTGTCCGTTGGATTTTTGATCCTGAATCCGCATTGCCTGACCTATAGTAAAGCTTTCTGCATTCATCTTATTAATTTTATACGTCAAATCCCCGCTAAAAACTTCCTCGTTTTCCTCTAAAAATTTAAATAGAGGATCGACAGGCGCTTTTGCCACATTACCCAGTGTATCGCCCATTTGTTTTAATGTACGTTCGCCGGGAACTTTAACGTTCAAACCAAATGGTTTATATGGTCTGTTAAATGATGCACCTGATTCTGCCATTGTAATACTCCTGTTGCTAAATATATTTTATTTATCGGTCGTTTAGAAACAGGGATTTAATTTTTACATACTTATTGTAAAGAATTATTAATGGTTTTTCTTTTTCTTCTTTTTGAGTTGACCGCCGTAGGTTTCGTGGACATCTTCAACTGTGATGAATGCGTTTTGGTCAATCTCTTTTGCGATTTCTTTTAGTTTATTAAGCTCTAAGCGGGATACAACGCAGAAGATTATTTCTTTTTCTTTGCCTGAAAATGCGCCGGTGCCTTTAATATAGGTAACTCCGAGTTCAAGCGTTTCCATTAATTCCGTACCAATTTCGCGGGATTTACCGCTTACAATACGGACAGCTTTGGAGGTGTTGAAGCCTTCTTGAACGATATCAATAACCTTATATGCGACAAGATATGTAAGGATTGCGTACATTGCGTTTTCTACTCCAAAGACAAAGCCTGCTGCAGTATAAATGATTACGTTGAATGCCATAATCCATTCGCCGACTGAAAACCCGAATTTTCTTGATAGAACAACGGACAAAATTTCTGTTCCATCCATTGAACCGCCGCTTTTGAGAACAAGGCCTACACCTGTTCCAAGAAGTATTCCGCCGAAAACAACAATTAGGATAGGTTGCGCTGTGATTGTTTCAAAGTGGTGAAAATAGTTTACACCGAGTGACAGCGCGATAATTGCGTAGATTGTTTGAACAACGAATTTTTTCCCGATTTTGTTGAACGCCAGAAGAAAAAACGGGATATTTAATGCGAAAATAAACATACCTAAGCCGAATTTGTCAAAAAAGTGGTTAAGTATTATTGAAACCCCGACGATACCACCGTCGATTATTTGGTTTGGAACAAGGAAACATTCAATTGCAAACGCTGCTATTAGTGCGCCCAGCGTTAAAAAAAATACTTTTCTAAGTATTGCCCAGAATGAGAAATTGAATTTTTCGCTGCCCATTATTTGTCCTTTTCGCCTGAAGTTTTACTGATTAAATTGTTAAATTGGAAGAGTTTTCTGCTTTTTTGCGTGTCATCAAAGTCTTTTTCAATAAGCAGGTTTTCTAAATCTGATTTGAGGGTTGCGATATCTTCGTATTTTTTTAGAACCCCATCCATTGCGACGGAAACATCGCCTGTTTCTTCTGAAACTACAAGGCAGATAGCGTCGCTGTGTTCACTCATCCCGATTGCGGCTCTGTGACGGGTTCCGTATTTCCAGCTTAGTTTCGGGTCTTCTGTTAGCGGAAGAAGCACGCCTGCTGAAATGATTTTTGAACCATTAATTACAACAGCGCCGTCGTGGAGCGGAGTGTTTATGTGGAAAATTGTCAGAATTAATTCTGTTGATAAATCTGCGTTCAACATTGTTCCGACATCAGTGTAAGTATTGCTCAAATCTTTTTGGAATACCATTAGCGCACCGGTGTGTGATTTAGATAAATATTTAACAGATTCGATGATTTCTTTGATAATATTGATTTCTTCTTTTTCGTCAATGGTTGAGAACGCTTTGTGGAAGAAGTCCATTTGACCAAGGTAGCCGAGAAATTTTCTCAGTTCAGGCTGGAAGATTACGATTAAACTTAATGAAATTACGACAACGATTGATTTCAGGAACATCCCGAGAATGTTCAGGTGTACAATTTGTAGAATTTCGCTGAAAATCCAGAAGAATATGAGAATAAAGCTTCCTTTTACAACTTTTTCTGATTGAGAACCTTTGATAAACCTTTGGTAGAATGCAAAGAGAATTGAGATAATGATAAAAATTTCGACGAAACTCACCCAATTCAAAAGATTGAAAATTGAGAGCAGTTGTTTAGAGATGTATGCAATAATTTCGTCCATCATTATTCACCAAGCCTTTGCGGGATTTTGTCGTTGCGTATTATGTCGTCGAGGGTTTCGCGCTCTATTATTATGTCTGCAGTTCCGTTGTTAACAAGAACCATTGCAGGTTTGGCAACACGGTTGTAGTTTGACGCCATTGAGTAGTTGTATGCACCTGTGTTGTAAACACAGAGAATATCGCCTTCTTCTGTGTAAGGAAGTTTAATGTTTTTTATTAAAATGTCACCGCTTTCGCAGAAACGGCCTGCGATGGTAACGTTTTGTACTGGTTCTGCGTCAGGTTTGTTTGCAACCTGTGCAAAATATTCAGCCTGATACATTGCGGGACGCGGGTTGTCAGCCATTCCGCCGTCTACTGCTATGTATTTTGTTCCATGTGGAACCTGTTTTGATGAACCGAGAGTGTAAAGTGTTACGCCTGATGTGCAGACTATACTTCTTCCGGGTTCTAAGTAAATAACAGGCGGTTCAATGCCGTATTTTTGAATGTTTTCGTTAAGCGCGTCGATTATTATTTCTGCGATTTCATAAGTTGATGGCGGGTAATCAACGTTTGTATATTTTACGCCGAGGCCGCCGCCTAAGTTGAGTTCGTTAAGGTTTAGACCGAATTTTTTGTTTATTCTAACGAGTTCTGAAACAAGAATATCGACTTCATCTTTGTAGACTTTTGTTTCGAAAATTTGCGAGCCTATGTGCGCGTGTAATCCTTTGATATTAAGGTTTTTATACTCATCGATAACAAGTTCTATTGCATTGTCGATTTGAGTAAGGTCAAATCCGAATTTTGAATCTAAATGGCCTGTTTGAATATATTCGTGTGTGTGGCATTCTATTCCAGGGGTTATGCGCAGAAGAATGTCAACGGTTTTGCCTGCTTTTCCAGCAAGTTCGTTCAATAATGACAGCTCAAGAAAATTATCCGCGGAAATTCTTCCCACACCAAGTTCAAGTGCAAGGTTGAGTTCGTCTATTCCTTTGTTGCTTCCGTTGAAAAGTACGGTTTTCATGTCAACGCCGGCTTTGTGAACCGTGTACATTTCACCGTCTGATACAATGTCAAATCCAAATCCCTCTTGTGCAAGAATTCTTGAAGTGGCCATTGTACAAAGTGATTTGGAGGCAAAAAGTAATCTCGTATTAGGGTATGATGAAAAAGCTTCTTTATAGTCACGGCAAATCGTTCGAAGTGTGTTTTCGTCCAAAACATATAAAGGGGTTGAAAATTTTTCAGCAAGTTCAACTAAATCGCATCCCGAAATTTCCAGATTTCCGTTATCGTTTATCCTTGTTGTGAGTGGTTTGAGGTTTTGATTTGCACTGCTTTTCATTATAATTCCCCTTCATTATTATATTAACATGATTACAACTAATTGAAAATACATAATATGGTGTACAAAAACGGGATTTTTAGATATAATTGTGATGATTTATGAAGCAAAATTATCTGGCAGAGTTTATATTTATCGTGATACTGATTTTGTTCAGTATTTACAGATATTTTTATAATGTTGAAAGTGTCGTGATGAAAGTGTTTTCGCCGACTATGTTTGCTGTAGATTTGAACGGAAACAGGCAAATTGAACGTGGAGAAATAGTTTGCATTTCAGGGATAAAAACTTTCAATAATAATCTGGCGGATGTCAACGATGAGTTGGCGAAAAAGCTTGATGTTTCATATAAGGACGCGCTTTCCTTTGCATATATTACGGGTGATTATTCAAATTCTTTGCTTGCGAATAAGAGCGTAACGTTTAAGCCTGACGTTGAGCAGAATAATCCTGATTGCGTCAGCGGTGATATTTTGGTTAATAATACGAGTTACAGGAAAAAACTTCTTGATGAGGGGTATGCTTATAGCGACATGTTTGTGTATAATTCTGCGAAGTTGAAAGAGCGGATTGAGGCCGTAAAGGGGCTTCACCCTGTGGTTATGAACCGTAAAAGTAAGAAATATCACGAAATCGGTTGTAAATTTGGCAAAGCAGCGCAGGATTATGCGGTTTTGTTAAAAACGGATTTACCTGAGAATGCAGTGCCTTGTAAATGGTGCCATAAAGCAGAGGAGAATCCACAAACGCCGCTTGCACCAATAGTCTATCCTGACAGGATTTCAGACGGTTCGGTCAAAATGTTTTTAACTGATATGACAACGCATTTGAATGTTAAAAATGATTGTTCGTCTAATATTTGTCAGGCGCTTCTTACTGAAATCAATAACGCACAGGAATCCATTGATGTCGCTGCCTATGGTTGGGTTAGCGTCACCGAGATTGACGAGGCGCTTAAAAATGCGGTCGCGCGCGGAGTAAAATTCAGAATGGTCTATGACTTTTCGGCCCGTGAAGCATATTATCCAGATACAACAAAGATTGCACGTTTTGCAGTTGAAGCAAAGAATGACTTAATTCCCGGGAATTCTCGTATGAGTGAATACTTAATGCATAATAAGTTTATGATTTTTGACGGTAAAAAAGTTGCTGCAGGCTCACTAAATTATAGTAAAACAGATTTTTCAGAATTTAATTCTAATTTTATACTTTTTGTTGACTCAAGGGATGTTGCGCAAGTTTATACACAAGAGTTTGAGCAAATGCTGTCAGGTAAGTTCCACACGGATAAGACCAAAAGAGCGCAATATACTAACTACAAAATTGGTGATACAGCTTTACAGGTTTATTTTTCGCCACAGGATAATACTATTACCGACAAGGTTTTGCGCTATATTGACGGCGCGAAAAAATATATTTATATGCCAGTCTTTGTCATAACTCATAAACCTCTTGAAGCTGCTCTTTTGAGGGCAAAAGAGCGCGGTGTGGACGTAAGATTGATTGTTGATGCAACAAATGTTAGTGCTAAAAAATCCTCTGTGCAAAATCTTCGCGCTCAAGGGATTCCTGTGAAAGTCGAAAATTATGCCGGTAAGCTTCATTCAAAATCGATTATCATCGACGACGAATACATTCTTGCGGGTTCAATGAATTTTTCACGTTCAGGTGAAAGCCGTAACGACGAAAACATGATGATTATTAGAAATCCACGTCTGGCTGTGTTCTATAAAGACTTTTTCCTGTATCTCTGGAATAAAATTCCTGATATGTATTTGACCCGTAACCCTCGTGCTGAAAGTATTGAATCTATCGGTTCATGTTTCGATGGAATTGATAACGACTTTGATGGCAAGACTGATAAGGCTGATGAGGGGTGCTATGCCGTTAAGGGTTCAAAATGATTTTTGCCTCAACTTCTTTTCTGGAGTTTAAACTTTGCGCAAGGCTGTTCGCCAATTCGCCGGCTGTATTTGCGGTATAGAATTTCCCGCTTGTGACAAGCGACGCGCATTCAAGTTGTGCCAAATCGTCTTCATCATCTACGTTAAACGCAATTACATCAATTATAATGTCACGGCGACTTTTGATTAAATCCATTGCAAACTTACACGGGCTTTCATCACAGTTTTCACCACCGTCCGTCAGAAGAATTATATGTTTTTTGCCGCTAAAACCCGCAAAATCATACCTGATTGCCTGCTTGAGTGAATATGTAATAGGTGTCATTCCGTTTGGATGTAAACTGTCAAGTGAACGCATAATATTACCAGTGTTATTTGTGCAAATGGAATTAATACATTTCGACGCTTTGCACGAATCCATTGCCGTGAAACCGCCGCGATGACCATAAACTCTTAAACCTATGGCTGTTTCTGGCGGTATCGTTCGTAAAAGATTTTTAACCGTGCGTACCATAAGGGTTGATTTAGGCTCGTTGTCTAAATATTCGTTCATACTATTTGAAAAATCAAGAATAAAAAGTATTTTTTCACCCGCCTCGTTTCGCATCTGGTAATTATCTTTTGTGTAAACACCGTATCCATCAGCCAGTGCCGGCATGATTGTAAATATTAAACTGCAAAAAATAATCAAAAAACTCTTCATAATTGAATTTTACGAGGAGGTTTGATAATTTACATTGACCATATGTGCTATTAATATTGACCACAGCGCTTGTTCGCAATAAAATTGTTCTAAAAAGAGGATTTATTATGCAGCCGAAAGAACTTATAAAAAAAGCTGAAAAAAATTCAAGAGAAGTATTTGAAAGAATTGACGATATAAGAGATTTTAATCAGGAAAAAGTTTTACGTGCGTTTGTGGATAACAAAGTTGCACCCGAACATTTTTATACCGTGTCAGGTTATGGTCACGACGATATTGGCCGTGAGGTTTTAGATAATGTTTTTGCGCAGGTGTTCAAGGCAGAAAAAGCTCTTGCCCGTATACATTTTGTATCTGGAACCCACACTCTTGCCTGTGCATTATTCGGGAATCTTCGCCACGGTGATAAACTTGTATCAGTTGCCGGCGCACCGTATGACACTATGCAAGGAGTTATCGGTTGTATTGAACCGAAACGAGAATCCCTTATCGGTCATGGTGTTTTGTATGAAGAAATTCCGCTACTAAACGATATGGATATTGATTTTAACGCGTTAGAAAAAACAATTGATGAAACCGTTACGATGGTTTTAATCCAACGCTCACGCGGTTATTCGTTGCGTAAATCACTTTCTATTGAAACTATTGAAAAGATTTGTAAGATAGTAAAATCTAAAAATCCAGATACAATTTGCTTTGTTGACAATTGCTACGGGGAATTCGTTGATACAAAAGAACCGTTAGAAGTAGGTGCAGACCTAATTGCAGGCTCTTTGATTAAAAACCCGGGTGGCGGAATTGTTGAAGCTGGTGGATACATCGCAGGTAAAGAACAATATGTAGAACAAGCTGCAATGCGCTTAACGGCTCCCGGAATTGCAGGCGAGGGTGGCGCAATGTTTAACCAGCACCGTTTGATTTTTCAAGGTTTGTTTATGGCTCCGTCCGTTGTTTCTGATGCCGTTAAAGGTGCAGTTTTAGCCGCTAAAATCTTTGAAGAAATCGGATATATTTCAACACCGAAATTTGATGAAAAACGTACTGATATTATTCAAACTATCGCGTTTGGTGCGCCGGAACCTTTGGAAAATTTCTGCAAAACAATTCAGGAACTTTCACCGGTTAATGCCTATGTTACGCCAATTCCGGATGATGTTCCGGGGTATGAGGATAAAATTATTATGGCCGGAGGAACATTTATCGAAGGTTCTACCATTGAACTTTCAGCGGATGGGCCGCTTCGTCCGCCTTATGCGGTTTATATGCAAGGCGGGTTAAACTACGCGCACGTTAAAATTGTCCTAGAAAATATATTACGTAAAACAATGTAAATTTATATAAACTTCTTGCCTATGCTTAATTATGCAGGGTAAAATATTATAAAATTTAAATAAGGAGATTGGAATATGAAATCATTTACTAAATGGGCTTTATCATTGTCATTGTGTGTATTTGCTACAGGCGTTGCGATGGCTGACGGTACAGCTTTTACACCGTTAAACTTTGATGATACTGTTTACAACGGAACAACAACAAATTCAACACAGGCTACAACAATTAACCAGATGGCCGCTGAATCTGCAGGCAACGAAAGTATGCAAAGCGCTATTTTGAAACTCGACAACGCTCAAGTTGAAGTTAGAAATGAATTGCTTAACTATAAAACCCAATATGCAGATGTTGACGCTCAATACACTTCATATAAAGCACAACGTAAAGCTTTGAAAACTCAAATAAAATCTGTTGAACGTCGTATCAATCAGATTGATAAAGCGAAAGAAAAAATAAGAAAGAATATGATTTAGTATAGAAAAGCGCTGAAAGGCGCTTTTTTAGTGTGAGTAAAAAAAGAACCCGAAAAATTCTCGGGTTCTTTTGAATATTAACGTTTGCTGAATTGGAATCTCTTACGAGCTCTTTTTCTACCGTATTTTTTACGTTCTTTAACTCTAGGGTCACGTGTTAATAAACCTTCGATTCTTAGAACATTTTTGTTTTCTTCGTTGATTTTAACCAACGCTCTTGCAATACCGTGTCTGATAGCACCAGCTTGAGCAACGATACCGCCGCCTACTGCTTTTACTCTTACATCGTATTGTTCTTTAGTTTCTGTTAAAACTAATGGTCTGTTGATTAACAATTCGATTGCTGGACGGTTTCCGATGTAATCAGCTAATTTTTTGCCGTTTACGAAAATTCTGCCTGAGCCTTTAACCAATTTAACAACTGCAACAGAGGTTTTTCTGCGGCCTGTAGCCACGATTTCAGTGTTTGCCATTATTTAGCCTCCTTTTCCAATTTGATTGGTTTTTGTGCAGCATGTGGATGTTCGCTTCCTACATAAACTTTAAGTTTGTTGAATTGTTCTGCACCTAAAGTGTTGTGTTGCAACATACCTTTAACAGCTTTTTCGATAGCCAATCTACCGTCTTTTTCTTGCAATTCTTTGAAAGATGCTGATTTCAAACCACCCGGATATTTTGTGTGGTGGTAGTAAATTTTATCTGTTTCTTTATTACCTGTTACACGAACTTTGTCAGCGTTGATAACGATAACGAAATCACCAGTGTCTACGTTCGGTGTATATTCAGGTTTATTTTTGCCTCTGAGAATATTGGCAATTCTAACCGCTAATCTACCAAGGATTTCGTCCTCAGCATCGATTAGATACCATTTTCTTTCTACTTCAAGAGGTTTTGCTGAATATGTTTTCATGCTTTTCTCCATTTTTTCCATCCGTGCAACGATTACTTTGTCTTTTTGCCGTATTTTGTAATGTTTGAATTTACAAGCTCTGGTTTGATTTTAATGACAAAATACTCTTTTACGGTGTATGTTTTTTAATATTCTACTTTCATTAGTGTTAATCCATACGGACTAACTGTTCGACCGGCTTTTGTCCGATCTTGTGAGTTCAAAACATCTTTCATATGTTCTGCACTCAGGTTATGCCCCTCTATTTCAAGAAGGGTTCCGATAATGGTTCTCACCATATTGTATAGGAATCTGTTTCCGACAATATCGACGATAACCTTGTCGCCCTGTTTTTCAACGTGAGCGTCATATATAAAACAAATCTTGCTCGGGTTAAGCGTTCCGGAACTTTTGAAACTTGAAAAATCATGTTCTCCAATCAAATAATTCAGTGCCTGTTGCATCCTGACTATATCTAGCGGGTATTTCACCAACATTAAATCACCGTCAAAAGCGTTCTTATATCTTCTATTAATAAATTCAAATCTATAAAAACGCTTTTTCGCTGATTTTTGTGCATGAAAAGTGTTTTCAACTTCCATAAAGTCGCTGATAGAAATGTCATTCGGGAGTATTTCGTTCATTGCATAGATGAACTTTGAAGCAACAATGGTTCTGTCTGTGTCGAAGTGAACGACCTGCCCTTTTGAATTGACACCTCTGTCAGTTCTTCCGGAAAAGACTGTTTTTATCGGTCTTTTTTCTCTTTTGGCGGGATCGCCGCCGATTATCAATGTACTTAACGCTTTTTCTAATTCTCCTTGAATTGTTGCTTCGTCAATTTCAACTCCGTTTTCAAATTGGATTTGACTTCCGGCATAATTCTTCCCAATATATTGAATTTGAAAAGCGTATCGTTTTGGCATTTCTGCTCGGGTCCCCTTTGGCAACCCCTATACCAATTGAATTAATGCCATTTCAGAAGCGTCGCCACGGCGTGGTGGGAGTCTGAAGATTTTTGTGTATCCGCCTTGTCTTGAAGAATATTCTTTGCCTAAAACAACGAACAATTTTCTCAAAACTGTTTGCGGTGCTGATTTTTCATCTTTTACTTCGTTGATTTCGCCTGTTTCAAGGTTGATGAAGTTGCCGATTTCTTTATCGAAAACATATCTTAACGCTTGACGACGGCTGTTTAAATCGCCTTTTTTTGCAAGGGTGATGATTTGTTCTGCATATGGTTTCAAAGCTTTTGCTCTTGCCATAGTTGTTATAATTTCACCGTGCACAAAAAGTTCTGTTGCTAAAGAGCGGAGCAAGGCTTTTCTTTGGTCTTGCGCTTTTCCCAGCGTATGTTTTTTAGTTTGGTGTCTCATTTTTATATTCCTTATTGTTTAATTGTTTGTATGTTTAGCGTTTCCGCTCCTGACAAATTTCTTCCTCGATTATAAATCTCGTCGAAATTTGAAACGTCGCTGACGTAATGTTCCGCCACCTGCCAGCCACACTCACGTGTGTCTGCACCGTGGCTTCACACCGACTGACGTTATCCTACTTCTTCTTCTACTTCAGGGTTAGGCGCGAGGTCTAAACCAAAGTGGTGAAGTCTTTCGATTACTTCATCAGATGATTTCTTTCCGAAGTTTTTAATGTTTAACAAGTCGTGTTCTGATTTTTTCAACAGTTCAGACATAGAGTTAATGCTTGCTCTTTTCAAGCAGTTGTAAGCTCTTACTGACAATTCAAGTTCTTCGATTGTCATTGTAGGAGTGTTTTCTGATGATTCAGCCACAACGTCATCTTCAACGATTGAAGTTGAGATTGTTGATTGACCTGAAATCGCTGCAATTTGAACAAATTTTTCGATTAAAAGGTTAGCTGATTGGCTGAGAGCTGTTGAAACTTCGATTGAACCGTTTGACCAAATTTCAAGGGTTAATTTGTCGAAGTCAATCATATCGCCGACACGTGTGTTTTCTACGTTGTAGCTTACACGTTTGATTGGCATGAATGTTGCGTCGATAGGCAATACATCGATTGAAACGTTTCTTGTATCTTTAGAAACATCGTTTGCAACATAGCCTTTGCCTGTTTCGATTGTTATATCAGCGTGGAAGCTGCCGCCGTCTGCAACTGTACAAATTAACCAGTCAGGGTTAACAACTTTAACGCCTGCAGGCAATTGAATATCGCTTGCGAGAACTGCGCCTGCTCTATCCACATCTATTCTTAAATGTTGAGTTTCTTTAGAATCTGTTTTTACGACCAAACCTTTAAGGTTTAACATTACGTCGATAACATCTTCTTGAACACCTGGGATTGATGTATATTCATGTGTAATACCTTCAATTCTTACAGAGGTTACTGCTGTGCCTTCTAAACTAGACAACAACACACGTCTTAAAGAATTTCCGATAGTTGTACCGAAACCCTTTTCCAACGGTTCAATGACGAATTTGCCGTATTGTGAACCATCTGAGCTTGTTGTTGTGTTTACACATTTAATTTTTAATTCCATGTTCTATCTCCTATTTTGAATAGTATTCTATAACAAGTTGTTCTTTGAAATCAGGGTCCAGTTCTTCTCTTTCAGGCAATCTGTCGAAAGTGATTTTCAAAGCATCTTTATCAATTGTCATCCAAGCTGGTGCGCAAGCTAAATCAATTGATTCGATTACTGATTTAATGAATGCTAAACTTTTTGATTTAACTGTGATTACGTCGCCTGCTTTAACAAGATAAGACGGAATATCTACTTTTTTACCGTTAACCAATACGTGGCCGTGGTTTACGATTTGTCTTGATTGGCTGCGGGTGATACCGAAGCCTGCGCGGAAAAGTACGTTATCCAATCTTGATTCTAATAATTGAAGTAACAATGTACCGGTAACACCTTTTCTTCTTGCTGCTTCGCTGTAGTATTTTGCAAATTGTTTTTCGCTTACTAAGTATGTTAATCTGATTTTTTGTTTTTCGTTCAAGTGAAGAGCGTATTCAGAAAGTTTTTTTCTAACAGCGCCGTGTTGGCCTGAAGCTGTTTGTCTCATTGAAGAGGTTAATTTTCTGTTTGATAAATCTTTTACTCCCCAGTTGCGGAATAATTTATTTTTTGGTCCTGTATATCTTGCCATTTTTTATTTTCTCCTATGTTGTGCGGGGCATCTATGGTTTGCTATTTTGGCATTTAGCAAGCCCCCGCGGTTCTACTACTGCCGGCCGCTGCCGACCTGATTTTGTCCTCTAACCGTATTAAACGCGGCGTTTCTTAGGAGGACGGCATCCGTTGTGAGGAATTGGAGTTACGTCTTTGATTAAAGTGATTTCCAAACCTGCTGCTTGAATTGCACGGATTGCTGTTTCTCTACCTGAACCAGGGCCTTTGATGTGAACTTCAACTTTTTTCATACCTTGGTCGATAGATTTTTTTGCTACTTGTTCGGCTGCTGATTGAGCGGCAAACGGAGTGCCTTTTCTTGCGCCTTTGAAGCCTGAAGCACCTGCTGTTGCCCAAGCAATAGCATTACCTTGTGTATCTGTAGAAGTTACTATTGTATTGTTGAAGGTTGATTGAATATGTACAACACCTTGCAATACGTTTTTCTTTTCTTTTTTCTTTGTTTTTTGTGGTCTTGCCATTTTTATTATCCTTTATTTTGTTACTTTTGTTTAATGTCTTTTCCCGCCTGTCAAATTTTATCGAATGTTATCAACATTCTCAAAATTTGTCCGTTCCGTCGGCTCACGCCTCTGTCACAACGGCGGTGACGTAATGTGCGCCTGCTTGCCCTGCTGACCGCAGGTCAACACCGCGCACACCGAGCGGTGCTACTTTTTCTTACCAGCAATAGGTCCGGTTTTTTTGCCGCGGCGGGTTCTTGCGTTTGTTTTTGTTCTTTGACCTCTGCAAGGTAAGTTGCGTTTGTGACGCATACCACGGTATGAACCAATTTCTTGAAGGCGTTTGATGTTCATTGAGATTTCTCTTCTCAAGTCACCTTCGATGTTATATGCTGCTAATGCGTTTCTTAATAATTTGATATCTTCATCGGTTAAGTCATCTGTTCTCAAATCCGGTGAAATTTTTGTTTCTTCAAGGATTTTTTTTGCTCTTGTAGGGCCTATTCCGAAGATATAGGTTAAAGCGATTTCCATTCTTTTGTTACGAGGTAAATCTACCCCTGCTAGTCTTGCCATTTTAATATTTCTCCTTTTCTTGGCTTTGGGTGAAATTAAATTAAGCATTAAAGTCACGCCCGTATTTAATTCTAGCACCCCTGTTGTTAGATTTTTTTGTGTAAGAGGGATAAATACTTCCTCTCCATTGACCGTACCCCGTCAATTCGGGTAAGTGCGATTAACCTTGACGTTGTTTGTGTTTAGGGTTTTCGCAAATAACTGCAACTCTGCCTTTTCTTTTGATAACTTTGCATTTGTCGCACATTGGTTTTACTGATGTTCTAGTTTTCATTGTTTTTTCCTTTTTTATATTGTTTTACGTGAGATTTTTATAATTGTCGTTATTTTAGGCGGAACGTGATTCTGCCTCGGGTCAAATCATAAGGTGTCATTTCAACTTTTACTTTGTCACCCGGAAGAATTCTGATGAAATTCTTTCTGATTTTGCCTGAGATGTGAGCAAGGATTTCGTGGTCGTTTTCCAGTTTAACCCTAAACATCGCGTTAGGCATTGATTCTATTATCGTTCCTTCTAGTTCTATTACATCTTTTGCCATTTTGTATCCTTTTTTATTCGGCTAAATTTAGACACAGTAAATGTGTCCATGATAATAATACTTGCAAAATATCTAATTGCAAGCGTTTTTCTGCCCTTAGTTTACAGTTTGTGATCTGTTGTTTATTTAAAGATATGGTTTATTCGCTAATGGCTTGTCTATGTCTAAATGCCCGCGTAATAATGTTTTTAACTTCTTTGTAACAATTTCTTAATATGTTTTAATGTGTGGGATTTTTAATTAAACAGTTACTTCTTTTTTAATAGAATAAATGATTTCAGCATGCGTCCTTGATTACTTTCGGGGGTTGAAACTACTTCAATTTTGTTCAGGTAATTCATTGAAGTAGAACCTCCGCCATCTAGTGCCATTGCACGGTCTAAATCAAGTTCGGCGCAGTATTGGGCGACTTCTTCAAGGGTCGCAGGATGTTTGTCGGTGAATAAAAGTATGTATATTTTGTCATCTTTTAGCCCGAGAATTGTACGTGGAACTTTGTGTAAAACGGATGCAGATTCACGGGTGATATTTCCGTCTGCGTCTTTCATTATGAAAAATTCTTCTTCAAGTTGTAGTTGTGGGTGAACAAGCGGGCCGGCTTGAATTGAATTCATGACCTGACATTCAAAATCAATATCGCTTTTGTGCTGTGCAATTTCAAACTTGTAGCCGCTGAAGCATTCAAGAACTCTGAATTCGCTGCGGTTTAAAATCTTGTCTAAATTTTTGCGTAACAGCGGGTCAGAAAGCAGGTTTTCGTTGAAAAGCGGATCTGCAATCATTTGGCCGTCTGTGGTTACATAAGATACCGTTTTTTTATTTTGCGGGTCAAAAAATCCGCCGTTAATTGTTAGAACGGCGTCTGCTTTTTTATGGACTTCGCGTGTTGTCATTAAATCGTCTGCAACAATGCATTTCAGGCGTTTTGCGGTCTTTCTGTTCTGCTCGAGTATTATATGATAGATACCGTCATTTTCTTTGATTTCAAGTGCCTGTGCCGGTAGGAATATACCTGATAAAACTATCAATAATAAAAGTTTTTTTAGCATTTATTAAATATCCTTTGATTTAAAGAGTGCGATTATTGCGCCGGAGAAAGCCGCAAGTGGTATGAATGCTGTGATTAGTGGCGGAAGTACGCCTTTTGCTGCGAGTAAGTCAAAGAAAGGCAGTGTTATGTAGTAGGCAAAAATGCAGCCGATTGCTATCACAAAACCTACCATTCTGTGTTCACGCGGTTTGCTGAACCCGAGGATTACACCAAGAATTGCAAGGAGTACGCAGACAAACGGATGGAAGAAACGCTGGTAATATTTGTTCAGCATGGTTCTGTATTCTTCATCAAGATTTTCTTTTTTGAGAAGCTGGATATAGCTTTTCAGATCAGCATTTGTAATTTCTCTATCTCTTTTGGTTGAATAAACCATTAATTTATGTGCATTAGCGGCGCTTTCACCTTTGAGTACATCCATTTTATCAATATGTTTAACCTCGTGGAAAATTCCGTCGTTGGAAATTTCGTAGTGGCTTATGTCAGAGAGCGTCCATTTATCTTCAAACGGATGGCCCGATTTTGCATAATATATGTCTGTTAGCTCGTGAACATCTGTGTATCTGCGTTCGCCAAAATCTAAATAAATGATGTCATCCATTTCACCATTTGAGTATCTTGAAACGATTACATAGTCTTGAGGAACATTTTTTTCGTCTTTTTCAGTATAAATATATTGTGTAGTGGTGTCCTTGCCTTTTATTGCGTTAAGGCCAACTTCTGCCATAGGGATAAGTTTATCATAAGTAATAAAACATAAAACTGTCACGATAATACTGAACACCAGAACTGGTGCAAGAATTCTTTTAAACGAGAGGCCTACTGCTCTGAAAATTGTTAGCTCGGAATCTTTGCTGAGTTTGTCAAATGTGAAAAGGCTTCCAAGTAGAAGGCCTACAGGGAATGCTTTACCTAAAATTTTCGGCAGTTCGTATGCTAAAACTTTAACGGCCGTTGCTGGAGTGTAGGTGCCAGCAAGAGTTTTTTCAATTGTTTTCAGAAGCATTTCAGGTGCAATCCAAACAACCGAGAAAAGTAAAATCGCGACGAATGTTGTTATAAAAACCTGCGTAAAAATATATTTATCGTAGATTGTGATTTTCGGGAATTTCAACATTAGAGAGCGAAATCCTTTCCTAGATAAAATTCTTTTGCTACAGGATCGTTTGCAACATCTGTGCTTCGGCCTTGAATTTTAATTTTTCCGTCAAAGATTACATAGGCTCTGTCTGTAATAGAAAGAGTTGCTTTCGGGTTGTGGTCGGTGATTAATACGCCGAGGCCCTTGTCTTCTGAAATTTTTTTAATGTTGTCTTTAATTTCACCGATGGCGATAGGGTCGATACCGGCAAAAGGTTCGTCAAGCAGCATGAAGTCTGGACTTGCCGCAAGCGCTCTTGCAATTTCAACACGGCGACGTTCTCCGCCTGAAAGCGCTACTGACGGTGATTTACGTAACTTTTGGACGCCGAATTCTGTTAAAAGTTCTTCAAGTTTTTTGGTTTTTTCGCATTCGGTAAGCTTTTCGTTCATTTCAAGAACGAGTTTAAGGTTGTCTTCTACAGAAAGCTTTCTAAATATTGAAGTTTCTTGCGGAAGATACCCGATACCGAGTTTTGCACGAATGTTCATTGGCGCAGAGGAGATGTCCTGACCATTGAGAATTATTTTTCCCATATTAGGTTTTACAAGTCCTACGACCATATAGAAAGTTGTTGTTTTACCGGCACCGTTAGGCCCGAGAAGACAAACAACTTCGCCTTTTTTGATGTTGAACGAAACATCGTTAACAACACGCCTGTCACCGTAAATTTTTATAAGGTTTTGAGCTTCAATTTGCATTAATTTATTCCTTTATTTGGCGTAGAATTCTGCGTTGACAGTCGCATATAACTTCATTGCGCCGCCTGATACCATTGTTGATGAGCTTTCTGCTACAGCACCGTCGAAAGCTGCACCTGCTGTCATTTTAGCGTTCATGTATCTTGGATAACCGTTGTTGAATGAATTAACATGGCAAGAGGTTCTCAACTCTTTGATACCTGTGATTTTTTGACCGGAAGCCTGTGCCACGGTTTGGGCTTTAGTTTTGGCTTTTTGAGTTGCAACGCTTAAAAGTTCGTTGCAATAAGAGTTCTGGTCTTCAAGTTTGAATTCAATGTTTCCAATGTTTGTCGCGCCAAGATTTAGGGCTTTGTCAATAAACATGCCAACATCAGTAATTTTTTTAGTGTGAACAGTGATTGTGTTTGTTACTTCAAAGCGGTCAAAAATCTGTTTACCGTTTGAATAGTAATATGTCGGTCTTGCGGAGTAATCTATAGTTTTAATATAGTCGCCGTTTGTTTTATCAATCATTGATGTTAAGTCCTGATAGACTTTTGTTGATATCTCTTTGTTATTAATAGAGGCATTTTCAAGGGAATGTTTGTCTTTTGTTGTTACTATAACGTTGAATTCTACAACATCAGGCTGCAAATCGATGTTTGATGATGCGTCAACGTAGATTGAACCCTGAGGCTTTGCCTGTGCCGGTAAGCTAAGAGCCAAAAGTAACATTAAAAATATAGCTTTTTTCATTTATACTACCTCTTTTTCTTCTTCTTTTTCTTCCTGTGTTTTTACTGATTGCGGTGCTTCTTTTTTGAGTGCCGCGGATTGAGATTTGATTTCGTTGATAATATCTCTTATTTCTTTCGGGTTTCTTGGTTTTGGTTCAAAAACAGAGAGATAACGTTGTTTTCTGTTGATAATCATATAAGAAACAGCTAAAATTCCCCAGAGAATTAAACCTTGAAACATATTTATATAAGGGATTGTTCCGGTAATATCGGCTAATTTATTCCAGCCGTGTTCAAGTACGATTGCCGGAAACCCGACGAATCCCGCAATAAGACAAGCAACAATAAATATTGCGGATAAAATTCCTCTAAACCCTGATATTTGTATAACTCTCAATTTATTTTTCTTCATTTTCGATACCTTTTTCCAGTAATGTTAAAAATTGTTCTTCAGTCAATATTATAACACCTAATTTTTGGGCTTTGTCAAATTTTGACCCTGCTTTTTCACCTGCGACAAGATATGAAGTTTTACTTGTAACTGATGTAGAGGTTCGCCCGCCTTGAGATTTAATCTTTTCTTCGGCCTCGGGTCTGGTCATTGACGAGAGTGTGCCGGTCAGAACAAATGTTAAATTCTCAAGGTGTCCTGATTTTACCACAGAAATATGTTCGGGTACAACTCCGAGTGACAATAATTCCTTAATAATTGCAACATTTTCTTCGCAGCGGAAGTAATTAAAAATGTCTGTAGCCATTTTGTTTGCAATACCTTTGACGTTTTCAAGGCTTTCGATTGAAGCGTCCATAAGTGCTTCAATGCTTCCGTATTCGTCAGCGAGGACGGAAGCGTTTTCTTTGCCGACATTTTTTATGGAAAGTGCGTTTATAAATCGAGGCAGGGTGCAGGTTTTGCTTTTTTGAATGCCTTCGTAAATATTTGTTGCGCTTTTTTCTTTTGTCTGTTCGAGTTTTAGCAGATCTTCGACGGTCAACTTGTAGAAATCTGCAAAGTTTTTGACTAAATTTAGGTTGTAAAGCTGTTCAATTACGGATGGGCCTAAGTTGTCTATGTCCATAGCGTCTTTTGACACCCAGTATTCTAACTGGGCGCGAACTTTCTCAGGACATTGAGGATTTTCGCAATAAAGCCCTACTTCTTTTGCCCGTGTCGAGAGCGGACAGTGGCAGGACGGACATTTAGCTGGCGGATGAAACTCTTCTCTGGCTTCGTGTTCTTCGTCTTTTAGAACGGTTATAACTTTTGGGATGATTTCAGCAGCTTTTTTAATTAAAACGGTGTCACCTATGCGGACATCAAGACGTTTGATTTCGTCAAAGTTGTGTAAACTTGCGCGCGAAACCGTTGAGCCTGCAAGTTGAACGGGCGCAAGTATTGCTACAGGCGTTACTGCTCCGGTTTTGCCTACACCGTATTCGATATCCAGAAGTTCGGTTGAGGCTTCTTCCGGCGGGAATTTAAACGCGGTCGCCCATTTAGGCGCACGTGCGGTAAATCCTAAATCTTCCTGAATATTAAACTGATTAACTTTTACAACAACGCCGTCGGTTGCGTAGTTTAGGTTTGAACGCTCGGTATCCCAGTATTTGCAATAGTCTATGACTTCTTGCGAGTTTTTGCAAAGTTTAATGTTTGGATTGACTTTGAAGCCCAGTTTTTTTAGATACATTAATGTATCGTAGTGTGTTTGCAGAGTTTCGGTTCCGCGCTCAAGAATTGCCGTGTAGCAAAACATTGATAAATCGCGTTTGGCAGTGATTCTGCTATCCAACTGACGGATTGAACCGCTTGCAGCGTTGCGCGGGTTTGCAAAAACTTTTTCGCCGTTTTTTATGCTTTCTTCGTTTAGTTTTTCAAAAGAGGTTTTAGGCATGAAGATTTCGCCGCGAACTTCAATATCTATGTTTTCAAAAAGTTTGAGCGGGATGGCTTTGATTGTTTTGAGGTTTGCTGTAATGTCTTCCCCCTGAACCCCGTCGCCGCGGGTAACTCCACGAACAAAAACTCCGTTTTCGTAGGTAAGCGCGATTGCAAGTCCGTCGATTTTAAGTTCGCTGACAAGTTCAACTTCATCTCCGTATTCGTCAGTTAGTTTTTCGTACCATTTTTCAATGTCTTCATAGGTGTATGTATTATCAAGACTGTAAAGTCTGTATTTGTGTTTATAAGACTCGAATTTTTCGCTGATTGCACCGACTCTCTGTGTCGGGCTGTCAGGTGTTTTGTATTGCGGAAACTCTTCTTCTAATTGTTTTAATTCCGCAAAAAGCTGATCGTATTCAAAGTCACTGACAGTCGGACTTTCCTCAACATAGTAAAGATGATTGTACTTGTTGATTAAATCCTTTAATTCTTCAATCCTTTTTTGCATTATATCACCATGAGTAATTCTCTGATAACTTTTGTTGCAACAGCTGTTGAAACTCCTGAAGCGTCGTAATCCGGTGCAAGTTCTACAACGTCGGCGCCGACAATGTTGAAATTCTTCAGGTATTCAAACCAGCCCATAAGTTCGTTAAATTGCATTCCGCCTGATTCAGGGG
>CANAJP010000024.1 GCA_947361615.1 uncultured Candidatus Melainabacteria bacterium | reverse complement strand
AATTAACAAGATTGTTTTCTTATCGTCTTCTTTATTCTTTTGTCAATGTACCGATCCGCTCATTCCAACCCGTCACTCAATCTCAATCTCTCGATTTCCAATCTCATCTCGGGGTAAACTTCTTTTTACATAAATTAAAAAGTGAATTTTCGGCTTGGGCTAGTATCAATCCTCTTGAGCCCTCTCGGCCCTCAGGTTTCTTTCGTCGCCCACAAGATTGATTATTCCACAAACATTTTTTAAAGTCAACAACAAGATTTTAATTTGTTAAAATCTGTTTACAATCAACTAAAACCATTGTACCGCAATAGTTTTAACCTATTTTTAACGACAAAAACCTGAAAAATTTCTAAAGTTTTTTTTTAACATGCCGACAATTGAAGTATAGAAAACAAATATTTTTGTTGTTACTAAGATAAGGAAAGGCACAGAACAATGGGCTTAGCGGCTTCACAAGCTAGATTTTTAGGAATTACCGCAAGAAAAAATTCTTGCGAGCTTCGTTCTATGCAAATAGCTCAGGAGAAACTTTCTATTACCAATAAGCTCACACAAATCAGTGAGGACTACCAGAAAAGCTTAGATGCAACAAGATTAGTATGGGATTCTGAATTTATCACAGACGGCTCTATTTATGATGTTAGCTATGACCTTTTAATGCAGCCATCAATATTAAACGGATATTCGCCACAGCTTTTAACAAACAATAAAAATCAAGTTGTACTTGATTCACAATATGCAAATGCACTGAAAAGTATTGGGAATGCCGGTTATCAATACGATCAAAATGGCACTCGTCAAAACGCGTCTTTTGAACAATTAAAACTCGGAGGAGCGACAAGGGATAAAGCTCATTTTATACTATTCTTAGACGCCTTAAACAAAAACGGTATTCTCAGCCAAAACAATTTAGAAGCAATGAAAAGCGCATTAAACAGTACTACGGGTAAAAACTACTACAACCCTACCAATGGTTTAGGCGGATATAATGCTAATAAGTTCGCAGTCGAGTCAATGAACCTTGCGACCTTAAAGCGTTATATGACAAAACTTTCCGACCCAAGCTCAGATTATATGAATGAGCTTAGAAAAAATTACGGAACCTCTTATAATGACGATGGTACTAAAAAAGTAACTGATGGCAAAATTGAACTGGACACAGCTTACGATAAAGCTGTGCAACTAGGACAATTATTAAAATTCGGCGGAATACTACAGGAAGTTACCGATCCGACGACTGGTGAAAAATACAAAAAAGTCCAAGAATTTGAGTACATAGTAAAAGAAAACGGTAGTGATGTCACTAAAACAGGCTCTTTTGGTGAAGCAATAACTCAAAACAAAGATACTCAATTAAAACTTTCAGACTCCAACTTCAACTTTACCGACTTGATGAACAAAGAAGTAACCCTTTCTTCTGACAATGCAGATCAGATGGCTGAAGGTATGGCAAAATTCTTAGACAATCTTTACGCCATTATGGGTAATTTCTTTGCAGTTAACAAGGATTCCGTAGATCAGGATTATCTGACATACGCAATGGACCAAATCTGTAAGTTAAACGGATTGAAATGGGACAGTACAACCGGAAGCGTAAAAAGAGACGGTAGCAACAAGGTTGAATTTAACTCCGGCTCAGTCATTAGTGCAAATAATCCAGCTAAACACACAAGTATAATTAAAGATGGCAGCAATTATCAAGTTTCACTTTCTAATATGGCTAAGGGCTTGTTAACATACTTTGAAAAAGCAATTGAAGGTTTCGATTCCGGTTACACCATTGAATCTACAGATGAAAAGAAAACCGAAAATTCATTCTACATCACACAGGATCCGGCATATTATTACTTCATCAAAAACCCTGAAACCCTTGATATGGATGATGATACAAAACTGCTTCTTGACTACTATTCACAAATGTTTAACCAGATTTGTGCAAACGGTTGGACTGAAAGTAATCTTGTCTCAGAACCCGAACATTTGAAAAACATGTTAAAGAACGGAACTTTATTCACGTCTGTACTATCTGACGATGGAAACTTCTATCAGGCTCCATACACAAGAAACAATTTCATCGCAGAAGTAGCCGATCAAGACGCCATCACACGCGCTGAAGCCGAATATAAGACACAACAATTAAAATTGAGTGCTAAAGAAGAAGAACTTAACATTGATATGCAGATGGTCGACGCCGAACTCTCCGCACTCACAACGGAATACGATACAGTCAAACAAATGATAAGCAAAGGTGTTGAAAAAGGCTTCTCTACTCTTGGTGGCTAATAAGAAATAGTAAACCCGCTAATAGATTTAAACTCCTCTTTTTGTAATAGTAATTTTACTATTAAGAAAGGAGTTTCGCATGAACGAAAACAACGATTACTATGAAGAACACAACACTACTCATTATGACAGACACGACCATCATCACGAGTGCTTTGCCCACAGACATCCGTGGCTGTCACATCTTTTAACTGCATTATCCGTATTACTTGGTGCATTTCTCGCTTTCTATGTCGTAACCGACTGGCATTTCAAAAGAATGCTTGATCCAGTTCACCAAATGAAAAAAATGGAAAGAATGATGATGAAAGAAGATCGCGCAGTACAAGATATGATTCAAAGAGATTTGCGCACTGAAAGAAACCTCGAAAGCTACATTCAAATTGACGAAAAATCTGACGCTTACGTTATTACAGTAAACCTCAGACCTTTCAATAATGATGAAAAAAATGTTAGTATTTCAACTGATGACAATATTTTAACCGTTCACGCAACTAACGAAAGAAACCAGAAAAACGGCTCCCGTGCATTAGCTGTAAGTCAGAGTTATGCGTTTTCTAAAGACGTTAACTTCAACAAAATCACTAAAAAACGTGACGGCGATAAATATTTAATCACTATTCCTATGGCTTAACAATCGTATAGGCATAATCCGGAGTTTCTTTCAGCTTTTCCTCAATCTGCTCAAAAGTCATCAAGCCTTGAGTTGCACCAAACGCAGAAACAACACCGGCAGAGTTTACAGAAGCGTACATCAGCGATTTACCCAAATCGCCGTTTGTACGCTTTAAACTTGCGCACAAGGTTGAGGCAAATGCATCACCCGCACCCAACGTTGACACAACCGGCCCGTCAAAAACAGGGCAATAGAAATAATTTTTACCATCATACGCATAAGCGCCTTTGCCACCGTCTGTAATAACAACAATTTGATAATGGTTAACACAAAGTTTATTCAACATAGCTTTAACGTCAGGGTGAATAACTTCGTGCGAATATTTAACATCTTTTGTATCAGGTCGAACTTCAATCTGGGTCGCCATTGCGGCTTCTTCCTTGTTCAACACAACGATATGTGCGAAGTTCAAAATCTTTTCAAGATACTTGAAACCTTTCTTAATACTGGATGAACCGGCATTAAAACAAACATAAACATTATGTTCTGCAGCAAATTTTACAATATCATCAAGAATTTTACTACTGTCACCGTTAATCGGTGCAATATATAAAAGTTTCGCATTTTTAATCGCATCAAAATTAATGTCATGCTTCTTGATCATTGCGTTTGCACCGCGATGTGCAAGCACTGTTCTATCGCCTTGAAAGCTTACAAGAATTATTGAAAAACCGGTGCTTATCTTTTTATCCTGAATAATATTTGATAAATCTACATTTTTATCCTCAAAGTAGTGCAAAATCCCTTTTGAATAAATATCATCGCCAATTTTAAAGATTGCAGCCGTATCAAACCCGAGGTTTGCAAAATTCATAGCGGTATTAACACCGCCCCCGCCAACTTGAGAATCAAAATCCGAAATCTCAACTTTTGCACCGTACGGATAACTCATAAATTCAGATTTTTTATGCTTACTCTCAACAGAAACTATATTTGCATCTTCGCACTGAACAAAAACATCCATTGTCGCGCTGCCGATGGTTATAATATCGCACATTTGCCAATCTCCTTATATCTAGAACCTTGAAAAGTATCGCGGGACAAAAGTTCGCGGTCAATCTGATTAAGGCAATCCAATTTTTTGCCCAACCAGCGTGGCGCAATTAAATTTTTCTTCAAACCGTTTCCCGCAAGCCTGTGTATAGTCGTTTCCGGCGGTAAATACTCCAGAAAATCACACACGGTTTCAATATACTCCCTTTCACTCATAAAATCAATAGCTTTTTCTTCATAAATTTGGGCTAATTTTGTATTTTCAAGCGCACAAAGCATGTGGATTTTAACACCATCAACCTTTAATTCTGCAAGCTTTTGGGCCGTTTGCAATATTTCGTCGCGGGTTTCCCACAAACCAAAAATCACGTGAACACAAACGTTAATTCCACGTTCTTTAGTTTTTTCATAAGCTCTAAGAAAACAATCAAAATCATGCCCGCGGTTTATTCGGCGTAAAGTTTTGTCGTGTATGGATTGCAGCCCATATTCAACCCATGTGTAATAATCATCTTTATACCCTGCAATCAGGTTTAATTTATCATCATCAACACAATCCGGTCGGGTTCCGATTGAAAGCCCTACGATTTTATCATTGTTCAACGCGGAATTATAAATCTTCTCTAACTCACCAACAGGCTTGTAAGTATTCGAATAGGCCTGAAAATATGACATAAATTTTTGCGCTTTAAACCGCTCGGATAAAGTTTTAATCCCAACTTCCACCTGCTCTTCTATGGAAAGCAGATTAGAATGTGCCTGTGAAAAACTTCCGCCCTCATCGCAAAAAATACACCCGCCAGAAGAAATCGTTCCGTCACGATTTGGACATGAAAAACCGGCATCAAGTGTTATTTTATAAACCTTGACGCCGAACTTTTGCTTTAGATACGCACTAAACTGATTGTATCTTTTCTCCATTATTTTTCTTCTTTATTATCGTAAATCGGGTAAACATAGTGTTCGCCGCAGTTAGGACAAACAACTTCCTGTTGCTTTCCATCTTCTAATTGAGCGACTTCAAATAAAGTTTTGCATCCTGATTGAACACATCTGATAGCCCAAGTTGGTCTTATTAATCTTGCCATAAATTCCTCCTATTCAACAATCTAAGAATAACATATAAATTCAAAAAGAGCAAGCTACTTCCGTTACTTCACACACGGTTCAAAGCTATGGAAGCCGCTCAGCGGCACGCCTTGACCGGCGGGCAGTGCAAAAATAAACTCTGAGCCCTTGCCGATTTCGCTCTCACACCAAATCATACCGTTGTGCTTTTCTAACAACTGTTTTGCAATCGGAAGCCCCAAACCTGTTCCACCAACTTTGCGGGATAAAGAATTTTCAATCTGCGCGAACTTATCAAATGCACGCAAAATATCACTTTCAGCAATACCAATCCCCTCATCCTTAACAGTGACAAGAATATAATCACCCGAAAGCTTTTCCAAATCAGTTCTAAACGGATTATTTTTGTTAATATCGTCTGCGCTGCAAACTTTCGATGAAATAGTAATCCCCTTACCATTTTCCGTAAATTTAATTGCGTTAGACACAAGGTTTGTCAAAACCTGTTCCAAACGTTTTGCGTCACCACTAATCTGCGGTAATCCAACAGCACAATCAACCTCAAGCGCCAAATCTTTTTCTTTTGCAATACCTGAAAGAGAGGCCCTGACATTTTCAATCACCGAATTAATATCCAACAACTCAAATTTGAAATCCATTTTGCCAGCTTCAATCTTCGAAATATCAAGCAAATCATTAATAATTTCAGCAAGACAGCCAATATTGCGCTTAGCCATCGATAAAAATTTATCAGCATTCTGCGGCAACTCACCGGCCTTACCGCTTAACACAATATCAACCGCATTTTTAATTGAAGTCAGAGGAGTCCTCAGTTCATGCGAAACTATAGAAATAAAATCAGATTTAACCTTTTCTAACTTCTCAAGTTTTATGTTAGTTTCTTTAATTTCCTGATAAAGAGCGGCACTCTTCAATGGGATTGCGACCTGACGCGCTATAGTTTGAAAACAGGTAGAATCATCCGTCGTAAATTGAATCTCCTTAAAGATTTCCACACATCCGTAAAATTCATCCCCCTGATTGATTGAGGCAAGCATATTATCATACTGGAAAAGTGTAAAATTAAAACGACTTGACGGATTTTTAACCTTTTTCACAATTCTTAAAGTATTCTGGTCAATTTCATATGGAACTTTTTTCCCCTCAAAAAGAGTTTTATAATTAAGAATTGTACGCAGCTTAATCGCACTCATCAACTCTTCTGAAATTTCATAAAGCGAATTTAAAATCAACACCGGTTCGCCCGGGTTGCAGAAAGAAAGCGTACAGGTAAGCGAAAAACTAAGCGCCTTATCCATCCCCTCTATCATAATATCAATAAGCTTTTCATTATCAAGGGTTCCGGCAAACTTGGAACTTGTATCATATAAAACTTTTTCACGATAAAGACTTGAGGCCAAATTTTTGTTAGTATGATAAAGATTTTCCTGTGATTTCTTGTTACGCAAACATATTTCTATAGTCGATGCGATAACGTCATCCGAAAAATCCGTTGTAATAATTCCATTAGAATATTTCAAAAGCTCTTTATCAGTATTTCCGTTCAAAAACGCAACGACAAAAGTATTTTCAAATAGAGATTTAATATTTTTGACAAATTTCTTAGTTTCGCCGAACTCTGAATCCGCAATAATAATATCCGGCGGCTCAACATTGAGTAAATCAATAACATAAGAAGAATCGGAATAACTCAAAACTTCTGCAGAAGAAAAAATCTTCTCCAATCTTCCCTGCTTTCCTAAATCCTGTCCAAAATATAAAATCTTACTTTTCATATAATTATGTTATCAAGAGCGAACCAAAAAGCAATTTCTTAACAAATTTGTAAAAAAGAGCGTTTATAACGCTCCTTAAGATTTATTTTCAATAAATTTCTTTAGATTTAACTGCAATTCATTTATTTTTTTATTAGTTGTTTTTTCAAAAGCTCTAAAAGATTCACTCGTTGCTACTATAAAATCAGCCATTAGATATTTCATTCTCATATTAAAATCAGCTTGTAACTGTTCTACTTGGTCTGTAAAATAGCGTAATACTTGTTCAGGTGTAACCGCCATTTTAGTTTCACTTTTAGGTTTTCTTCCGCGCTTAGGTTTCACCTCTGCCGAATTGTTTAAAGGAAGTTCTGTTTCTTCACTAACAGCTTTTTTGCCGGAACCTTTAGGACGCCCTCTGCGTCTTACAACTTTTTCAACAGATGGTTCTGCAGCTTGCACATTTTGCAATTTGGGTTGTATAATTCCTAATGAAGTCTCAACTTCAGACGCAGGCACAATATTGGTCGATTTTAAAATATTAACAGGACTAATTTGTGCCAAACTAACCTTAGATATTTCTAACTGCACCTCCGGTTTGAAAAGTTCCCGCCGAACTTTCAAAAGGGAAAAATCAGCAACATTTAATTTTTCCTGTAAATCATCTATAAATCCACCAGATTTGATATCAGAAGTCTTTAAATAATCAAAATGTTCAGGAATTTCTTGCCTTGCATCATTTTTTACTACTTTTTTATCACGTATCCAAATACTATTTTCAACTTCACCGGTTCGAGCATTTTGTTCTCTTAATCGCAAAGAATTATACCCGTGTGAAGAAACGATAAGATTTTTGTCATTTCCAAGTCCCAAAACCAGCCCCTCTGCTCTGGTTTCAAACACTTCTCTAAGCCCATGATTTGCTCTTAAGTCTTCCAAAAAACCTTGTGCCGCTGAGTTATTTTTTTGCACTTCTAATTTTCTCAATGCACCATGTAACTTCTCGACAACCCGCGAAATAGTTACAACTTGAGATGACATTTCTCCAGGCAAATACAGAACCGCCTCGCCAACTTTAGCTACTTTTTCAGCTTTAGGCACTCTGGCAGCAAAATTCATATATTTTGCATTATTATTAATTTCAGATACGTACATATTCCTCTCCAATATAAAAGCGGCCTCATTTTTATTGAGGCCGCTTAAAATATTAACCTTTGATTTGGTTCATAACTTCGTCTGCGAAGTTTTCTTGACGTTTTTCAAGTCCTTCACCAAGAACAAATCTTGTGAATGATTTGATGTTCAATTTACCTTCGATTAATTGTCCAACAGTTACGTCTGGGTTTTTAACAAAAGGTTGTTCAAGAAGACATCTTTCAGCCATAAGTTTGTTAACACGGCCTTCAACAATTTTGCCTCTGATTGCTTCAGGTTTCTTCTGCAAATCTTCTTTACCCATTTCGATTCTAGTTTCTTCCTCGATAACAGCTTGAGGAATATCAGCTCTTGAAACGAATTCCGGAGCAGAAGAAGTGATGTGCAAGCAAATGTCTTTCATCAATTCTTCGTCTTTTTTATCTGTTTCTAAAAGAACGCCGATTTTACCGTTGTGAATATAAGTTCCTGTTGAACCTTCAATTCTAACAAATCTTCTGAAAGTAATTTTTTCACCAATTGAAGCGATTTTTTCTTTAATAACTTCAGAAATAGCTTTACCGCATTTAGGGCAAACAGAAGCCAAGAAAGCATCAACGTCAGCCGGGTTAGTTTCAGCAACAGCTTGTGCTAAGCAGTTAGCCAATTCTTTAAAGTCAGCGTTTTTAGCAACGAAGTCAGTTTCACAGTTAAGTTCAATCATAGCACCAACTGAATCAGAAACATAAGAAGCAACTACGCCTTCAGCAGCAATTCTGCCCATTTTTTTATCAGCAGAAGCGATACCTTTTTGACGTAAAACTTCCATAGCTTTTTCCATATCACCATCGGTTTCAACAAGAGCTTTTTTAGCATCCATCATGCCAGCGCCTGTTAAATCACGAAGTTCTTTAACCATTGTAGCTGTAATATTCATTAAAATTCTCTCCTATAGTTTATATACAAATCCCGCCTGTCAAATCAAAGATTTGTCCGCTCCTTTCGCTACACGCTTCAGTCGCAACGGCGGTCATCAACTGTTTTGTTAATTTTACCGGTTATACGGCTACACGCCATAACCGGTAAAATATAACTACACTCTGGCTTATGCTTCAACACCAGCATCAGTAGCTTCGATTTTTTCAATCTTAGCAGTTGAAACAGCGTTGTTTTCTTTTAATTGTTTACCTTCAAGAACAGCGTCAGCCAATCTTGAAACGATTAATTTTACTGAACGGATTGCATCATCATTACCAGGGATAATGTAATCAATACCTTCAGGGTTAGCGTTTGTATCTGCAAGGCAGATTACAGGGCTGTTCAACTTGTTAGCTTCTTTAATTGCAATTTCTTCTTTAGCTTGGTCAACGATAAAGATAACGTCAGGAAGTCCTCTCATTTCTTTAATACCGCCTAAAGTTTTGCTCAATTTAGCAACTTGTCTGTTGATTTGAGCGATTTCTTTTTTAGGTAATTTTTCAATGTGGCCTGACGCAATGAAATCTTCCAATTCTCTAAGTTTGTTAACACGAGAACGAATAGTTTCAAAGTTAGTAAGCATACCGCCTAACCATCTTCTGTTAATATAATAAGCACCAGCTCTTTTAGCTTCTTCTGCAACAACGTCAGCTGCTTGTTTTTTTGTACCAACAAACAATACGTTTTTGCCTCTAGCTGCAAAATCTCTAACTACGTTGTAAGCTTGATCTAACAAGTCAGTAGTTTTACGCAAATCAATTACATAAATACCATTTCTAGCACCGTAAATATACGGTTTCATTTTAGGGTTCCATCTTTGTGTTTGGTGACCGAAGTGTACACCAGCTTCTAAAAGTTCAATCATAGATGCTACCGGCATCGTTTTTCTCCTTATGTGTTTTGTATTGTACTACGGGAAACACTGCTCCATTCCAGATAGTGAGCACACTCAAGCCAATCGCTTACCGTGAGCCAACCAGCCCGTTTGAGGCCCCAGAACTAGGGTTTCACCTATCAAGCTAGTGTATCCAAATTTAGCGTACTACAAACATAAAAATATTACAAACAACATTAAGAAGAGTTAAGAGCAGGCATTCAGCTGTCGATTGCAATAAAAAGCAGGGCTTTTACACCCTGCTTTTAAAAACTTACTCTAATTATAAAATTATAATTTAGAAGCAACCATTTTTGTTGTTTCAGCTAAACGAGTTGAGTAACCCATTTCGTTATCGTACCAAGAAACAACTTTAACCATGTTGTCGCCCATTGTCATTGTCAATGCTGCGTCAACTGTTGAAGATTGTGATGAACCGATAAAGTCAGAAGATACCAATGGTTCTTCAGAGTAGCAAAGAACGTGTCCATCTGCTGCTTCTTTCAATGCAGCGTTAACAGCTTCAACTGTAACAGGTTTTTCAGTTTCGAATACAACGTCAACAACTGAAACGTCTGGAG
This sequence comes from uncultured Candidatus Melainabacteria bacterium, assembly GCA_947361615.1. Lineage (GTDB taxonomy): Bacteria > Cyanobacteriota > Vampirovibrionia > Gastranaerophilales > Gastranaerophilaceae > Gastranaerophilus. Next base: position 11,226 of record CANAJP010000024.1, on the reverse strand, counting down.
TAGGAACTCTCATAGCGAAACCGTTCAATTTACCTTTCAATTCAGGAAGAACCAAAGCAACAGCTTTAGCAGCACCCGTAGTTGTAGGAACGATGTTCAAAGCACCAGCTCTAGCACGACGTGGATCTTTGTGGCCAGCGTCTAAAATTCTTTGGTCGCCAGTGTAAGAGTGAACTGTTGTCATCAAACCTTTAACGATACCGAATTTTTCAGAAATAACTTTAGCAACAGGTGCCAAGCAGTTAGTTGTGCAAGATGCCATTGAAATTACGTTGTGGTTAGCTGGATCGTATTCATTTTCGTTAACGCCAAGAACGATAGTTTTGTCTTCGTTTTTAGCAGGAGCTGAAATGATAACTTTTTTAGCACCAGCAGCGATGTGAGCTTTAGCTTTTTCAGCATCTGTGTAGAAACCAGTTGATTCAACAACAACTTCTACGCCCAATTCTCTCCAAGGAAGAGCTGCAGGGTCTTTTTCTGCGAAGAATTTAATTTTTTTGCCGTTGATTACAAGACCGTCTTCAACAACTTCAACTGTACCATCAAATTTACCCATAACTGAGTCATATTTAAAAACGTGAGCTGCGTTAGCAGGTGTCAAACCTGGGTCGTTGATTGCAACATAATCGATTTCATTGAAAATACCTTCTCTGATAGCTGCTCTCAATGTGTTTCTACCGATTCTGCCGAATCCGTTAATAGCTACTTTTACCATAATTTTTTACTCCTTCTTCATTAATAGTAAAATTTTTTACATGCTTGGTTATAACACCAACAAAAAAACTAATCAAGTTTTTTATCTGAATATTAATTAAATTTTAATGTTTGTGATAAAATTGGTTCACCGAGGTTATAAATATGATAGAAAATGTAGGAATTGCCTTTTTATTAACACTCTTAGCCGGACTTGCGACAGCCATAGGCGGCGGAATCGCATTTATGGTAAAGCCGGACAATTTGAAAGCACTTTCTGTTGCGCTTGGATTTTCTGCGGGTGTTATGATATTTCTTTCGCTCACAGAAATCATTCCTACAGCGAGTGAGACCCTTGCTATTAATTTTCCAAACTCTAACGAATGGCTTGTTTATTTAAGTTTTATCGGCGGGATTATTGTCGCAGTTTTAATTGACTACTTTTTACCTGATCATATTGACCAAGAGGAAGTGCTGCACCCTGATGAACCTTGCCATCACGGGAAAGCACATAACAGGATTAAAAAAGCCGGAATTTTCACTGCTATTGCAATTTGTGTACACAATTTTCCAGAAGGTATGGCAACATTTCTATCTGCCACACAAAGCCTGCAGTTAGGGATTTCGGTCGCAATTGCTATAGCTATTCATAATATTCCGGAAGGTATCGCAGTCGCAATGCCGATTTATCATATTACCGGTAAAAAGCGCTACGCAATGCTTTACGCGTCGCTTTCAGGTTTAACAGAACCCCTCGGAGCATTTTTCGGAATGTTTTTATTAAAATTCCTTTTCCCGCAGATGGTAGTAGGATTTTTAATGGCAAGTGTTGCGGGCATAATGATTTATATTTCATTTGACACACTTTTGCCGCTTGCAAAAGAATACGGTGACTGGCACTTATCAATGATAGGCATTGTCACCGGTATGTTATTTATCTGGTTAAGCTTGTTATTATTGTAATCACAAAAAGAAAAGGCGCTTCTGATGAAGCGCCTTTTCTTTTAATAGTGTAATCTTTTTACGACTATGCTTTTTTACCGTAACGTTTGTTGAATCTTTCAACTCTACCTTCTGAGTCAAGAATTTTTTGTTGACCTGTGTAGAATGGGTGGCAGTTTGAACAAATTTCAACTGTGATGTTGTCCATTACTGAACCTGTTTCGATTTCGTTACCGCAAACACATTTGATAGTCATTTTCTTATAATCAGGATGAATACCTTGTTTCATTTTTACCTCATTTCTTTCAAGATTCCAAACTTGAATTTTATACTTCGACAATCTACATCTTACTATATAAAAAATAAAAAGCAAGGTGTTCGTTATAAAAATTAACTTTTATGATATGATGTTATTCATGAAAAAGAAACAAATTGTTCTGCTGGTTATTACGCTTATATTTTTGGTCCTTGTATTCAATAAGGTTGATTTTGCCTTGCTTATCGAAACTGTCAAGACTTTTGAGTTAAAATATCTTACTGCGATAGTTGCAATTTTTCTAGCAAGCCTTTATGTGCGTGGTCTTCGATGGAAATTTCTTTTAATGAACAGCCCAAAATACAGTGCGTTAAATCTTGCCGAAATTTTTACGGTCGGGAACATGCTGAATATTTTCATGCCTGCAAGGGCTGGGGATATTTACAGAGCATATTATCTAGGTGAAGAGAAAAACGAAAAAAAACTGAAAATTTTTGGAACAATCATTCTTGAACGCCTTTTTGATGGAATTGCAATGTTTTGCATTCTTCTTGGCGCAATTTTATTATATAGCGACGCACAGTGGATTTTGAACCTGACACTTGGAATAGGCGCAATATTTATCATCGGGATTATAACTTTTTATCTTATATTCAAATACAACAAAAGTAGACAGGTTTGCAAAGCTGTTGTTGCTCATATCAAGTCCGAAAAACTTCAAAATTTAATCCGCAAATTAACAACATATATGAACATATTTATTAAGGGATTTTCAGCATTCAAAAAACCTTTATATATGCTGTTGATTTTAGCGTTAAGTTTTCTTGCCTGGGGTTTAGAAGCCGTTGTAGCGTGCCTTATCGTAAACAGTTTCGGGTTAAATTTAGGGATTTTAGCCGGAGTTTTCGTTTTGACTCTTACATCTTTTTCAACAATGATTCCGTCAACTTCGGTTCTTATCGGCCCGTATCAAGCAGCTTACATTCTGGCACTCGGGCTTTTCGGGATAGAAAAATCACAGACGCTTGCGATTTCAACGGTACATCAAATTATTTTAATTTTGATATTTACAATTGTTGGCGGACTGTGTATCCTAAAATTCAATATTAAGGCACAAAATCCTCATCAATAAATAGGTTTTCGCCCATAGCTGCGGCAACGGCAAGTTTGTCGCAGCGCTCGTTATATTCATGCCCCGCATGCCCCTTAATCCACACAAACTCAACAATATGCAGCTGTTTTGCCTTGATCAAACGTTTCCATAAATCAATATTTTTAACAGGATTTTTAGAGTTTTGTTTCCAATTTTTAAACACCCACGCGTCAAGCCATTTTTCATTAATCGCGTCAACAAGATACTTGCTGTCGGAAGTCAAAACGACTTCTGACGGGCGTTTCAAGGCTTCCAGTGCAACAATTGCCGCAAGAAGTTCCATCCTATTATTCGTAGTTCTTTCATATCCGGCGCTTAATTCTTTTTCGTGGTACTGTCCTTTTGGGTCAACAAAAGTTAAAATTGCACCGTAACCGCCCTTTCCGGGGTTGCCTTTGCATGCGCCATCTGTGTAAATTCTTATTTTATTATCGTTTTCCAAAATTATAACTCCTCGTACTCAATAAGTTTTTCGTAATGTTCCAAATTATCTTTAGAAATATAAGGTTTAATATTCCTGACAAGTTCATGCATACCATCGATGTGATAATGCATCGCATTTTCAAGATCAATAAGTTTAATATTATAATCATAAAGGGTTTCAATATAAAGATTTTGCGCATCAAGATATGAGTTTCTGGCGTCTTGAAGCAAGTTGTAATCTTCTATCCCTTTTTCATAGCACTCATCAGCAATCGCAAAGTTTTCGAGTGAATGTTCCACATTTAAAAGAGCCACAGGAAGCTGTTTTTCCACGTTTTTGAGGTTTACAATACACCTTTCTACATCGAAAAACAAATCGCGACGGAATAAATCAACGGCGTTTTCAGCAAGAGAAATCTGCGCCTTTCCAACATCAATCTCGTGTTTTAATTGTTTCATATTAAGCGAACTTCTCAAATTCAGCCCCATAAAAAATTCGTGGTTAGAAAAACGTCTGTAATTATTAAATCCATAGCCGACGTCACCTGTCAAATCAGGATAATACTGGCGTTTGACGTAAGTAAGCGAAGCTTCCATAGCTTTTTTTACAGATTCCAACGCCCACAAATCAGGACTGTTTTTAAGCGCAAGTTTATAAGCCTTTTGAGAATCCACAGGAAGTCCGGAATGTTTTTCTAGAACTTCTATCTTTTTTTTCAATGCAACGAGGACTTCTTTGTTTTCAAGACACTCATTTTCCGGATAATCCCTGAGGCTGTCGGGTGTTGGAACACTATATTCCTTAAAATACTCGTTATTTTTAATCGCAATCTCAGTAGTATCAATGTAAAGGCTGTTTGCCAGATTTATGAGAGCATTCCTGTACTCGTTATGCGCGTCTATAACCCTTATACGTTCATCAGTAACAAGACTCCTTGCGTTTATCATATCAGACTTTTCTACCATTCCTTTATGAGAAATAGCAGTAGAGCGTTTTAAATTTCGCTCCAATATCTTCAAAAAATCTTCTTCAATCGTAACTCTCGCCTTAGCTTTTAAAACCGCATAATAGTTACGCTTAACATCAAAAACAGTGTTGTAAATACTATTAGCCAAATTATATTCGCCAACAAGCTGATAAAACTTTTCCATTTTGATAAGCGAATTAGATTTACCAAAATTCCATAAAAGCTGGCTCAAAACCACCTGTGCGGATGGAAGTTCACTATTTTTAGAACTCAAATAATTACTGTTTGAATTATACTCCTGAAAAACTGAAGCCTGAGCGCCCAGTGTCGGAAAATATACAGATTTAGCAATGCCGACATTACCCTTCGCAATTTCGAGATTATAAATATTTTTCTTAATTTGCGGGCTGTTTTTTATTGCAAGCTCGATACATGACGCCAACCCCAAATTCTCAAGCGCTTCTTCAATAGCAAAAGCAGGCACACAAAGTACCAAAGCCACACATATTCCAGCTATAAACCTCAAAACTCTCATTTGTATAGTTATTCTAAATTAATTGTTACTATAAGTCAACCATACGGAGTATTTTTCCTGAATATAAGCCTTTTGCTCCATTTTTAAGTTGATTTATTTAAAATATTACGTTATACTATTAATATAAAGTAAAAGAATAGTTTAGATTTTTAATTCAAACATTTACTAGTAGAAAGGTCGATAAATGTTTTTTTGGAACAAACAAGAAATTCCCGTAACAAAGGAAGTTATTGAAGAGCTAAAAGAAAAAAAAGATTATAATAAAATCATAAAACTTGCCACTTCAGAACTCAAAAAAGGCAGACTATCAGATTATTTATATATTACACTTGCTGATGCAATAGAAAAAAGCCAAAAGAAACCCGATAACAATAAGTTAATGGAGTTATACAATAACGCCCTTAAATTAAACCCTAAAAACAGCCTCGCTTATTATAAAAGAGCTTTAATAAAAATGGAAGTAAATCTTTTGCAAGATGCCTCAAAAGATTTCACCACTGCTATACAGACAAACCCTAATGATTTTATGAGTCATACAGGTTTAGGATTAATCAAATATAAATACGGCAAGTATAAAGAAGCAATAGATAATTACGATAAGGCACTTTCAATCAATCCGGAACATATTCCGGCCCTAATCGCACGCGCTAAATCAAACCTAGAACTTGGCATGTTCGAGTTTGCTATTACTGACTTATCTCAAGCTCTAGCTCTTAACGGCGGGAACGACCTGTCAATCCTTGCACTAAGAGCTGAGGCGAAGTTCAAAACTGATGACTTTAACGGTTCGATAAAGGATTATACCAAAGCAATTGAAGAATCTCCTAAAGTTATTGAATATTACAGCAATCGTGCAAAAGCTTACGTTGCAAAAAAGAATTTCAATATGGCAATTCAAGATTATGAAACAATTTTATCAATCGATAAAAATAACATTCAAGCACACCTTGATTCCGCTAAAATTCTACACCAGTACCTTAAAGGAACAAACGCAGCAATGACAATGATTGAAAAAGCTGTAAAAATAAAACCAACAAACCCTGAAATTTATATGGTTCGCGGCTACATCAAAGCCGATATCAACGACCTTCCGGGTTCTATGGCTGATTTTAACATTGCGATCAAATACAGCAACAAAGACAGTAAAAACGTTGCCGAAATTTATTCACTACGTGGAGAACTTTATTATAAACAAGGGTTCTATGAAGAAGCAATTCAAGATTACAACAAAATGATTGAAAAGCGTCCAAATGATGCAGAGCTATACAAAAAACGCGCAAACGCATTGCAAGAAACTGCTCATTACTCAGCAGCAGCAAAAGATTATTCAAAAATTCTTAAGCTAAAACCTGATGAAATTAGCAATTACTATACTCTTGCAAACCTCTATATAGAACGTCTTGAAAGCAAAGAACTCGGTTTAAAAGTTCTCGACAAAGCTATAGAAAAGCTTAACCACACCTCACCTGATGTTTATCAGTTGAAAGGCGAAGTTTTGCTTAAGATGAATAAAGTTCCGGAAGCTATTGCAGAGTTTCAAAACGCTCTCGATATTGACCCTAAAAACGAAGAAGCATTATATTTCAAAGGTAATGCGCTTATGAAAGTAGGTGACTTAGACGGTGCTATTGAGGATTACTCAAAAATCATTGATTCAAATCAGGAATACTATAAAGCTTATAATAAACGTGCAGCCTGCCATGTACAAAAAAAGGATTATGCAGAAGCTATTAAAGATTACGACCGAACTCTGGCCCTAAACTCTGACCTGAACTCTGCATATATCAACCGTGGAAAATGCAAAGAAATATTACAAGATTACCAAGGTGCGCTTATCGACTACAGCACAGCAATTTCCTTGAACCCTAAAGACTTAGATGTATACTATCTCAGAGGCAATCTCAAACAACTTCTCGGCGATAATCAAGGCGCACTCGACGACTTTAGTAAAACAATTAAAGATGATGATTTTTAAAAAGAGGGGATATCCCCTCTTTTTTAATCTCTTCTTACACACCTAAGATTGTATTCAATACGTTTATCTGCCAAACTCATTGTTCCTAATCCAACAAATAATCTCCACGTATTAATTGAACCTTGAACCTTTGAAATAATTTTGCCAATAAAAAACCGCCCCGAAAGGCGGTTTTTTATTAAACATTTAACTATTAGTAAACAATAGTTAATTCTTCATCAGGGTTCAAGCTTGAATCGTTAGTTGATGAAGGCAAGATTACATATCTTACTTCGTCGCCTAATTCATAAAGCATTCCAAATGTTCCGCTAACAACAAGTTTGCTCAAGTCGTATACACCTTTACCGATAGTGATAAAGCTGCTGCCAACTGATTTCAAACCTTTAAGCGGATGAAGTGAGAATGTATCAGAGAATGCATCTGAAATGTTATCACCAAAAGTTTCAGCGCCATCAGCGATTACGTTAACACCTGTACCGGCAGTTCTGCCCGCAACACCAACGATTCTGCCAGCTGCTGAGAATGGAGCGGCAAGAAGTCTTGATACAATGTTAGGATTTTTCTTGCAATCAACTTGTGCTGCAGCCAAATCTCTTTGTAAATCAAGAATTACATCATCATTAGAGATTTCAACAAATCTTACTTTGATGTAAGGAGCGTTTTTCAAACCAGGTCTGTTTACTTCTTCAACAATACCTTTAATAGTTGAACCTGCAGGGAAGCAGATGCCTTGAAGAGTTACGTCTTTTGTAGTTTTTGCGGTGAAGATGTCGCCAACGTTAGAAGTTCTAGCGCTGATTCTTTCTGACAATTTAATGCTAATTGCAGTTGGTTTGTAAGTGAAGTTACCTACATTTTGACCATTAGCAGCATTCATAAGGAATGTGTGTCTTAAAGTACCAACAAGGTATGCAACTTGTTCTTTTGAAAGGTATTCATCGTTCACTAATTTTTTAGTGTTAGGAACATTTCTCAACAATGTTGATTCAACAACTTCTTTTGTTGCAGGAACAGCCCAAGTAGGGATTTGTTGAATAACTTCATTGTTAAATTTAGCAAAAGCGCAGTTATCAGTTACAGGAACATCAATAACTTTAGCGATTGTAGCAAAAACTTCAGCCTTAGTTACAGGTTGGTCAGGTCTGAAAGTTTTATCAGGGTAACCAATCATAACATCAGCAGCCAGAGCTCTGTTAATCCATTCAGAAGCCCAGTAGCCGTGGTTAATGTCTTTGTATGCGTATGCTACATTACCGTTAGGAAGTGCTAAGCCTTCAGCCATAACGATTGCGAGTTCTGAACGCAAGATAGGCATTTTCGGATTAAATTCACCGGTAGCGCCACGTTGCATCATTGACAACATTGAAGAAGCCCATGATTTAACTAATACTTTTTCTTTACCGGAAATAGACGCGATACAAGGGCATTTTTTAGTTTTGCCTGCTATAACATAAGTTGCTTTACCGGAAGTCATAACTTGTGATTGAGAGCCGAATAAAGACGGATGAGCATAAGTTTCAACCTGACCAGCCTGACAAGTTAAAGACATTGAAGCTGCCAAAACTAGTGCACCTGCTGCGGCGAATAAACAACTTTTTCTCTTCATAAAAATTTTCTCCTTTTCATACAATCGTACAAACTACGATAATACGATTATTATCCCAGTAATTCAAGGTTTTGTCAAGCTTTGTTTAAAATTTGACCGCAAATATTTTTGATGATTTAATAACTAATATGAACTATATTTTTTATTTTTTAATAGTTATATCAATTATTGCCGGAGCGATTAACGGAAGATTGGAAGATGTAGTCAGCGCAATACTTTCCGGTGCGCAAACTTCGGTTAAAATTGCGTTTTCACTAATTGGAATTATGGCATTCTGGCTGGGAATGATGAACATTGCTCAAAAAAGCGGACTGATTGAGGTAATCGCAAAGCTGATAAAACCTGTTACAAAACGTCTTTTCAACGAAATCCCCGAGGATTCACCTGCAATCGGCGATATTGCAATGAGTTTTTCAGCTAACGCTTTCGGGCTTACAAACGCGGCGACTCCAATTGGTATCAGAGCGATGGAAGAACTTCAAAAACACAATATTAATAAAACATCTGCATCAAATGCAATGTGTCTTTTTCTGGCGATGAACACAGCCGGATTTCAGATAATTCCGGCGACAGTGATTGGAATTCTGGTTGGCGTTGGCTATCCGAACCCGACACAAATCATTGCCCCGACACTTTTTGTAACAACACTGGCATTCACTTTTGCAATTATCGTGGCTAAAATCTTCCAAAAATTCTGGCCTCAACAAGAATGCGAGGTGAAATAATGTTTCAACAGGTTATGGATATTATTTCACTCTGGGCGCTGCCGGCAATTTTAATTTTAATTTTAACGTATGGGCTTGTAAAAAAAGTCCCATTATATGAAGTTTTCACCGAGGGGGCAAAAGACGGATTTAAAGTTGCAATAAACATAATCCCCTATCTTGTTGCGATAATCGTCGGGATTTCAATGCTTCGCGCCTCAGGTGTCTTTGAATGGATTGGAACAGCGCTTGCGCCTGTTCTTACATTCTTTAATATTCCGACCGACATAATTCCTCTAATGCTTACACGTTCACTCTCAGGCTCAGCCACAATCGGCGTTTTCTCTGATATTGCGGGAAACCCTGAAAGTGCTTTTTACACAACAACCCTTGCGGCGGTTATGGTGGGAAGCAGTGAAACGACATTATATGTTCTTGCTGTCTACTTTGGAGCAGTTGGAATTTCAAAAATAAGATATGCGCTGCTTGCAGGGCTTCTCGCGGATTTAGCCGGAATTATCTTAGCAATCCTAATTTGCCGTGTGATGTTCCTGAATTAGGCGTTACATCCACCCAGCTTTGTGTAAAATCGACCTCTTCACTATGTACAGATTTCTTCATTAAAACAGCATAGGAAACATTGATAAAATTAACTTTTTCAAGTTTTTCAACGTTAAATTCTGCCATTCCGCAATTTGTACAGTGTTTGTCGACAGGAACGATTTTTCCGTTTCTAATCATCGCCCTAACCTTAACCCCGCAGCACGCGCAGCGTAATATAAACCATTGATTTTCAACTAACTCTCCACAATCCGGACAATATGCACAATCTACCTCCAGAGGAATTTTACTATGAGTACATTCTTTTTTGCCGAATAAATAATCAAATAACATATTCTATATGTAACGATTATTTTTAAAAAGTCAAAAAGGGGCAAAAGCCCCTTTTTAAAATCTTCGTACACACCACCGCCGGTCAAGGCGGCTTCATAATTAAACCCGTGCGAGATTTTAACGTTTAACACACCAAGCATAAGAGCTATCATTTTTCGAACGAGGTGCAACATCCCCGCCGAAACCTTGCATCCAATATCGTACCACACCATTTACATTGATAGGTGTTGATGTCCACATAAGACCATTGCCCGTTTGATATAAAGTCGTTCCATATACAATTGAAGCAGCCTCTTCTTTTGTCGGTAATCTGTAGTTGCCATCATCTAAATTTCTACAATACTGAACAGCTTCATCGTATGTTACCGAAGTAGGGGATGTTCTTTGATAAGGTTGAACAAGTGATACAATAGAGTCTGTTGGATAAAATACACTGACTAACCCCATATCCTTACCAATTGTATTTGGCCCTTTTGAACCGTTCAGATCATAAAGCATTAAAGCACAAACCTTGGTTTGTGTTAAATAATATGTCGTTTCATTCATTGCCGGTTTACAGTCAGGCATATAGATAACATTAATGCTTTCACCATTTGCCGTTTCAAAACCGGCTGCCTTAGTATCTAAGTGGTCATATGAAGGCAGGTTTCCTGCTACCAACTTAGTACTTAAACCTTTTGCGGTAGTAGGCATATCAATTTTAGAACCGTTTGCGGCCACAATCTGCGCCGGAAGCCCACAATCGCTTAGATGTGTATTATCGCAAATATTGTTAATCTTAAGAACTTTGGATAATCCTGCCGTTACAAAAGTTTCGGCCGCCGTATCTGCTGTAATATTTTGAGTTCTATCTGCATCCGCTGAAATTGTTCCAACTAGCGTTCCGTAACCGTTTACTGCCGGCATTAGAGAAATTGCCTGCGACATACGAGCATACAGCGCCTTGCGCTGAGTATTCCAAGTTCGCTCGTTTATGTTACCGGTTAACGACGGAAGCGTTATCGCTGCGACAACGCCGATAATTGTGAGGGATAAGAGTATCTCGGCCATGGTAAAGCCGGTTAAAAAGCTCCCCCC
>CANAJP010000023.1 GCA_947361615.1 uncultured Candidatus Melainabacteria bacterium | reverse complement strand
ATTCCTCAGTAGCTCAATGGCGGAGCAACCGGCTGTTAACCGGTAGGTTGTTGGTTCGAGTCCAACCTGGGGAGTTTTTTAATACAAATGAAAATGTCGGGTTCATCCCGACTTTTTTATTTGTCAATAATCACCAAAGTTAGACGAGAACCACAAGGCGAAAGCCTTGTTTTAGGTTCGAGCGCGAGTCGGCAGAGGGCGAAGGCTTGTTGCCAATATGGCAAAGCCATTGCAGACAACAACCGTAGACCCGTTTAATGCTGACGAGCAAGACAGGCCAACCTGGGGAGTTTTTTCATGTTAAAAGGATGGGGGGGGGGCCCATCCTTTTTTACTTAAAACTACTTACTTCTATCAAAACGATGGACTCCCCACCTTTTGGCATCATGAATAAACATTTGACCTTCTCTCGTATATTCTGTTTCAAAAGCATGTTTTATTTCGGTATTATCGTTCTTGTCCGTAATAATTTCTCCGTGGGCACCCAAATTACTCAAAGCATTTCCAACAAAATCATAATCTTTCATACTTGCATGTACTGTTGAATTTGTTACTTTAACGCTATCTCCGCCACCATCACCTGATACATCCACATATTTAATATTGCTATTTGTTATATTAATTTCATCCATGTTATTTTTTGTGCCAATTAGTTCAAGGCCCATTACACCATATATGTTCGTTTTTGCAAAGGCGGGATCATTAGAAGCTGAAATAGATCCATTTTTTGATTCCGTGTATGCAGCTTTCTGACCATTCTTAAACTCTACAATATAGTATGTTTCCGATTTACCATACTCGTTACTTAAATTCTTTTTTGATGTTTTTGCTATTTGGTTTTTTTCTAATTTTACTCCACCAAACGTAATGAAATCTGACATAATTACTCCTTTCTAATATACTCGTACCATCTATAAAAATTATCGTATACATATAAAGTCTTTTATTCCAGTAAAATTGCTTAATTCCAAACGCAATATTAAGAAATGTTAATCGGCAATATAATTTATATCGTATGAACAACGACTACAGCAGGTTGGAAGTTCCGATATATTCGTATAATCTCTAAATATGATTTATAATGAAAAAGAAACGATGAAACGATTTGGCAATAATGTAAAAAGATATCGCACAAGACTGGGATTAACCCAAGAACAGCTGGCGGAATTATGTAATTGCTCTGCACAAACAATATCCGGTACAGAAACAGGTTACAGCTTTCCATCATCAAAAGTATTATTTAAGTTGGCCGAATCATTGCATATTCCTTTAATGTATTTATTTAATTTTGGAGAAGATTCAACCATTTCAAATATTGAAGAAGCTAAAAATATAATAAACTTATTGGAAGATTTATCTCTTGAACAAAAACGCCTATCGCTTAATATAATAAAAGTTATAGCCGAAAAATATTAATTTTTCTGTTATTATTGACAAAATAGTTAAAAAGTCTCATATACTTCCACTATAACTTCCTTAATTTCTTTTCGCTAAAGCCGTGGCTTTCTTCAATAAGTTCCATTATTTTTTCATCAGACACGGAATCGTCTAGGATTATGGTTATCCAGTATTTTTTATTCATGTGATAGGCAGGATAAAAATGCTCCTTTTTTAATAAATTTTCAATTTTTTCAGGCGCCAACTTAACATCTGCGACTTCAATTAATCCCATTTTACCAGCTTGAAGTTTAGACCTATCAACATCTAAAATTGCAAGATACCATTTTTTTGTTTCAGGGTTTCTAAATACACCCGAACCTGCAAATTTCTCCCACAAAAATTCAGGTTTATCGCCGTATTTTTCCATCACCAAATTTGTTATTCTATTTGATTGTGGATAGATATAATATTTTTCAGAAAAACAATTATCTCTTATATCCAGAAGCAATTCTTCATAAGCGGCTCTAACTTCACCGACAAACGCGCCCTGATAAGTTTCCACCTTTAACGGTAAATACTCATCATCATTCTCTAAATCAAAAACTGTTCCGGAAACTTTTCCATCTGCATTTACAGTAATGACAGCTTTAAATAAATTATCTCTAAATAACTTTTCTAGCACAAAATTTTTGTGTTTCTTTTTAAATCCGTATTTTTTCAGCTTATCAAAATCAGCAGAATATCTTTTAAATATATTATCTTCTATATCCATAAAATTATTATACAACACAAAAACTTGACAAAGGTGAAAAAATAATAAATAATATTATTGTTAACCAGTTAACAATAATATCGAGGTGATATGCACAATTCTATTCTAAACACACTACTTAATATATTTGAAAATACAGAACAACTGGATGTTTTATATAAAAGGGCATTTGGCGATATTTTAATTGACTATACTTTTACTGAAATGCATTGTATAGACTGTATCGGAAAGTTAGAAAATCCAAATGTAACCAAAATCGCTCAAAATTTAAACCTGACGAAAGCAGCTATAAGCAAAATCATTAAAAAGCTTTTGGCAAAAAATGCTATTCAGGGATATAAAAATCCGGATAATAATAAAGAAATTTATTACAAACTTACATCAACGGGCCAAGAAGTTTTTAACAAACATTTGAGCATGCACGAAATATGGTGTAATAAGGATAAAAATTTCTTCAGTCAATTTGATAAAAAAGATATAGAAACAACATTAAATATTTTAACAAAATATAACGAATGCTTACAAACGAGATTAGAGAATATCATGGAGGATTTGAAATGAAGAAATCTTACAAAATTGAAGTTGACTGCGCGAACTGTGCCAACTTAATGGAAGAAGCTGCGAAGAAAACCGTTGGGGTTAAAACGGCTGTCGTGAATTTTATGACGCAAAAGATGGAAGTAGAATTTCTTGATAACGCTGAACCTGCGACAGTTATGCGTGAGGTTTTAAAAAACTGTAAAAAAGTTGAAGAAGATTGTGAAATTTTCATATAGGCATAAGCATGAACAAGAAACAAAAGAAAACATTAATACGAATTATCATTGCCGCAATTCTATTAATTGCGCTCCATTTTCTACCAACAGGCGGATTGATTAGATTTATTGCGTATATGATAACTTATTATATTATCGGGAACGATATTATTCGAAAAGCTATCAACGGTATAAAAAACCATAAGCCGTTTGATGAATCACTGCTTATGGCTGTTGCAACTCTCGGGGCTATTGCGTTAGCGCTTTATCAGGAAGCACATGGTCTTACAGGGGATTACGTTGAGGCCATCGCCGTTATGCTTTTTTATCAGATTGGCGAATTCTTTCAGAGCGCTGCGGTTGCGAAAAGCCGTAAAAATATTTCTGAATTAATGGACATAAGACCTGATTACGCCAATATTGAAACAGCTGGCGAAATCAAGCAGGTTTCCCCTGAAGAAGTTTCCGTCGGTTCAGTAATACTTGTGAAAGCCGGCGAAAAAATTCCTATTGACGGCATAATTATAGAGGGTAAATCTTCATTGAATACCGTTGCGCTTACAGGTGAAAGCGTTCCAAGAGCGGTACAGCTCAATGACGAAGTTATATCAGGCTCAATAAACTTGAGCGGCCTTTTGAAAATAAAAACAACTAAAAACTTCGGAGACTCTACAGTGTCTAAAATTTTAGAACTTGTAGAAAACGCGAGTTCAAGAAAATCAAAATCGGAAGATTTCATTTCAAAATTTGCAAGAGTTTATACCCCTATAGTTGTATTTTCAGCCCTCGCGCTTGCTATCTTACCACCGTTAATCAGAATATTATTCTTAAATTCTCCTGCCCTTTGGAGCGTATGGATTTATAGGGCTTTAACATTCCTTGTTATAAGTTGTCCTTGCGCTCTGGTTGTAAGTATTCCGCTATCGTTCTTTGCCGGACTTGGTGGTGCATCGCGTGCTGGAATATTGATAAAGGGTTCAAACTATCTTGAAACTTTATCAAAAGTCAAAACAATCGTGTTTGATAAAACAGGAACCTTAACGGAAGGAGAATTTAAAGTTAATGCAATACACCATAACGTCATTGATGAAGAAAAATTAATTGAATACGCAGCACTTGCAGAGAGTGCAAGCACCCACCCGATTGCCATAAGTCTTAGAAAGGCTTACAAAAAGGAAATCGATAGAACCCGCGTTTCAGATATTCAGGAAATAAGCGGCAACGGTGTCGTTGCAAAAATCGATGATTTAGAAATCATAGCAGGCAACGAAAAGCTTATGGCTAAATTCAATATCGACACAATCGCTTGCCATTCAGCCGGAACCATTATTCATATTGCCATAAACAGACAATACGCGGGTCATATTGTAATCTCTGATGTTATCAAACCTGATTCCTTTAAAGCTATCGAAAATCTTAAAAAGCTTAACATAAAAAATATCATTATGTTGACAGGTGATTTAAAAAAAGTTGCACAATCTGTTGCCGAAAAACTTAAGATTGATAAATTTTACAGCGAACTTTTACCTTCCGACAAGGTTGAAAAAGTTGAAGAACTAATCGACGGTAAAAATATTATTGCGTTCGTGGGTGATGGAATCAATGACGCACCCGTTTTATCAAGAGCAGATATTGGAATTGCAATGGGTGCAATGGGTTCTGATGCAGCAATCGAAGCCGCCGATGTTGTGTTGATGGACGACAATCCATTAAAAATTGCGACTGCAATAAAGATTTCAAAAAAATGTTTGAGTATCGTGAAACAAAACATCTGGTTTGCGCTTGGAATAAAAGCCCTTTGCCTGATTTTAGGTGCCGTCGGGATAGCGAACATGTGGCTTGCTGTATTCGCCGATGTCGGTGTAATGATAATATGTATTTTAAACTCTTTTAGAGCATTGTTTGCGTCTACTAAATAGTATAAGAAAAAACTACCCGAAAAGATATAGTTTTTCCTCATAAATTTGTAAATACTAAAACTGAAAGGAAAAACATTATGGTATTACTTTTAAGATGGATTTTGTACACACTTGCTGTTATGTTAGTTGGTTGGATTGTACCGGGGATTGATGTTGCAAACTGGCAAAGCGCAATGTTAATCTGTGTTATTATGGCGCTAATAAACATTTTTATACGCCCGCTTGTTACTATTATAACGCTTCCGATTAACCTGCTCACACTCGGCCTATTCGGAATTATTATTAACGCTGCATTATTCTTACTTGCAGGACACTTTGCACCCGGAATTCACATTGAAGGTTTCTTAAGCGCTATTTTAGGTTCGCTTGTATTGTCATTCCTAGGTTTGATTATAGATTCAATTACCGATAGAAAAAAATAAACATCGCTCTTATATTTTTGCTTTATAATTAAAATATGAAAGCTTTAGTTTATAACAAAAAAGAGATAAATTTATGTGAAAAACCTTTTCCAACATTGATTGATGAAAGCGATGCGATAATAAAAGTAACGCTTTCATCAATTTGTACAAGCGATTTGCATATAATAAAGGGTTATGTTCCACAGGCAAAAGAGGGAATAATTCTCGGACATGAATTTGTCGGAGAAGTTGTGAGTGTCGGTGCGGACGTAAAAAAATTTAAAGCGGGCGACAGAGTTTGCGTAAATTGCGAAACTTTTTGCGGTGAATGTTATTTTTGCAAACGTGGTTATATAAATAATTGTGTAAAAGGCGGCTGGGAACTCGGGTGTAAAATTGATGGCTGTCAGGCAGAATATGTTCGCGTACCGTTTGCTGATAACGGATTGACAAAACTTCCCGATAAGGTAAGCAATGAAAACGCATTATTTGTCGGCGATATTCTCTCAAGCGGTTATTTCGGGGCCGAAATGTGCGAAATTCAAAAAGATGATACCATTGCCGTAATCGGTGCAGGGCCTGTCGGACTTTGTGCAATGATGTGTGCAAAATATATGAGGGCCGGTAAAATTATAGCAATAGATGTTGACGAAAACCGACTTAATATTGCAAAAAACCATGGGCTTGCAGACGTAATACTTACCCCTGAAAACTGCGATATCACAAATGTTGACGGAGTAATTGAATGCGCGGGAACAAATGAAAGCTTTCAACTGGCGTGGAAAATCGCGCGCCCAAACGCAATCGTTGGAATAGTTGCGATGTATGAAGAACCACAAAGCCTCCCACTTCCGCAAATGTACGGCAAAAATCTTACGTTCAAAACCGGTGGGGTAGACGCAATTCACTGCGAAAAACTTGTTAATCTTATTTCAGAAAGAAAAATTTCAACAGATTTTCTAATAACGCAAACCTACCATTTTGAAGACATCAAAGAAGCATACAAATTCTTCGAGGAAAAGCCTGAACCGTGTTTAAAAATTGCAATCAAATATTGATTCTCCAATTTTTTGAATTACTATTATTTATATTAGTATAGAGGAGTAAACAAAATGATAGAATTTTTCGGAAAACTAGTTGGATTTATTATCCTTGGCTTAATCGCATACCTTATTTACAAAAACAAAGGAACACATCCGGAACTGTTTAAACTCACAAGCGGTGAAGAAATTGTTGAAATGGTAAAAGGTGATTACTGGATTAAAGAATTTTTATGGCGTGAACAACAAAACTCAGGCGAGTTTGCGTTCACTAACAGACGTATTCTCTTTAAAGGCACTATGTTTAATTCTTCGGATAAAGATATTAGAATACCTTACAGTAAAATCGCAGAAATAAAAAAATCTAATATTGTTCTATTTATTCCAATGGCCTTTACAGTAATAACAACCGATAATGAATCCTACAAATTTGCCGTTATGAAACGCAATCATTATATTGATTTAATTAAATCGCTGGCAGAAAAAAGTAGAGAAGAACTTGAAACTATTAAATAAAAAAAGAGGCAATCAATTGATTGCCTCTTTTTTCTATAATTTGTAATTCAAACCGCCCTGGAAGCCGACCCCCGTTCTTCCGCCATTACGTATAATGAACTGGAAGTAAGCACTGAATCTATCTTTCCAGGTTTTTGTAGCACCTATGCCGTATTGCAAGAAGCCGTGACGCATTCTAACGTGTGGAAGCCATACATCATTACCGGCACGACCACCAGCAAAACCTAGAATATTATAGAAGTATTGAATTGTTGCATAAACGCTCCAAGTTTCTCTTCCATAAATAAAGTTTACCCCGGGAGCAACGTTTACCCCATGCATCATATCTGCACGCATACTCATATCACCGAAATTAGTATGCCAGTTTTGTTGGCCGTAGTAATTATATGAAGCAAGGAATGTAGGTTGAATAATAAAATGTTTTGATTTTCCAGGACGATAGTTATAAGCTGCTTTCGCCGCCGCACCTGCAAACCAGTTACCTGTGTTATCGGTATATCCTGCGACATCCATATTATTAAAGTAACCGCCACCGTAAGCAAGAACGGAACCGATGAATTGATCTTTCATAAAGGTTGCCATAGCACCGGCTTGAAGTCCGTTTTGTGTCATACCGACGCCGCTGAATGATTGGTGACCGCCTGTATAACCAATGTATGTGGTTGGAAGCATTGTCCAGCCTTTTTTCATTTCAAGAGCAGGGAAATCAGCACCGATTAATGCACCCCAGAATGTATTATTTACATTCAAGCCCTGAGTCATACCAAGACGTTCAACAACACCAAAAGGTTTAACCCATAGACTTCCGTCTTTTTTATTATATTGATACGGCGCAAACTGAGGATATATTGCAGCGTATTTATTCGGGTTAGATTGTGTAAGATACTGCATGTTAATCTCTTGAACGTGATCAAAAAGAATATTGCTTACAACAAGTTGATTTTGCCAGCTTGCAATAGTTGCAACCTGACCTCTGAATACCTGCGGATTATATCTTGTCAATGACGCAGTATAAGTTCCGTTACCGGCAGCTGTAGGGAATAAACCGTAATAACCGATTGGTGTAAATATCTCTTTATTCGTTGCCGTAAACATTATATTTTCATACCCCGGATTTGAAGTATTAAATATTGTCAACGGAACATTTCTATCAATCGGGCATTTATTGATAAACTGGAAGTCACTGATATTCAATGTACCTTTACCGTTAGCAGTTATAGAACCGGCAAGAATTCTGTCAGATGTCCAATCACGAGGTGAAATATCAACAGAGAAGTTTCCTGTTGCACCGTCTGCAAGTGTAACATAATCCGCGTTCGTATCGTTAATTGTTCCATTCATCAAAAGGACATCAGAATTTCCTGCAAGGTTAAGATTGTCAGCACGGAAACCATTTTGTGCCATTTGCAATGTTGAGTTTGTAAGATAAAGATTTTCAAACACAGTTTTCTTAGCATTTGCAAACACCAATGTATTATCAGCATTAATATCTTTTGTTGCGATATTATTTCCGATCAAACCAACATAAGCCCTTTGCCCGTCAGCAGAGCCTGCAGCTGTAATGTTAGTGTTAACCTCAATATCACGGCCGCTTTGAGCTAAGAATGAGGCACCGTTTGTCACATCCACAACTTCATTGAAAATAATATCATTTCCCTCGTGTGAAAGTGCTATGAGCTTTCCGTTAGAAACTTGCACTTTATCGTTGAAGAATAAATCTATATCACGATAAGTAGAGTATGTAATTTCAGCGTTTTTATCCTGATTAATAGCGCCTTGAATTTTATCTGCAAAAATACCTATTTTTTTGCCGTCAATGTTTCCGAACTGAAGGTTTCCACCAAAGCCGTCTGCATCAACAAAGGTAAGATTACCGGAGTTATCAACAAGGAGGTTACCCGTAAAATTACTTGTTCCACCGGAGAAAATAACATCTCCAGAGCCTTCTTTGTTAATTTGTCCGTTTTCACCAACGATTTCAGCTTTCAAGTTTAAATTATTGTTACCAACAAGATTCATTGTAGAATCCGCGCCGTTAAATGTAATTGCTTGACCGCTGTCAGCCATATTTACATTATCACCAATATTAAGAACACCAAAGTCATTAATATTAGTATTACCAAGAAGTGTATCCCCATCATTGAGAGAAACTCTACCGGTATCATCTGCAGATGTTCCGGAGATATTTAATACGCCTTGAATATTTGTATTTACAGCATTTTCAATATAGCTTCCACCGTTAATATTCAATATACTGTTTGCAGATGTTTTAAAGCTTCCGGAATCCGCATGTAATATAGAATTTGACTGAGCGGAATAATCCAGCAAACCTCCAACAAGATTAACCGTTCCTGCCCATTCGCTATCTTTATCAAATGCAACACTTCCGTCGTTACCAATATTTAAAATACTATCAGCAGAGAACGCAACATCAGCTTCTTTGGCGATAAAGCTTCCGTCCTGAATGGCAAGTTCAGAGCCAGTGATATTAAGCGTTCCGCCTTGAGCCTGTAATTTTCCATTAGATGTAATTTCGTTCAGGTTCAAGACTCCGTTTTGATTAAGTCCGATAGTACCTTTCCAAGTATCTGCAGCATCACCTGTTCCTGTCAAAGTAGTTTGTCCGCCTGTAATGTTTAAAGTTCCAGACTGTGCGATGTTAACAACAGCATCAGAAGAAATAGTTCCTGCAGACTGGTTAACAGTACCATTAATATTAAAATTACCGCCGGAAATAGAATCGTCAGAGTTATTCATTGCAAAATTGCCGGTAACAGTAGTATTACCACCTGTTTGAACCAATTTACCGGATGTATTTTTTGATGCATTATTTAATAACAACTCACCTGAGTTAACATTAACATCACCGTTCCAGGTCGTTCCGCTGCCCAATTCCACATTGCCACCGGAAACATCAAGAGCAGAACCACTATTAATATTAGTATTCACTGCTTGCTTAATTGAACTTCCATCAGCAATAACAAAGTGTTGATTACCACCAGCAACAATCAAATTGCCACGTTCACCTGTAAAGGTACCGTTAGAACCGTTTTTCGTTCCTTCAAAATTAAGCGTTCCGCCTTTAAGATTAACAGCGCCGTCAGTCCAAAGATCGCCTGTAACATTATCGCTGTTCAACGTTACATTACCGGTATTACCGATAACAACAGTGCTATTTGTTACATCAAAAATAGCGTCTGCAACAACAGTACCGTTTACGTTAATAGAGGAATTGTCACTGAACTCAACCTTACCGCCGCTCATGACACCGCCCTCTTTCATCTCAAAGCTTGAGCCGTCACCAACATTAATCGTACCACCGGTTACACTTCCGCCATTATCGATAACAAAAGATGAATCATTTACATTGACAACACCATCTGTAATTGAACCGTTATTACCAAGAATCAAAGATGAATCATTATCAAGGTTCAAAAATCCGTTTGTTTGAGTATAACTGCCATCCGTTGTATTATGGGTAAAATTATCTAAATTGAGGGTACTTCCGTTATTAGTAATAGAACCGTTCCAATTATCACCTTTATGCAAAGTGGCACTTCCGCTGTTATTTAAAACAAGAGAAGAACCTGTTTGAATATCAGTTTTACCTGTAGAATTAAGAGTTCCGCCATCAACCGTAAGAGTTCCGCCATTAAGAATTGTGGTATCGGTACTTCCACTGATAGAACCACCATTAAGATTTAAGGAACTTCCGGATCCTACAGAAACACTCCCGCCGCTGATTTCACTTTCAGCATTGCCTAGCGTTAAATTAGAGCCATTATTTAATTCCAGCGAACCGCTGTTCTGCACATAGTTTCCACCACCGTTAGCAGTCGAGTGGGTAAATCCGTCTAAAATAACAGAACCGCTATTATTAACATCACCTTCCCACGTATCATCGCTATTAAAAATTAATGTTCCTTTTGATGTAACATTTGCCTGTCCACCACTCAAAAGGTTTACAACATTCTTATCACCAATAGTCACACCATCAATATTAAATGTTGATTTATTCGCGGTTGAACTTCCAATTGTAATATCAACGCCATTAGCAATAATCTTATTTGTAGCATTAACTGTTGCAGATGACCCGTCCAAAACATTGAACTGGCCGGCTTTAACCTCATAATTATCAAACATTACAGAAGAATTGGTTAACTCAAGAGTTCCAGCGTTTTGTGTATATTTACCGGTAAAATCAGAAACTTTTGAATTACCGGAAAATACAACTTTACCTGCACCATTTTTCTCAATATTTCCGTTACCCGCAATAGCCCCATTGTCAGCAAAAACAACACTATTGCTGTCACCTTTGATGGTAAGCTTTGCGGCAGTACCATCCAGATAAACAGAACTTCCCATCTGAGCCGTGTTGCCAGAGAATGTAATATCCCCCGCAGTAGAGTCTAAATTTAAAAGGCCTGAATTATATACAGCCCCGCCCCGCTGTGCCGTGTTTCCTGTAAAAGAAGTTCCACCGGCGATATTAGTTTTTGCCGGAGTTTGAGAATAGTAAGTTGCGTTATAAATCGCACCACCATTGCCCGCGGCGGTATTATTACTGAAAGTATTATTTGCTTCAACATTCACCACACCGTTATAATTAGCAACAGCACCACCATGACTATTTGTAGCACGGTTAGAATCAAACTTAGAACCATTACCTGTATTTAAAACAGTTTTACCTGTAGTATCATACATGTAAACCGCACCACCCAATCCAGACGTGTTGCCTGTAAATTCACCCTTGGCGATGTCAATCAAACTATCACCATTATAAATCGCCCCACCTCTAGTCGCAGAAGAGTTGCTTGAAAACACAACATTGCCCATAGAAACCGTTGGTGCGCCCTGAATAAACATCGCTCCACCATTCGTTTCGTCACCAGCCACAAGATTTAATGCCTTATTGTTTCTAAAGGTAACGTCACCAATTGTAGCCTTAACAGCATTGATATAAATTGCGCCGCCTGACGGGCCATCCTGCCCATCCCAGCCATCATATCTCTGGCTTATACTCTGAACCTTGTTACCATCAAAAACAACACCATTTGAGATATTCAAAGTTCCACCGACCTGATAAATCGCACCGCCAAAAACGGCCTGATTAGCAGACTCCAAAATATTATTATTAAAATTTCCGCCCAGAATACTTAAATTATACCCGTTATTAAGTATTGCTCCGCCATTGCCAACATTAACAGATGAAATTCCGGATAAGCCCGCGTTAAGGGTTACATCTTGATCCATTATCAATCTGTCATCAGCATTTGCAGCAGAAAAAGTCATAATAGACAACAAACCTGCTATTGCAAGAGTATTTTTAAAAATTCCATTCATGCTAAAATAATTCCTTATATATAAGATTAAGTATAATGAGATATTTTAACTAAAAAAAGCCCAAATGTAAATAGTTTTCAAGGATTTTCAACCTAACGATGTAACGAAAAATTTACACAAAAAAACAATACCTATTTTTTCTTGAAAATTATAATCATTACGCCGGCTAGGATTAAAATGATACCTATTATCATTTTTGACGTCAGTTGTTCATGAAAAATCAAAACCCCAATAAACAATGCAGTTAAAGGTTCCAACGAACCTAAAATCGCAGTTTTCGTTGAGCCGATGAGTTTGATTGCAATCCCCAGAGTTTCAAGAGAAAGTATTGTTGGAACTACTGCCAAACACACAGCTAAAAACCAAAGAAACGGCGTATTTAAAATTTGCAATTGCGTACAAAACTTCAAATTAAAAATGTAAACCAATAACCCGAACAACATAACATAAAAGCTTAAAATATCAGCCTTTATATGTTTTATTGAATTAATATTTTTAACCCCAACAATATAAATAGCATAACTCAATGAAGCCAGTAAAACATATATTATTCCCTTGAAATTTAAAATAGAATTCGCCTCAGCTTTATTCAGCAAGGAAATCCCTACCGAACAAATGATTAAAGACACAAGAACTGTTTTTGAAAATTTTTCTCTATAAAACAGGCTCATTATTAATGCAACAAAAACCGGATAACTGAATAAAATAGTACAAGCAATTCCTGCATCTATATAATTAAAAGAAACGAACAGAAATAATGATGATAAAGAAAATAATATCCCCATTACAAACAAAGGTAAAATAGAAATTTTAGGGATAAAAAGAGATTTTTTAGAAACCAATTTAATCCATAAGCCATATATTAAAACAGCGAAAAAATACCTATAAAAAAGAGTAGAGTTTGGACTAATACTATTAGCGTACATTGGGAGCGCAAATAAAGGGTTTGTGCCATAACAAGCTGCAGCAATCAACCCAAACATGATGCCTTTTTTATTTTTATTGTTAATTACTTTCATAATATATAAATATCTTAGTAAAAAATAAGCATAAAAAAAGATTGGAAAATCCAATCTTTTTATCTACCCTGGATTGGATTCGAACCAATGACCTACCGCTTAGAAGGCGGTTGCTCTATCCAGCTGAGCTACCAGGGCGTAATCGCTACTTTTTTATATTAGCACGAATATTTTCTTTTGCAAGAGGGGATAAGATTTCAATAAATCCCGCCTGAGTAAATTTTAATCAACGGTTTCACCTTGAACACCGGCTTACGCTCTGCGCTCGCATTAAACGCCGACGCTCGCGTTTGCGAACAAGACCGCGCTCTTGCTCGTCGCACGCTCGACTCTCACTCCGTTCGCGGCTCTGCTCGCTTGCAAAAAAAGACCCCTATGATCGGGGTCAAGGTTGGTTATTTTGGTTATGTTATTGGTATTATTTTATAGTTTATATCTATTTACTATAAAAGAAAGGGAGTTTTGTACTTATTTAATATCTCTCAAGATTTCTTTTTGCTGATTTCAACACAAATAATTTACAAATCTTTACACTTTTATCTGGTATCATTTTATTATGCTGTTAAAAATTAAAAAATTCATACTTGCAAAAATTCTGCGCAGAAAATATTACCGCACAGGCCACTGCAATGCCTGCGGTAAATGTTGCAGACAAATTTACGTTAAGCACTACAAGCATGTAATTCAGGACGAAAAAGAATTTGAAAAACTCAAATATCTTCATCGTTTTTACACTTATCTTAAAGTTATTGGCAAGGACGAAACGGGCCTTATCTTTGAATGTACAAATTTAGACCCGATTACGCATAGATGTAAAATTCACAAATCACGCCCCGGAATATGCCGCCGCTATCCACAGGAAGAGCTTTTCACCATGGGGGGTGCGCTTTCTGACGATTGCGGTTACAGAATGGAACCGATTATTTCTTTTTCTGAAGTTCTTAGAAAAGAAGAAAAGAAATTCAAATCCTAGTAACGTGCCAGATATTTGTCGATTTCCCACTGAGAAACATACGTTCTAAACGAATCCCACTCTTTTGTTTTAGAAGTCAAAAACTCGTTAAAAATATGGTCACCGAGTGCGGCCCTTGCCACAAGAGATTTTTCCATACAATCTAATGCTTCTGCCAAACTTCCAGGGAGGGAAGTGATTTTTTGTTTTCTACGTTCTTTTGATGAAAGTTTGTAGATATTACTTTCAACGACTTCAGGCGGGTCAATTTTGTTTCTAATTCCGTCAAGGCAGGCTTCAAGGATCGCGGCGAATGCTAAATAAGGATTACATGCCGGATCTGGAGAACGGAGTTCGACACGCGTTGCGTTGCCGCGTTTTGCCGGAACACGTAACAATGCGCTTCTGTTTGAGAGTGACCATGCTAGGTAAACAGGAGCTTCATAGCCTGGGACAAGACGTTTGTAGCTATTTACGGTCGGGTTTGTAATCGCGGTAATAGATTTAACGTGTTTGAGCATGCCGCCGATTGAATATTTTGCGTACTCGGAAAGCTGGTACTGTGCTTTTTCATCATAAAAAGCGTTTTGCCCGTCTTTAAAAAGTGACACGTTGCAGTGCATGCCTGAACCGTTTATTCCAAATATTGGTTTTGGCATGAATGTTGCATGTAAGTTGTGACGAGCGGCGATTGCTTTAACAGCGACTTTGAATGTTGCGACATTATCAGCAGTTGTCAATATATCAGCGTATCGGAAATCAATTTCATGCTGGCCGTCTGCGACTTCGTGGTGTGAGGCTTCTATATCAAAGCCCATTTCTTTAAGCGCAAGAACTATATCGGCCCTAACGTTTTCACCAAGATCTTCAGGCCCAACATCATAGTAGCCTGCTGAATCCTGAGTTGTAGTTGTAATATTACCGTCTTTGTCTTTTGCGAAAAGAAAAAATTCTGCTTCAGGGCCAAGGTTCATTGAAAATCCGAGTTTTTCAGCTTCTCTCATAACGCGTTTAAGATTGCAACGCGGGCAGCCTTCAAACGGAGTTCCGTCAGAGTTATGAATATCACAGATTAAACGCGCTGCATTAACACCGTTGCGTTCGCGCCAGGGCAAAATTTGGAAAGTATTTTTATCAGGATAAAAATACATATCGGAGGTTTCAATACTTCTAAATCCTTTAATAGAAGAGCCGTCAAGCATAAGTTCGTTAGCAAGTGCTTTATCTATATGTTCTGACGGAATAGACATATTTTTTACCTGTCCGTTAATATCAACGAACTGTAATTTTATAAATTTAATATTATATTCTTTAATAAGAGCTTTAATCTCGTCGTCTGTAAACTGTTTACCGTCTAATCTTGTGTGAGTAAATTCCGCCATACTATTCCTTTCTGCTGCCTAAATAAAGCAGTTCTCCGCCACCTGCTTGCCACACTCACGTGTGTCAACCCGTGGCTCGCTGTCTAATAATACTATTAGAATATTTTTTTTCAAAAAGGTCAAGAGGTTAGTATTAAGATTATATAAAATTTTATAAATTATGCACTAAAACCTTTTATTATAGTACGACCTTTATCGTTAGAGTCACGCTTTAGAGAATCAAACATTTTGTCAAAATCTTCCATATCTGCGACATCTTTATAATCATAAATAGCATTTAGACATGTATTATGCAGAATTGAGGACATATCTGCCGGAGAAAGCCCTTTTAATTTTTGTGCGAGTTCGTCGGAATGTTCTATAAGTTCAGCGCCAATAGGACGATTTTGAAGAACTTTTTCTACTATGTCTTTTGCTTCTTCTGCTGTTGGCAGTCCAAGCTTAATATGCTTATCAAGGCGCCCGGAACGTTTAACCGCCTCATCTAAATCTTCAGGGTTATTGGTTGCGCCAACAATAATTATCCCACGCTGAGCAGAATTATTCATTACCATTAACAGAGCATTGATATCATCTTTTTTCCAGTCAGTCTGGCAGTTTTTTCTATTCATTGCTATTGAATCGAGTTCGTCAAGAATCAAAATACTTGGCTCACCCGTTTCTTTATAAAGGTTTTCAAGATTACTAAAAACATTTTTCAGTTCATTTTGAGTTTTATATCCCTCACTGTTACCGATATTAGAAAGATTAATTTCATAAAGGTTATAACCGGTTTCAGCAGCAATAGCTTTCATAATATATGTTTTGCCACAACCAGGTGGGCCGGAAAGAAGAAAACCGCTTGGACGATTAAGTCTATTTTCTATAATTTTGTCACGAAAATCCTTGTTCCAAGGTTTTAATATAAACTCATTAATATCCTTTTTGACCTGAAACATGCCACCGACTTCATCCAAAGATTTAGGATCATTTTCATTCATTGTAACTTCATAAATACTTAAAGCTTTTTTTATTTGTGAAACACTTTGAGGAGTATTTGTTTTAACTCCTTTATCAACATTTTCTAAATTTTTTATTTGTTGGATTTCATCAACAATACTCTCAAGCCCTGCATCTTCTGCAAGTGCTTCATAAAAATTTAATTTAAAACTATCTTTATTGTTAACAAAATCATCACATTGCAGTAATTGCAATGCAACTTCAGGACAATAAGCATCTATTGCATAGGCTAACAAATCCTGATTGGAATCATTATTTCTAACTTTAAAGTCTGGATGTGAAATAATCATTTCGGAAATTTCCATAAGTTTTTCCCAATCTTTTCCGCCCTGAGAATTTTCATCAAATTTATCAACAACAAGCCCGATTAGACAATTATCACGATTATCTGCATCAAACAGGCAATAATTCGGCTCCCAATATTTAGTGTCCAAATTTTTAATCAAAAGAGCAGCCTGTTCAAAATTGTCATTTTCAATATGCTTTAAGAGCGAATCTGAATTCTTGTCACGTTCATCAAGCCAATCATCCGTATTAAAAACTTCTTTTTTCTTCGCCTGACCGAACGAAATCATATCACACGGCAAATTATATGCATATTGTAACGCAGGAGCTTTTTCCTGTTGAGGAAGAATAAATCTATTATTTATAGAATAATTTAAAACTGACGAAATTTTCATAATAACAGATTAAAAACCTGTGAAAAAATTTTTTGCTAGTGCGTCAGATAAACATGCATAATCTGCGCGGTCTTTTTATTAACATTTGAACCTTTCAAACGAACTAGTTTTTCCTGTTCCGGAAGGATTACACAAAACAGTCCACACTCTTTTTGCAAGTTAAAGACAGCTCTATCATAAGAATTTTTTATATTTTCTTCTTTCAAACTCCACACACTTTCACGTGGAATAAAAACAACATCAGAAGAATTTGCGAAATGTTTACGGGTTTTAGAAAACTCTTTTAAAAATGCCTCTACGTCATCTCCGTGCTCACTCGTAACGTAGATAATGACCTTTTTATTAGTATTCAAATAAGGACTAATTTTTTTAACTTTATTAAGTGCAAGCATCTGGGTTCCTGAAATCGGAACTTCTTTAATATAAGTTCTAGCGGTATTAATATCAATAGAAGTATCAGGCTTTTTAACATCCTTCATATTTTCAAATTCATTAACAACAACCGGTTCTTCTTCAACTTTTAAATCTTCCCCGTCGTATTTAATCATCTGCCCAAGGTCAGAAAAAGAACTAAAAACATCCGGCTGTTGCTTACAAGCACCAATCAATAGAAATAATATCAAAATTATAAATGCTATGTTAGTACCCGTTTTATTGTTCATACTTACCGCCTTAAAATCATACTACATGGTTATTATACAGCCTACAAACAAATTTCAATCAATCAAATTAAGTAAATTTTTGAATTAAAATCGTTACATACACTTTAAATTTAAAAATATTTATCATATACTAAGGTTGAGTTTATATCAGTTTGGAGAATTAAAAAATGTATAATGTTGCTATTATCGGTGCCGGTCCTGCAGGAATCTTTTCCGCTCTTGAAATTATGAAACTTAAACCGGAGTGGAGAGTAATCCTTATCGAAAAAGGGGAAAAAATTGAAAAAAGAAAATGCCTTTTACGCGAAGGATTTGCCAAATGTCCTAACTGCAAAAAGTGTGGACTTTTATGCGGCTGGGGAGGAGCAGGTGCATTCTCTGACGGCAAATTAACTCTTACACCTGATGTTGGCGGACACCTTGTAGATTATATGGAACGTCAGAAAGTAGAAGATTTAATTGACTACTCTGATAAACTTTATCTTGAGTATGGAGCAACAGAAGAAGTTTTCGGAACAGATATGAAAACTTTCGCAGAACTAGAAAGACAAGCAGCTCTTGCTGAATTAAAACTCGTTCATTCTCCTGTACGCCACCTCGGAACAGAAAGAAGTCTTGATGTTTTGAAAAATATGCAAGACGATTTAGATGGTAAAATTACAATTCTTAACAACGTTGCCGCAAAAAGCTTAATCGTTGAATGCGGACAGGTAAAAGGTATTGAACTTGATAACGGCCAGACCATCTGTGCGGAATACACAATCATAGCACCGGGTAGAGAGGGGGCCGATTGGCTTACACAAGAATTTGCGAAAAATAAAATCGGTATGGTTAATAACGCCGTTGATGTTGGTGTTCGTGTTGAACTTCCAGCACCTGTGTTTGAACCGTTAACTTCAAAACTTTACGAATCAAAATTAATCTACCATGCACCGACATTCGGTGATGAAGTAAGAACGTTCTGTATGAACCCGAATGGCGAAGTCGTTCAGGAAAATTACAACGGAATTGCCACTGTAAACGGTCACAGTTACGCTAATATGAAAACTAAAAACACAAACTTTGCACTTCTTGTTAGCGAACGTTTTACCGAACCGTTCAAAGAACCTATCGCTTACGGTCAACATATTGCAAGACTTGCAAACATGCTAGGCGGCGGAATTCTTGTTCAAAGATTTGGCGACTTGCTTGACGGACGACGTTCAACTCCGGAAAGAATTAAGGCAAGCATTATTGAACCAACTCTTACCTGCGCTACTCCGGGAGATTTAAGCCTTGTAATCCCGTATAGACAATTAACAAGTATTAAAGAAATGCTCTTCGCACTTGACAAAATCGCACCGGGAACAGCTTCCAGATACACTCTTCTTTATGGTATTGAAGTCAAATTCTACTCTGCAAGAGTAAAATTAACAAATGAACTCGAAACCGAAGGCGTCAAAAACTTATTCACAATCGGCGATGGTGCTGGGGTCACGAGAGGACTTATCCAAGCATCAGCTTCAGGCGTTCACGTTGCAAGAACCATCTGCGAAAGAGGATAGGTTTTCACCTCACTCTGTTATTATAGAAAGATTCATAAACTCAATATCATCATAATCTATATGAGCAGTTTGAGCCATATTTCGTCCTGTTTTTATGGTAATCTCATTATCCATACCTTTTCTGACAAGATTTTTTGGCAGTTCAAACCTTTGTGAATCTCCGTTAAGTTCAATACTTGCAATTTTAATACCATTCAAAAAAATTTCAGGCGGACTTGCGTAAGAAGTTTTAACACGGTTCTGACCCATTTTTTGGGCCATTAAACTGTCTATCCCGATAATCGAACCTATGATAAGAATATATTTTGACGCAGCGCTTCCTGCCGAAATTTTGAAATTCTGAGAATAAAAAGAACCGGAAGCTTTTCCATGAAACTCGGAACAATTTGCCGAATTCGGCGAAAAACTATCATCACCGAGATGATACCAGCCGGAAGTTATAACAATATCATCTGCTGCACTCTTTTCAATCGATACAACCATTGGCTTTTCGGTGGCGGTCTTGTCAACAGTAATAGAATACGGACGATATCCCTCTTTCTCAATCGAAAGAATTGATGGAGAATTTAACTTGGCCGAAAGATTAAATGCGCCATTTTCATCGGTAAAAGTCGTGTAATTCTCTTTAGGTAACGTAATTTTAACGTTTTCAACAGGTTGATTTGTCTGTGAATCAAGAATAATAGAGCTTGTTCCCATGCCTGTTTTCTCAACGCCACCCTCAAATACCGCACAGAAAACAGGTTCACTCAAAAATATTGCGCTTAAAAATATGATAAATAACTTGTACATATCCATTAACCCTCTGACAAAATATTAGAAAATCTACACATTCTATAAATCCGATTATTGATTAATTACGTCAGACAATAAAAAACAGCGTTCAAATTTGAACGCTGTAATCTCTTCTTTTTTATATGTTATTTTGTAAGGAATTTTTTCTTCACCTTCCCAGTTCAACGGCAAGGCGTATTATTGGTTTGATAGGAACCTAGTTTTAAGTTGATTTTGTGAGGCCAAAAACATATTGTAATTTACGTTTTCAGGAGTTTTTTCCATTTTTTTAACTACTCTTTTTTGTCCTTTTGGCACGGCCATATCAACATATTTTTTGATTTCGACTCTAACGTCTGAAACTTGTTTTTCTTTACCGGTCAAATCGCGAATCATATTTTTATTTTTGTCATACTTAAAGCCATAAATCTTGTTAGCTTTAATATCTTCAAGAACTTTTTCGTCCAATGCTTTGATTGTATCTAAATCTGCAGAGGCAAAGTCATCGTGGATATAGCGTTTTGCAATTTCTTGGAATTTCTCTTTGCTAACATCAGCCTTAGTCATTTTTTCGCAGTGTTTTGCAAGCCAGATCATAAATGCAGGAACAAACAATACTATTGACGCTGCTCCGAATGTACTGTTAAGCATTTTTGCTTTTTTAACGAGCTTGTTGTCAGGATTTTTCAAGACATCAACAATTGCATCTATATGTTTTGAACCTTTTGATTTTTTGAACACTTCTTCGATTTCGGCATTTTTACAGTGTTCAAGTTCTTTACCCATAATTTTTTCTGCATGTTGTTTAATTTCAGGGTCTATAGCGAGCATTCTCTTGAGGTTACCGCCGTTTTCCTGAACGAATTCAAAGAAACCGTTAATTCCGTCTTTATAATCTTGAATATTACTGTATTTTGCTGTAATTTCGCCGCTCTTCAACACGCCAATACCACCGGTCGGAGAGAAGTAATTTTTAAATTTATGTAAAAATGATTTTTCATGATCGTCAGGTGTAACATTGAGAGCGAGCCCTGAAACACCCGCAAAGATTTTAGAGAAACCGCGTGCAAGTGCGTTTGCGCCAAACAGAATTGAAGCAAAGCTAAACAAATCTCTTGTTAAAATTTCTTTTTTATCATGCTTATCTGTTGAGTTAGCAAGTCTGGTTGGCAAACAGAAACCGAACAACAGTGCAAGAGTTGAATTTGTGGTCATTGAGGCTCCGTCAAATTCAAAGAAATCAGAAGCCTTCTTAAGCTGCTTATTCTTCATCATTTTTTCAGCGACATTAGTGAACACTTCTTTTTTACCTGAGAAGCTTACTTTATCGGCATTGTTAGTTTTTGTTTTTTCGTCAACTGCCGGTGCAGCTTCTTCCAAACCTGCCATACCAGGGTTTTTGCCGTTCAAGCCCATACTATAGATTTTAGGAATCATAAAGTAGAAGCCAACAACAGCAAGCCACATTCCGAGGTTTGTCAACGCACGTGAACCCATTCTTCTTGTTGTATGCCCTTTTATAAAATCAGCAATATTTCCGTCTTTATTTTTGTCGACGAATTGTTTTGTATGTTCAACGGTATCTTTTGTATAATCAAGAAGTTTATTTGAAAACGCTGAGAATGAAGCCGAAATTTTACCGGCATTAGCGTCCTGCGGCTGTAATTCTGCAATCCAGTGGGAGCCGGACGGTGCCATATATCTTTTTCTAATCGCAATAAATTCATCAGAAAGTTTGCCCATCAAATCTTCTTTAGAGCCCTCAACGGCTTTACCTGAAAGATTTTTCAAGAAACCTTTTGATTTTGCATCTCTGATAGCAGTCAATTCATCTGCGAATTTTTTTGCAGTAGCATTAATTTCTTCCTCTGGCATAGCGCCTGCGGTAGAAGTTTTCAAAACATTTTTATAAACCTGTTCATAGAACTCTGTCTGAGTTTTAGCTGTATCAGCGAGATTAACATTTTTGTTGGAAGCATATTTACCAAATTCACCGCCAAACGCTTTAATAAAATCAACAGGAACATTATTTGCGGTTCCGGAATATTTTTTAACAAAATAAAGGATAGATGCAGGGATTACGAAAACACTAGGGCCTGAAAGGCACTCTCGAAGTCCCTCTCGTTTAGCGAAATCCCAGTTTAAGTGTCCGGTTTCTTCTTTGTTACGGTTAAGCCCCTCGTAAATACGAGGTGCAACCATACCGCAGCAATCTTGAGCCATAAAAGAAGCAACAAATCCGCCGCGTTCAATACCATCCATAAACATAACAACAGCATTAGCTGCTGCGTTACCGAACGCTACATTTTGACCATTCTGTTGTGGTAAATTTGAATTATTTTGAGGTTGTTTCCTTACTTCTTTATTATTGTCAGAAGTACGATTATTTAACTTTACACTAACTGGTTTTACTGACATTTCCCTACCAAATATACATATACACTATCTTATAAAGTCACGCGTAGAAATTTTATTGCTAAATTTTTAAATAAATTTAAAAAAATTTTACAAATCGCTATCTATGCAGTGTAAAAATGATTGTAACTATTACAATTAAAATTTGCAATAGTTTTTACTACAATCTTAACAAAAGATTACAAAAGGATATAACTTCATTAATCCTCCAGAGGGTTGATTTTTTATTTTTTTATACTTAAATAATAATATATAATTTTTATTTGCATCTTGGATTAAACAAAGGGGATTTTATAGAGGAGAAAATTTTTGCATCTATTTTAAGAAATGTAAAGATTTTTAAAAATTAATTCTTAATAATTAGCAAAAAAAAATTATCAGAAGTTATTTGCAGACATAGAGGTTTTTTCTAAAGGAGTGTGTATGAGAATACAAGCTATTGCACCATCAAATGTGGTAAACTACAAAAATTCGAAGCAAAATGCACAACAAAGAACACAGGTTAACAATTCTGTTCAGCCGTATTTCCACGATAACTTGAGGACAATAGCATTTACAGGAAACAATTCTAAGCACGGAATTTTTGTCGGCGCCGAAATAAAAGGCCTGCAGCAAAAAGGCGGCGTTGCAACTGTAATGTACGATTACGCCAGCATTCCGGGTATGGAAGAAGCCATCGTTTTGCCATATCACAACGCCCAACTTACATATGACTCCAAGGGTAAATATGCCGGAGAAGTAAAAATTCACAGATTTCCCGAAGGTCACGAACATGCAGGAAAACCTTTCTGGACAGGGGCGGATTTAGACAAAACAAGCTTGAAGGAAGTTTACTCTGACCCTAAAAAATATATTCTGCTTGATGAACTCTCAACAATTCAGGCTCCTTGGGATTCAACTCAGGAAGCTACATTGCTGAGAATTCACGACAAAGGCGCAATCAAAGGGATTAACCACGATGTATTCCTTATCTACTCTGACAGTCTGGGAACAATGAAAGAACCCTATGCAGACGGTGCATATATGACAAAATCGGCAAAAGAAGCTGTCGCTGACGCTGCAAAAAGAAAATTTGAACCATCTCCATATGCAGAGTTTAACAGATTATTCGTAGAGTTTAAGGACGCAATCATAACCAACACAAGAACAAGCGACGGTTCAACATTCAGCCCGATGACAGTGAGCTGTTCCGATTCACAAACCGCTTATATCCCTTACTATATGAGAGCAAAAAACATACAGGATATGAACCCTATTTACACTCTCCATAATGGTGGTGACGGATACACAGGACAAATCGACGGCAGAACAATGTTCCAAAACTTACTCCTTGCCGAAAGCGAAACAACACGAAACAACGCAATTAAAAATTTATTGGAAAATAAAGAATTCTTACAACACAATCTGAACGGCACAACCGATGAATTTTTCAAACAATTCATGCCTCAACTGGTTGACGCAAGCGGAAGCTTCAACCCGACCCTTATTCCGTTTATGTACGCACAAAAAGACGACCGTTATGTAAAAGGGATTAACACTGTTTCCAAAAGTTACGCAGAGGGAATGGCGTTTAACGAAGCAATTCCATCAGGAATTCGTCCTTTCTTCAAATCCTTATATAAAGACGGCATGGCAGAAGGTATTCTAAACCCGATGAACGATACCTCCTTCTCTCCGTTTGAGGGTAAAGGGGGTTACTTACCGGGTTATAACAAAGGATTTACCGTAAAATATCCGGACGGTCATGAAGAAATTGTAGAACCATTCCGCCTATTAAAAGAAGAATTATTCAAAAATGCTGACGGAACACTTAATGTTACGGAAGCCTCATTACAACACTATGACGAAGTTAAATTAGACAACCAGATTAATTTCTTCAAACGTGTACTTGGAACTTACGACGCAGAAAACTTTGCTGGCGAAATCGTCCAAGGCGACAAAACACTTAAAGGCGAAAAGGTCAGAAACCTTTTAATCAACGGGCTTGACGGCAAAGACGTTGAATTAATCGGACATGTTTCACCGGAAATCTTACAAAAATTTGAAGATGCCAAAGCCGGAAAAGGCAAAGCTCCAAAAGTTTTCGTAAGCTGGGGACGTATTGACGACCAAAAAGCTCTTGATTCAGTAATGAAAGCGTTTGCAAAATTCAAAGAAGCAAACCCTGACGCTGTTTTGGTCTTAGGCGGCCCATCCCTTGTTGATGCAGAGGGAAATGTTGCAGATTGCACAAAGAAAACTATTGATTTAGTCAACAAATACACAAATTCCAAAGAACTCAAAGGCAGTATCGTATTTATGAACGGATTTGCGCCAAACAAAGTTCTTGCAGCAATCGCTGACGCTGCAGTATTCCCGTCACGTTTTGCACCTTGCGAATTGACCGACCTTGAAAGTA
>CANAJP010000022.1 GCA_947361615.1 uncultured Candidatus Melainabacteria bacterium | reverse complement strand
GTCTTAGATAGAACCGGCTCAGCCGGCCCCCCCCCCCTGCATACATGTTTACAATCTTTTTTTTCATAATTTTTCCATCCTTTCTTTATAGTTCTATTATTTACTATATTTGTTAACTTGTCAATACAAAAAAAGAGCCACCAGGCTCTTTTTTATCCAAATGTTTTGAATGAATTTTCAACATTCTTACTGATAACATTTTTTACTGATTCATATTCGGTCTGCAATGTATTGTGCTCGGTATCAAGCTGTTTCATTTGCAGATCGTAACGAGAATCAAGACGTTGAATTTGAGCTAAATCATTTTCATAATCAGCCTGAGCGATTGCAATTTTAGTATCATCTTCTACTTCTTGAACACAGGTATCTTCGCTAATTGAAGTTGAAACGAATTTACCCTCAGATTTCGAAAAAGTTTCAAGTAAAAGCTCGCCATTTCTTAAAAACTGTTCAAAGGTATTTGAATCTGTTAATGGAGTACCATCAGTAGCACCTTTTCGAATTTCTTTATTCGGATCAAGATTAATCCCTTTGTATAAATCAGTATTATAAACCCAGTGTTCGCCGCTTTCAGGGTCTTGCGTATCCGCGGGAGTATTTGTATAACTGTAAAATCCGGATGTAAGCATTTTATTATACAAATTTGTATAGTAGTTCATCATAGAACTATTGCCTTTGTCGTATTGGGTTTGAATTGTAGTAAAATCGTGCTTATCAAATGGCTTATTCTCTGAATCTTTTCCATCGCCAACAGAATAATAAGATTCGGTAAGTGCCATAGCGTAATTATAAAGTTCAAGCTGTTCCTGGTTTGTACCTGCAAAGTTTAATACTTCAGCACCTTCACCATTTACAGAAATTGTGGCGTAACCCTCTCCGATATTGTCACCTGTTTCAAGATAAGCGAACTGCCATAAATGGCTATTATCGCCATTTGTGCCAAATTTATCAATACCAACGCTGTGAAAATATTTATCCCAAGCTTCGTGAATTTTTTCGACTATTTTATCGTCAGGATTATCTTTAGCATTTTTCGCCGGATCGACGTCAGACACAGAGAACGGGCCACCTTGCTCAACCCCTAATCTACCTAAAAACGCATTAAGTGAGCCTTTAGCTTTAATAAAAGCATCAGCGACCTCTGGTTGAACCAGAACTCTGCCTTTTTTATCAGTAACACAGTATTGCCTGCCGAGAGAAGACACAACCTGCGGGCTGACAAGAGCTTTGAAAGAAATATCGGTATAGCTGGCAGCGCCATCGGAATAGCCGGTCATAATCTGCAATTTAGTTGCTTTAAGAGCTTCATTGTACTCTTTAGTAACCTGATCTGTCTTATCAGCAAGTCGTTCTTTTGCATAAGAAAGCTGTTGTCCTGACTGTTCGTTATCGGACATTCTAGCCGTAATGCTTAATAATCTTGCTTGAGATGCTGCCATTCCCATAATTGATATTCCTTATAGTTATAGTTCTATTATTCTAATAGTCGGAATATCGGATTTTAAACTTTAAATCATGCCGGCAATTGTTACAAAACTTTAAGAAAACCAATCTATCATTGAACGAATTTCGCCAAAATCGAATTCAGGATGAGCTGCAAAAATTTTATCGAGGTTCAAATCCTCTTTTATGGGTTCAAAGTTTATTGTTTGTCCATCAAAATTTTCGCTGTAGTTTAATCCGTTTCGCGCGCACTCGGGAAGTTTAACTATTCCGTCACACCTCATATAAGCAAGCCCGTGGACACGGCAGGTTAAAGGTCGACAAGGGTAGACAGAACATTCACCATTCAGTAAAAACGGACAGGGGTAAATGTCAGGTTTTACCCTAATAAGGTGTTTTATTTTTTCGCGCACGCGGTCGTGCTTTTCTTTATCAAGTTGCAAAAAACCTTGCATTAAATACTCCATCTCCAATCGTGAGAGCGGATAGTCAGCGTTTTCACAGCAAAATGTACAACCTTTTTGGCATTTTATCGCAGAAGCGTCGCGTTCAAAACACACTGCAAGTTTTGCATCAAACTCTTTTAAAAAGCGCTCATACATTATAAAATCACCGCACCGTGAGAAGCGTCCGCAACATTTTTTGCATAACGTTGAAGGTATTTTGAAACTTTTTCATGTTTTGGTACAACCCAATTTTTGCGTCTTGCCTCAAGCGTAGTTTCGTCAACAAGAACATCAACAGTGCGTTTATTTATATCTATTTTAATTTTGTCACCTTTTTCGATTAAAGCGATTACACCGCCATCAGCAGCTTCGGGACAAACGTGACCGATACAAACGCCGCGTGTTGCGCCGGAAAAACGTCCGTCAGTGATAAGCGCACAGCTTGTGCCTAAACCTTTTCCGACAAGAAGTGAGGTTGGTGCAAGCATTTCACGCATTCCAGGCCCGCCTTTTGGCCCCTCATAACGAATAATTATAACATCCCCTGCTTTTACAAGGTCATTTTCTAGGGCAAACATAGCGTCTTCTTCGCTGTCAAACGGGTTTGCGACGCCTTCGAATTCATAACAGCTTTCGTCAATTCCCGAAATCTTAGTGACAGCACCGCCTTTTGCTATATTTCCATACAAAACGCCAAGCCCCGCTTTTGTCGTAATCGGGTTTGTGCAAGGATGGATTAAGTCGCTGTTAACATAGGCGTCTTTAGCAATCTCAGACGACATCATGTCGGAAACGGTCGGAGTATCTTTAAGTCCTATACCACCATCAAAAAGCGTCTTTAAAATAGCAGGAATTCCGCCCGCATTGTGTAAATCCGTCATAGTAAAGCTGGAGGCGGGGTCTAATTTTACAATTTGTCGAATTTTATCGCTAAGTTCTTCAAAATCTTTAAGGGTAATATCAATTCCACCTGCATTTGCAATCGCTAAGATATGCAAGAAAGAATTTGTAGAACCTCCAAGCGCCAAATCGGTTATAATCGCGTTACGCAACGAGTCTTTTGTAATAAGTTTATCCGGCGTAACATCGCGGCGAACGAGTTCAACAACAGCCATTCCGCTTTCAAACGCAATTCTGCGCTTTTGTGACGAAACCGCCGAAGAAGTCGCGCAAAACGGCAAACTCATTCCGATAACTTCTGTCAGACAAGCCATTGTATTTGCGGTATAAAGCCCCTGACAGGAACCCGCCGACGGGCAGGAGTGTTCAATCAATTCTTCAAATCTTTTTTCATCAATCATACCGGCACGAAACTTACCAACAGCCTCAAACGAACCTTTAATCATAGTAAGTTTTTCGCATTTGCTTTCTCCGTCAAGCATAGGGCCTGCCGTCACAATAATGGTCGGAATATTCAAACGCGTAGCTGCAATAAGCATAGCCGGCGTAATTTTGTCACAGTTAGAGAGTAAAACAAGCCCGTCAAGCTGATGTCCCTCGGCGACGGTTTCAACGCAATCCGCAATCAAATCTCGCGATGGCAGGGAATATCTCATGCCGGAATGCCCCATTGCGATTCCGTCACATACGGCCGGAACCCCAAAAATAAATGCCTGACCGCCGGCACTATGAATGCCCTTTTCAATCTGACGTTCTAAATCACGCATTCCGATATGCCCCGGAACAAGATCAGAAAAAGAACTTGCTATACCTATAAACGGGGCTTTCATATTCTGTTTGCTAACGCCCGCCGCCATTAATAATCCACGGTGCGGCGCTCTTGCTATACCATCTTTAATACTGTCACTTCTCATACCCTGATTTTATTCCAAGCACCAGATTTTGTCAAAAAAGAGAATTCATACTATTATTACCTTATGTTTAAGTTAAAGCTTCTAATTGGCGATACATTTGGTGCGTTGAGTTCAGCAATTGTTGCATTGCCACAGTTATTAGCGTTCGGAGTTGTAACAGGTCTTGGCGCAAGCGCAGGTATCTGGGGCGCAATTATTTTATGTATTGTAACGGCCATTCTAGGCCCGAAAGTTCCGTTCATTTCTGGAATTACAGGCCCCGTTACAATCGTTATTGCATCTATTATGCACGCGCTAAACGGTGATATTTCGGCTGTAATCCTTATCCTCGCGATGGCAGGAATTTTACAGACAGTCCTTTCACTCACATCGTTCCCGTCAATAGTAAAATATATGCCATACCCCGTAATTTCAGGTTTTATGAATGGTATCGGCGTAATTTTGATAATAATGCAGCTGAACCCGCTGTTCGGACTTAGCGCAAAATCTAACACAATAGAAAGCCTGCACTATTTTATTACAAACCTCAACGGAATCAATAACGACGCAATTTTTATCGGAGCGATAACTCTCTTAATCGTTTTTGCCGTACCTAAAAAACTTAACAAAGTCATTCCGTCACAAGTTCTGGCTCTGATAATTTGTACGTTTATTTCAATAAAAATGGGCTTAAATCTTACGCGGATTTCAGAAGTATCAATTTCGCTTCCGCAAATTCATATTCCACAATCAAATCTTCACGATATAATTACATACGCGCACTATGCAATAACTCTTGCGATTGTACTTTGCGTAGAAAGCTTACTCACAGGACTTGTCGCAGATTCTCTTTTAAAAACTAAAACCTCAAGTAAACGCTTGCTTTTTGGGCAAGGTATCGGAAACATCTGCTGTGCGTTGACAGGCTCACTATCTGGAACGGCAGCGACAATGCGCACAGTTGCCGCTATTAATTCAGGCGCAACAACACGCCTAGCAATTCTCATAAACCCGCTAATCCTTGCAATACTACTTTTTAAATTTTCAGGGTTTGTCGCACAAATTCCACTGGCAGTTCTTGCCGGAATTCTTATCAAAATCGGGTTTGACATAATCGATATGAAACTTTTAAAAGTCATAAAATTTGCGCCAAAAGACGACTTATATGTACTATTTTTAGTATTTTTCCTGACTGTATTCTATAACTTAATCGTAGCAGTCGGCGCAGGAATAGTCTTTGCGGCTCTAC
This sequence comes from uncultured Candidatus Melainabacteria bacterium, assembly GCA_947361615.1. GTDB lineage: Bacteria > Cyanobacteriota > Vampirovibrionia > Gastranaerophilales > Gastranaerophilaceae > Gastranaerophilus. The sequence continues at coordinate 20,103 of CANAJP010000022.1, read as the reverse complement.
TCTATGCAAAAAGAATTGCAGACAAAACAAAACTCGTTGAAAAAAGAATTTTTGACTCAAGCATAACAGAAATTGAAAAACAAGTTGAAAAGGATTTTGAACACAAAATCCGTGTTGTTCACATCGAGGGCCAATTCTTCTTCGGCTCTGCAACCCAACTTATATCGCAATTTGATGAACTTCTCGGAACCAAGTATTTAATTCTTGACTATTCATCAGAGGATTTAATGGATATTTCGGCAATATTTGCCCTCGAAGATATTCTAATCCGCCTGAAATCTCAAAAAATAAAACCAATCCTTGTTCTTCACAATAAGGATTTATACAACCAGCTTGAGGGACACGGAATAATCAGCCAGATTGGTGAAAACCGTGTATTCTTCGATGAAACCGAAGCTATCAACTATGCTAAAAAATGTTTTGACAGATATATTATAAGAAAGGACAATGTATGATTTTAGACAAAGTAAACTCACCACAAGACTTAAAAGGATTGCCACTGAGCGAATTAAACACACTCGCGGACGAAATGCGAGAACTTATTATAAAAAAGGTTAATACAACAGGCGGTCACATGGGGCCAAACCTCGGGATTTTAGAAACAACTATTGCAATGCATTATGTTTTCAATTCCCCTGAAGATAAATTTGTCTTTGACGTGTCCCACCAGTGCTACCCGCACAAAATTCTAACAGGCAGAAAAGATGGTTTTACAAACCCAGAGAATTATTTAAAATACACAGGCTACACAGCGCCGGAAGAAACAGTGCACGATTTATTTAAAGTTGGTCACACTTCAACATCAATAAGCCTTGCGTGCGGTGTTGCCAAAGCTAGAGATTTAAAAGGTGAAAAACATAACGTAATCGCACTCATCGGTGACGGTTCACTCACCGGTGGCGAAGCTCTGGAAGGTCTGAACAATGCGTCAGTATTAGGTTCAAACCTTATCATCCTTGTAAACGACAACGATATGTCAATTGCTGAAAATCACGGCGGAATTTATGGCAACCTGTCACTACTTCGTGACACAAAAGGCAAAGCCGAAAACAATTTCTTCACATCAATGGGCTTCGAATACCATTATGTTGAAGAAGGCAACAATATCGAAAAAGTTATTGAAACTCTTCAAAAAGTCAAAGACACAGACCATCCTGTAGTTGTTCATCTTAATACCATCAAAGGCCACGGTCTTGCAGTGGCAGAAGCTAACAAAGAAGCTTTTCACTGGATTATGCCAGGTGCACTTGATGAAAAAGCACCAGCACCGTTTGAAGAAAACTACAATAATATAACAACAGACTTTATTTTGAAAAAGGCTGCAGAAGATAAAACCGTTGTAGCGATTACTCCTGCAACCCCCGGGGCATACGGATTTACAAAAGATTTCCGCGACAAGCTCGGCTCACAATATGTTGATGTCGGTATCGCAGAAGAACACGCTGTAGCATTTGCTTCAGGCCTAGCAAAACAAGGCGCAAAACCAATTCTTGCAATAATGAGTTCATTTGTACAACGAACCTACGACCAACTTTCACAAGATTTGGCGTTAAATAATTCACCAATCGCAATGCTTGTTTACTGGGGAGGCCTTTCGGGAGCGGATGCAACGCACCTTGGTTCGTTCGATATGTCACTAATTAGTAACATTCCGAACATAACTTACCTCGCGCCGACCTCAAAAGAAGAATACCTCGCAATGCTGGAATGGTCACTTAATCAGACAGAACGCCCTGTTGCCATCCGCGTTCCGTTTGTTCCATTAACATCAACCGGAATCCCAGACACAACAGATTATTCAAAAATCAACAAATTTAAAGTCGAGGCACGTGGTGAAAAAATCGCAATTCTAGGCCTTGGAAACTTCGCGGGAAAAGCACGGGAAGTAAAAGAAGCACTCGCAAAACATGGAATAAACGCAACACTAATCAATCCTTGCTTCATTTCAGGTATCGACGAAGAACTTCTTGAAAGCCTCAAAAGCAACCACGAACTTGTAATAACACTTGAAGACGGCTGTTTAGAAGGCGGATTTGGTGAAAAAGTCGCACGCTTCTATGGCTCTTCAACAATGAAAGTTTTAAACTTTGGCGGTAAAAAAGAATTCACCGACAGAGTTCCGCTAAACGAACTCTACGAACGCTACCACCTCACAACTGAACTAATTCTTCGCGATGTTGAAAAAGCTTTAACGGAAGTTGTGAAAGCATAATTGCAAAAATCATCATTATGCAGCCGCAAATTTCAGAAAAGTTCAGGGTTTCACCGAGTAAAAGCACACCGCCCAGAACCGCAAAAACAGACTCGCTGCTTAATATCATCGTTGCAATAACCGGTTTTGCCGCTTTCTGTCCAAAAATCTGGAGAGTATATGCAACAGCCGTAACAATTATACCGATGAACAAAATTGGACGATACCCTGCAATAATATTCGTTATTGCAGGGTTTTCCAATGCAAACATCAACGGCAAAGAGAGCATTCCCGCAACAAAAAACTGAAAACAAGATAATTTCACGGCACTGACTTTTTTGGTATAAAAGCTTACGACAATGATATGCAGGGCAAAAAACACCGCGCTAATCAAAATTCCAATATCGCACGCCTCAATCCCGGACGCCCCTCTGGCACACAGCATATAAAGCCCGGCAAGTGCAATAACTACACCGATTTTAACATTAAGTTTCAGCTTATGCCCCATTAACGTATAAATCAGCGGCACAAAAATTATATATAAAGCTGTTATGAAACCGGCCTTTCCCGCCTGCGCCTCCACCATGCAATACTGATTAATTGAAAAAGCCGCAAATAAAACGACACCGGCAAGAGAACCGCCTTTTAACAACTCTTTTGTAGAATGTTTCTCGTTTCTAAAAAGCCCCAATTTATCGCCAAGGAATATAACAACCCACAGCGAAAAACTTCCGACAAAAAATCGCAAAGTGTTAAAAGTAAACGGCTCAACATATTGCATGCCTGCTTTCTGCGCAACAAACGAAAGCCCTATAATCATCGCAGCCAAAACAAGTGCCACGTTACAGTATAAATATAGTTTCTTAAATGACCTTTTACTCATCATACTTCAAACCCTCTTTATACTATAAAATTATAACTTACGTTTTATAGATTTCAAATAAATTTTATAAATAGCACTTAGGTTCTTGGCCCTGAACACCTGCGTATAATTCAACAAACTGCTTTGCAGGACTTGAATCAATTTTAGTTAAAAGCACTTCTTCAACCTGAAAGAAGCCAACATCACCGGACATTTCAACGTCAATTCTAATCGGTTTTCTATCTCCCCGATGAATTCCAATTCTATTAATAGCATTCGCGCTATATTTGTGGATATCCCCGACGCGAGGAGTAGTGTTAATAGCCATAGGAATTCGCGCACGTCCTTTCGTCATATCGCACCCGTCAGCAATTAATATTATACCTGCTTCGATTGAGTGAATCTTTCTAGATGACATGTGACCAATAATGCATTCTGTCGTAAGCGATTTAATAATCACACGGCGACGCAAATCATTCGGGAAAATATGCATTAAAGCTCTATCAATAATCGGCTGAGCAAGAATAACAGACATCTCTTCGTGTCCCTGACGACCGATAGACATACCCAAATCGTGCATTAAGCCTGCCATAATTACAGCGCACATGCTGTCTTCAAAAGTCCCGATTTCCTCTTGTTCAAGAGAAGTTCTAATGCCTGCTTGCTGCAAAATATTCAACATTTTAATAGCATTTCCGGCGACCTGCCGCATATGCACAGGCCCGTGATCGTTATACCCCAAACGTTTAATCGAAACATTATTAGCATAATCCTGTAGTTCTTGAAGTTCCTCATCCGCAAATAGATAATGAACTAACTCCAAACAAGTAGGATTGTGCTGCAATCTGCGTAATATTTTTGATTCTATTGATAATTCTTTAACTGATTTTTTCATAATAAATCTTTATCTCCAATAGAGGGGATAAAGTTTTTATCCCCTCTATTGGAGATGGCGGGAGTCGAACCCGCGTCCAAAATGGATTTAAACAAATCTCTACGTGCGTAGATTTTAATTCTGCTTAAAATACATAGGATAAAATCACGACCATCTGTATTTCAAAGCCTTTTTTCCAGAAAGGCTAACTTTTGGCGGCTATCTTGATATGGCTACCGCTATTACCATACTGCGGCTTGCATAATTGTCCCGTAATTCCGGCAAGCTGGGAATCACGAGAGGCTCCTGCTGCAATTAGGCAGCTTGCGCATATGCAAATGCGTTACGAGCGTTTACAGTGTTGTTTGCACTTATTTATTTGCTTGTTGATAATCGGGAACAGCCCCCGAACACGCAACCTGTTTCAACCGAACATCCTGTCTAATCCAGAACATCCCCATATTCTTTTGTTAATGTACTTTATTTTATTTTAACATAGTTTTAAAGCTTTTCAAGCTTTTATGTTACAATTTCTTAAAAATATAGCAAATATTCAGCTTCACATTACTTGCAACACTATACGACTACAAGAAAAGATATTAAATATTTATTATGCCGATTAATCCAACAAGTATAAAACCGCAATCTATTAATAATTACAGCTTTGCACGCCGATTTACCAGAGGCATGGGAACCGGTGCAATGCTTCCGCTGATTGCTCTCGAATGCTTTGTTACAGGGGGAAGAACTATTCAGGCATATAAAAGAGGCGGGTTTGATGAAGCAAGAGAGCGTTTTACAGAAGAAGCAATCGGCGCTGCTTTCTGGTTTGCAGGTGTTAAATGTTTCAACAGAATGAACGACTGGATTGGGAAAAAGGCTCTCAATCTTGTTGATACTAATTTTGATGTTGGTAAAGACAAAGTTAGAAATCCGCTTGCTAACTACTTAAAAGACAAGGGCAAAGGGCTTAGCGAATCTACTATAGGCAAATTTAAACTTGCAAAAGTCGGAGCAAGTATTATTCTTGCGAATATTCTTGTAGGTCTTGTTGTCCCTAAAATCAATCAAAAAATCACAGTCAAACTTCATAACGAACGAGAAAACAAAAACAAACCTGTTCAACAACAAACACCTGTAAACGAACAGGATTACTTTACATTCTCAATGGATAAATTTAAAAATGACGATAAGAAAAAAGGATTGTCATTCGGTATGAACGCGCAAAGAATCCTATCTCTTGCGAACCATTTTGAAAACGATAATGTTTATCAACTACTCTCTACCGATGTCGGTATTGCCGGCGGCCGCGCGATAAGTTCCAGAAACGACCACGAGCGCACAGAAGTTCTGTTCCGTGATTTATCATCAATTTACTTCTATATGTTCAGCATTCCAAATATTCATTCATGGCTAAACTGGATTGAAGATGGCAAGAAAACGCGTCTTGACCCTGTAGCGTCAAAACAGGTTACAGACCAGTTAAAACTTGCGATAGCTGACCATAAAGACGGCTTAACTGCTGCAGAATTCAAAAAACTGGCGCTTGGCGACGATACGAACACAGGTTTAATGACAAAAGAACTTGATTCAAAATTCGATCACGACATAATGAAACTTGATGATTTAGTTGAACAAATAAAGAAAAACAAGGAACTTTCTCCTGAACAGATAAAAGAACTCATCAACCGCGCCGAACGTATGTCGACTTTACAACCTAAAAAAGAAGGAATAAGCATTCTAACAAAAGTTCAGGTTGAAGACACATTCAAAGGCGGCGCACTAAACATGCCGGAATTTCTGAATAATTTATACGGACTTTCATCAAACAATGAAATGTTCGGCAAAAATACTAAATACGCACATCAAGATCCTTACAGATTTGTATCAAGCGAAGAGCTTAAATCGCTCAAAAACGATATGAACACGTACGTTAAAAAGATAATAAACGAAGCTGAACGTACAGGTAAAAAGATCACCATAGAAACAATAGAAAAAGCTGATAAAATGAACTTTGCGAAAAACGCATTCAACAGAGGCGTAGGATTTGCAGTTTCAGCACTGTTCCTCTCAACGTTAATTCCTAAAATTCAATACTGGATTACGGCGAAAATGACAGGACAAAACAGTTTCCCTGGAATGACAAATTACGCAGAAAAAAAAGAGGCCTAAAGCCTCTTTTTAATTGTCAACTTCTGGCAAATCTGGCGGTAACTCAGGATTTGTATTAAAGTACAAGGATTTCATCGCGGATTTTAATAGAGCCTTGAAATCTTTAATGTTCTCTGTATCCATATCCATTTTGAATTCTCCGAGTAATTCACCATTATATGTACTATAAATTTTAGTTTTTGCCATTTCAGAAGAAGTACTGCTTTTATATCCTTTGTATTTCTCCTCGCCTGAACGACTTTTTTTGAGCGAAGCAACCGCTGCAGCTCCTTTTAAAGCATTATAGCGATCATTATATGAAAGTTTTACCCAATTTTTAGGATCCATATAAAAACGATTTTCATCAACATCTAATTCATAACTTTCAAATGTGTCGTCAACAACAAGTTCAACAAAATCTTCTGTTTTTTCAAGGAAATTTTGTAGCCCATCCGGATTTTTTATCGCACTTGTAACAGCAAATGCAGAAATCAAAAATACAAGTAAAATAGGCAGGATGAAAATGAAAAATCCGGCAAGGATATTCCAGAAAATCGCCTGATGTTTTTGGCCCGTTTGGAACTTTTCTACGTCTGCATTTTGATTCTTTAATGCCCATTCATTGCCTTTAATTCCGCAAACAATCGCCCAGCTAAAAAACGCAGGAGTAAAAAACAGCGGAATAGACCACATCGTAATATATGCTTTATTAAAAAGTCCCCAGATCCAGGTTCCCCAGAACGCTCCCCAGTTAAAACGTTTTAGCTCATCGTGCGGAATTTGACCTGATATTTTCCCGGGAATAACAAGAATAATAAAACCCGCGACAAGACATATTAAAAATATCAGAACGGTAATCGGATTAGTCTTTATAACCCACAAATAAGGAGCAAGCGCAAGAATTGCAGCCCATATATAAACCAAACGTCCCTGTTCGCCCCTTATATCCGCAATTCTTCTTGAATAAAGTCCAAAGCCCAACACTGCGCTAATAATACACGCAACGCCCCAGAAAAAGCTTGCAAAAATCGGGGCTGTTCTAACCAGCGCTCCGACATTAAACGCCTCGAACGGGTTTTGCACCGCTGTTGCAATCCATATTGAAAAAGGCGCGGACAAAATGGCACTTATCATTGAAATATACATAAGATTCAAAATATAATCACGACGCCCGATATACCCCTTAAATGCTACCAGTTTATTATTTATATCCATAATGACTCCTTTGTTAAAACATTTTAATTCTAACATGGCGCCAATAACTTGCCCACGTTGTTAAATTTTCTTCATACTACTAGCCCGCGGGGCAAATTTATGGTTAAATCAGAGAAAAGGAGTTAATATGGTAACTATGATGCCGGAAAAAACACATTCAGATTTGAATTCAGCTTTCAGAACAATTGAGTCTGAAATCGATACAATTAATAAGCTTCGCGAAACCCTTTCAGATGGTTCGCTGACTTGTGCACTTGATCTTATGCAAAAAGCAACTGGAAGAATAATTATTACAGGCATGGGCAAATCCGGTCACATAGGTAAAAAAATTGCTGCATCACTTGCTTCAACTGGAACTCCATCATTCTTTGTTCACCCTGCAGAAGCAAGCCACGGTGATTTAGGGATGATTACAGAAAAAGATGTCGTAATCGCAATTTCAAACAGCGGCGAATCCAAAGAGCTTATCGACATTTTAAACTACTGCAAACGATTTGGAATAGCACTAATTGCAATAACGAAAAACCCTGAAAGTTCATTAGGTAAAGCCGGTGATATAGTTTTAAGACTTCCAAATAACGGTGAAGCTTGCCCGTTAGGCCTTGCGCCGACAAGTTCAACTACTGCAACACTCGTTCTGGGCGATATTTTAACCGTCGGAATGATTGAACGCAACGGATTTTCAAAATCAGACTTCAACGACAGACACCCGGGCGGTAAACTCGGTTCTATTCTGCAAAGAGTTTCTGACCTTATGCACACAGGCGAAGAAATGCCTATCCTTGAAGAACACACCAATATGCAGGCTGCACTTCTTGAAATGACTTCAAAACGCCTTGGCTGCGTAGGATTTGTTAATTTTCAAGGAAACCTCACAGGCATGCTGACAGATGGTGATTTGAGAAGATGTCTTTCTGCTAAAATTCTTGAGGAACAAGCATTCAATCTGATGACTAAAAATCCAAAAACGATATCAAAAGATGCTCTCGCTTCAGAGGCGCTAAAAATTATGCACGACAAAAAAATCACAAACCTTTTTGTCTTAGAGAACAACAAACCAATCGGCGTAATCCATATCCACGATTTACTCAATAATGGAGTTGTATAATGCGAAAAAGCCTTGATATAATCGTACCTGTTTACAATGAAGAAGAATGTTTACCTGAAACCATCAAACGCCTTATGGCCGTCAGAGAAACACTTTTTTCAGAATTAGACGTTAATTTTATTTTTGTTAACGACGGTTCAAAAGACAAAAGTTTTGAAATTCTAAAAGAATATTCCGAAAAATACCCTTTTGTAAAAGCGATAAATTTTTCGCGGAATTTTGGCCACCAATTTGCTGTAAGCGCAGGGCTTGATTACTCAACAGGCGATTTTGCAGCGATAATTGATGCGGACTTACAAGATCCGCCTGAACTCATCAAAGATATGTACGAAAAAGCCCTTGAGGGATATCAAGTCGTTTACGGTAAACGACTTAAACGCAGAAAGGAAACTGCGTTTAAAAAGTTCACAGCCTTTGCTTTTTATCGTGTATTTGATATGTTATGTCAGATTAAAGTTCCAACAGATACTGGCGATTTCAGACTTATCACAAGAGAAGTTGTGGAAGCTATTCAAAAAATGCCTGAAAAGCACCGATTTCTACGTGCAATGGTACCATGGGTTGGCTTCAACAGCACTCCGCTATACTACAACCGCGACGAACGCTTTGCAGGCACAACTCACTATCCTCTTTCTAAGATGCTTAAACTTGCGGCGGATGGAATTTTATCTTTCTCAACAAAACCACTAAAATTTATTCACGTGTTCGCTGGTTTGTTACTAATTTTATCATTAGCAAGCGCTACAGGAGCAATTTTCTGGAAAAGCTGCGCTCTAATATGCTATATTACAGCATTAATCCTTTTTGTCGGAACGCTTCAATTATTTGCACTTGGAATAATCGGCGAATATATAGGCAGAATTTATGAAGAAGTAAAAGATAGACCAATATACATAGTTAAAGACAAATTAAACTTATAAAAAAGATTCCCTTTTCACAGGGAATCTTTTTTATTTTCTTATCTGTCACTAACAGCCAGATTCTTTTCACCGACTGTGTATGTAACTTGTGTATCAGTATTTCCGTCCATCAGCAAACTCAAGTATAATAATTGGTTTGCGGTTGCATCATCAAGGTCAACGAATTGTGTTCCGGCACGTCCTTTAGTTGCTGATACAACTTTGACGTTTGCATCGATTTCAACATCACCGTATTTGATATGAACCGGTACGATGTCGCCGACTTTTAGAGTGTTCTGATGTGTTACTGACATACCACCTCTTGATATATCAACAACAGACTGAACTTCTGAATTATCTGCAATTGTCAATGGAGTTTGGCTTTCGCTAACGTTAACACGGATTTGTGTACGTTTGTCGATTGCGCTGATATTGTGTTCCATTACTCTTTGTTTGTAGCCAAATTGGAATAATGGTCTAGGATCATCCGGATCTACCGGGAATGGTGGATTTGGGCGATCTGGATCTTCTGGTTGAACCGGTGGTTTATCAGGATCATCCGGATTAACCGGTTTATTCGGTTCATCAGGTTGTTCCGGATCAGGTGGATTATCAGGGATAACCGGTTTTTGATCAGGATCATCCGGATCAATTGGATCTGTTGGATCTACTGGATCAATAGGATCTGGATCTACCGGTTTGTCTGGGACATCCGGTTTTTCAGGATCTGTTGGATCCGGGATATCTGGATTTCCAGGGTTATCCGGGTTGTCTGGATTATCCGGATTGTCAGGATCTGTTGGATCTACTGGATTTACCGGTTTGTCTGGAACATCCGGTTTATCTGGATTTTCCGGATCCACAGGATCTACTGGTTCTTCTGGAATATTTGGTTTATCAGGATCAACAGGATCTGGATCTGTTGGATCTACCGGATCGATTGGATCGACTGGATCTATAGGATTTGGATTATCCGGATTATCAGGGTCTGTTGGATCAATTGGATCTACAGGATTATCTGGATCTGTCGGGTCTGTTGGATCTACAGGATCCACCGGATCTACTGGATCGACTGGATTTGGATCGACTGGATCTACAGGATCAACAGGGTCGACTGGATCTGTTGGGTCCACAGGATTCGGATCTACTGGATCAACTGGATTTGGATTATCCGGATTATCAGGATCTGTAGGATCAATTGGATCTACTGGATTATCTGGATCTGTTGGGTCTGTTGGATCTACAGGGTCCACCGGATCTACTGGATCGACTGGATTTGGATCAACTGGATCTACAGGATCAACAGGGTCGACTGGATCTGTCGGATCCACTGGATTTGGATCTATTGGATCAACTGGATCTGGATTATCCGGATCTGTTGGATCTACTGGATTAAGCGGATCATTAGGATCAACAGGATCGACTGGATTTTCGGGATCTGATGGATCGACCGGGTCAACTGGATCTACAGGGTCGATAGGATCAACCGGATCTACAGGATTAACCGGATTATCTGGATCATCCGGATCTACCGGATCGATAGGATCTACTGGATCAATTGGATCTGGTGGATCTACCGGCTCGTCCGGTACCGGAATAACTAAGTTATCATCATCAACCCCATCAGGTGTTGCGGTAGTACCATCATAATCAGGATCAGAACCTTGTTCACTACCGGTTCCATTAGGCTTATCCATGCCTTCATCTGAACCGTAATAGTAATTACGTTCTACTCTATCTCTTCCGATACCTGTAACATCATAAGGTCTAACTGCTTGACCTCTAACAGAAATTACAGTACCATCCGGACTTGTAATTGTATTTGTACCATCATGCTTTCTAACGGTTGAATGACCAGGCATTCTGTTTTTACCCATATTGAAGTAATAACCATCAACGTAAGCATTATCAGCAGTTACAATTATATCTTGATCGCTGCTTGGTCTGCCTTTTCCGTCACCGTTAATCTGACCACCTTTAATAACAAGGGTTGAATCAGCTGCGGTATTCGGTTTAGTAACGGTTCCAAGGTCAAGAACTGTTATGTGAGCTCTTTCAGGAACAACATTTGTTTTATTTCCATAGTAATCCCCTTTTTCTGGATAATAAGTCGGAGATTGACCAAGGTTTTCGATATACATATTTTTACCGCGGTTAACGATATCAACTCTATTTTTAGCGGTTACATCTTTAATATAAGTATCGCCTGAGAATTCAGCGTCAACACTACCGGTTCTCGAAATAATTGCGCAAACGTTAGTATCATTTTTCGTTCCGTCTGCATTATCAAGGCCTTTAATATTAACATCTTTAATCGCTAACATATCGACGCCTTGAACACCATCTTTAGGTTTGTAGTTGAATTTATCAGCGTTCCAAGAAGTATCGTTAAAGTCGCCATTTTTTTGAATAAATGTAAGTTTATCAGTTTTCTTACCGATATTACCGCTTGCGATAACTGAAATTCCGGTACCTGTAATATTTGGTTTATTTTTATCAATCGCGTTATTCAATACATCATAAGAAGTTGCGCCTTTGTTAGCTTTGTCATCAGCAAGAAGAATTACGCGACCATCAGAGTTAATCTGATTGATGTGCATATCTTTGTTCAAACTAGCCATATTAACAAGAGCGTTAGAACCTTTGCTGTTTGCGGTAATAATACCATCGATTTCTGTGTTAATAGATTTAGTCAAATCTCTAGCATCAGCGCCACCAATACCTGTGCAAACACCATCTGCACAAGGGCCAACTTCTTTACCGATCGCACCGTTTGCCGCAGTGATATTCAAATCTGCGCCGTTAATCGTTTGGATTAAAGTTTTAACAACACCATAGTTATAAACATTTCCGCTGTTTGCATTAATATTTACATCTGCGTCAGAAGTAATATTAAAATCAGTACTTCCATGACCGATAATCATATTTGAATTAGAGTTTGTAAAGTTAACGGTTCCTGCAGGGTTGCGATGGTTAACGATACCTTGAATATGCATACCGTTAGAACCAGAGTTTACAACATCAATTTTAGAACCTTTAGAATTTACACGGCCAGTATTAGAAACTAATAATTTATTATTAGTGTTTTCCATTTTTAAAGTACCGGCATTATTATTAACCTGACCGTCAACGATTAATCCGCCGGCACCATTGTTTGTAATTGTCAAACTGGAACCTTTAGATGTAACGTTACCGGTAGATGTGACCTGCAAACCGCCAGTTGTACTACCAGCTTTATTAGTAATTTTGGCAGTACCACTATTATTGTTAACTTTACCTGCAATCTTCAAACCATTTACACCTTCGTTTTCAATATTTAAGGTTGTACCATTTGAAGTTACAGTTCCATTTACTTCAAGTTTATTATTGTGGTTTAAAATATTTGTTGTACCTGTGCTTGTAACGGTTCCGTCAACAATAAGTCCGCCAGTACCTGTATTATCCATTTTAAGGCTAGTACCGTTAGAAGTAACAGTACCTCCAGAAACGACTTTAAGCCCTCCCGCTGTATTCAAAATCTGAGCGGAGCCTGTATTGTTAGTAACTTTACCGCCAATATTTAAACCGTTAGCGCCGCCTGCATTTTTAATAAGCATTGTACCGTCATTTGTAACTTTACCATTAACGGTAACACCGGTGCCGGAATTCTGTCCGACAATATTCATAGTACCTTTGTTTTTAACATCAGCGGCAGTACCGATATTAAGAGCGCCGGCATTATTGGTGATAGTCATAGTACCGTTAGGGTTTGAAACCTCACCGTTAATATCAATACCATTAGCACCTTTATTGGTAATAGTTGTTGTACTGTTGCTTGCAAAATTTTTGATAGCGCCACCCTCTGCAACAGAAGTTCCAACATTAGAAACGATTTTTATTTCACCGTTAGCGTTTGAATAACCATTGCCAACATTCATATTGTCCGCATTAACAAGAGCAGAGAATAATGTATCGGTTGAGCTTAAAACTGTATTAGCTGCATTACCGCCAAGCCCAGCAATTACAAGTCCGTTGTTTAACACATCAACTTGACCGCCAACTAATTCAACATTACCTCTTGCATAAATTCTACCATCAATTTGAATTGGAGCAGAGCCTGCATACAATGCTGAATCATTAGGATTCCAAACCTTATCAGTAGCCTCACCTTGATAGAAGCCATCAACAATTCTATCAGCGGTTTTCATTCCTGCTTTAAGCGAATTAAAACCATTCTGTGTTGGCGTAAATACACTTAAAGAACCAACATTCAAAACTCCGCTACTGCCAACGACCATGCCCTCTGGAGAAATAAACACCAGATTACCATTATCTTTCAAGCCACCGCCTAAATTACTAATAGCATTGACAATACCATCAATCTGTATTTGGTTATTAACAAAGTTAACAAATGTATCAACATTCCAACGATTTATAGTAGTATCATTTTTAATACCATCAATATTATATGCTTGGAATATAAAGTTTAATACATCGCCGGCAGATAAATTTAAATCTTTAAACTCTTTAAAACCGACCTTATCATTAAACAAATCTGGTCTGATTTCATAATTATGAGTTTGGCCGTTTGGGGCAATAGGTTTGCCATTACCGTCAGTAATCACGGAGGCTAATGATGCATTAATACCTGCTTGCTGCAAAACCAATACAGAACATAATATTAATGGAATTAATCTTTTATTACCGGTTTTGAATCCTCTCATAGCAACCTCATTATCTGTTATGTCACATTACACATGCTTTTATTATTATATTTATATAAACGGCGCATCGATACAAAAAATTGATTATTTTTGAGCAAAAATTTACAAAGTTTTACAATCTTTGCTGCCTTTTTAAAATATTTTAATAGGTTAAGAATTGTAAACTTCAATTTTTCCGCCTCAAACGCAATAATATCAAGAAAAAAGCAAAAACACTTCCAAATCACCATTAAACTTCCACCAAAAGAATGCCGAATACGAAATTACATATTAGGTAAATAGTAGAAAGGCACCAACTCAGTAGGGGACAAGGTGCAGAAAGGACAACTATGGGTGGTAATGTGACATCAGTCCCACAGGGATTCACTGAAAAACAATGGAAAAATCTGGATCCACTTATTAAAAAAGCTTGCGAACAAGATGCAAACCTGAAAGTAGGTATCGCAAATGCATTATCAAAAGGATTTTCAATATCCGAAATTAATGACCATTACAGAGATAATTCTTACATCAAAGGTCTTGCAGTTGAAAAGAATGATGATGGAAGCGTTAAAGTGCCTCCAGAAAGCACGGCTGCAATGTTAGATGACAAAACCAGTAGAGAATTACTTACCGAACAATGGAAAGCTTATTACTCTGAACGTTATACCAATAACAGAGAAGAAGCACGCCATGATATGGTAAGATTATTATCTCACAAAGAAGTAAAACAATTACAAAATTCATTTGTAGATTTATGGCATGCAACAGATGATACAGATCCTGCACAACGTAATGCCTCAATGCGGCTTAAAATGAAATATGTCAACGAAAATCCTGCTAAAATGGACGAAATGGACAAAATAGCTCAAGCATATATTGAAAAATACAAAGATAAATTGGATGATCCACAATTAATAACCGACTATAAACAAGCTTTCGCACCGCAAACAGCAAAGTACGGTGAAAAAACTAATACTGTGGATATTACCTTAACAAAAATCACACCTGACGATTTAAAGGCACTTGCTCAATTTAAAGCATTAAACGAGCTACCAATGACAAGCGCAGAAATTGGTATGGCATGTGAAGAGCTTGCGATCAAAGCAATTGAAGACAGGCACTTGAATAGTGGTATTGCAGAATATAATGACTGCCAAGCACAGATTGAACAACTTATCAACGAAAACAGACAAAATCCTGAGATACAAAAATTATCTGCAGAATATCGTGAGAACAAAAAAGCCCTTCTTGAACAAATTAAAAATGAGCAAGACACAACCAAAAAATTGGAACTCAAAAAACAACTTCGTGAACTTCAGGCTAAATTTAATTTGGATTGCGACGCACACTTACCTAAAGATGTACAGAAAAAAGTCAAAAAATTAGCAGAACAAGCGAATAAAGCCTTTGAAAAAGCCAATAATAAAGAAAATGAATATTACGAAAAAAATATCGACAAACTCGTAGAAATTGCCGCAGAAGCACAAATCAGTATTGAAAAGCAAAAACACAAATATGAAACAACCCCACCACCAAAATTCGATGAACTGCCAGCAGAAGTTCAAGTACTTGTAACAGCCAATCCAACAATGTTCTGTGATGAAGCGACGGACGAGAGTAAACCAACATTCACAGACCCAGCTACTGGCAAAAAATATGTATTTAACGGTGAAAAATACAAACAACAAATGCTGGCATATTCACAAGCCGGTAGAACATCTGGCAAAGAACAAACAAATCAAGAAGGTTGCGATTACTACTGCGACATTCCTGAATCAGACCAAGCATTTTGGGGCCTTAACTTTGGCGGCTTAGGCGACGGCAAAGATACAAAACGCAGTACAATTAAAAAAGCAATGGAAGCCGCAGGTATCACGACTGAACCAGACCATACAACCCAACAACGAATCGCCCATGTACTTAAATCTGCAGGAATTGGGGCATTAAGTGGAGCAGGTGCAGTATTTGTATCTGACTTCCTCAACACATTAAGAAACATTCCAGGTACAGAAAAGATATTTGAATTAGCATCTTTAACAAAAATGATACCTTTTGAAGTCGTTGATAAAATTAGAATAAGAGAACATTTATCAGGAGATGATGCTACCTGGAACTACCAAGGACATTACTCTGGAGATGATGCTACCTGGAACTACCAAGGACATTACTCTGGAGATGATGCTACCTGGAACTACCAAGGACATTACTCTGGAGATGATGCCACCTGGACAGGCTCTGGCGACTGGACTTATGACGATGTTGTAAAATCACATCACTCTGTAACAGATTACGAAAATGGTATTCTTGCCGGTCACAGAGAATGGGATGAAGATATTCCAGTTCATGGTGAAGGTTCTATCACAATAAGTGGCAATAATGGCCACTGGGAACATGATGTAAATGTTTCCGGTAATAATGGTCACTGGGAACATGATGTAAATGTTTCCGGCAAAAATGGTCATTGGGAACACGATTATGAATATAATGAAGACCGGAAACTTAACGGAGAAGTTGAAAACCCGGACGCAGATCGCGAATTATATGAACAAAAAGGTACAAAAAAACGAGGATTCAAATTTGAATTCAGTTCACCAGCTGTTTATGGATACGCCGCTGCAGGAGGAGCAGTTGCAGGTACAATTAAAGGCCTGTTATCTATGAATAAGATTAAAGATAAAGGTCTTAGAAAAAATGCAGAAACAATGCGTGTTGTTTCGCAAAAAGAAACACGTCGACCAACACCTCCGAAACCGCCGAAACCACCGAAAATCGAGTCTGAAATAAAAATAACGCCACATGTAACACCTGAAAAAGAAGAAAAAGATGAAAAAATCACAACCGAAAAAGTAGATGTTAAAGCTCCGGTTACAAAAGGGGATAAAGTCTACTATCAAGGATGGATGACCTTACAAGCGGCTTATGGCTTCAAAGAAGACCCTAAAGATAGCACTGTCGGCAAACGCTTCCGTAATTGGTTCCGTAAAAATTTCATCGATAATGGCAAAGATATCTGGGAGATGGGAACCAAAAAAGGTACCAAAGAACAGCACTTTGAAAAACAGCTAGAGTATACAGATCCAAAAACAAATAAAAAGTATTCTCTCACATTTAGCAAAGATGTTTTTGAAACCCCGATTGATTCCCGTCCAAAAGCCAATCGTTCGGGCACTGCTCCAAGCACAGGTAACACAAAACCAAACACCTCTGTTACTATCAGGAAAATCCCAGGAACAGAAACATATAGTGGTAATATAACCGTTAAAATCGAAGATAAAACATATACAGCAAGTGTTTCGGGACAAACTAGCGAACAAGCAGTAAAAGACGCCCTAAGGATTGCATTAGTTAAACAAGGCCTAAGCGATGCCGATGTCGATAAAGCAATCAGAAACGCTAAAACCACATAATAAATTTAAATATATCCCCGCTTATAGCGGGGATATATTTATGCTAAAATAAAATTATGGATATTTTTGTAATAGAAATCAATGACGCGGACAGCGTTCACAAAAAACTTTTATTGGAATTTAAAAAGAAAGACATCTCAAACCCTAAAAAACTTAACGAACATTGTCTTTCATATCTTATGGTCGATAGAATTCTTAGAGAATTCTACAAAATAGAAGAACGTGAAGTAATTTTCGAAAACGGTAAACCAATCTTAAAATCCGGAGTCATAAATTTCAGCATAAGTCACTGCGGGGAATTTATTGCTCTCGCGTTTTCAGTGTCACCGTGTGGTATCGACATAGAAAAAAATATTCCCAGAGATTTTCAAAAACTTTCTCAGCGCATGGGATTTAAAAGCCAAACATTAGACGAATTTTACGCAGACTGGACAACATTTGAAGCAAAATACAAACTCGGACTGTCACTCAATAGTGGAAAAACATTTAAACTAGGAGATTACACATTGACAGCCCTGAGTACCAATGTAAATGAAGATTTTGCTATTTACATACAATCAGGTCAATATCAGCCAAACTGAGCCAAGAACCATAACTGCTGAAGCGATTAATTTACGAACCAATCCGTGTTCAGAAAACATTTTTGCCCCATAAACGACACTTATTAGTGTCGACAACTGAAAAAGAGCTAGCGCATAAGCGACACCCATTCGTGAAAAAACAAAATTTGTCGAATACTGCATAACCCCAACAGCTAAAACCAACAAAACTTGATATTTCCAGGAAGATATTCTCATATTTTTGCGTGAAGGAACAACAAAAAGTGCTGAAAACACAAGTCCAGCAACCACCCACAGCGCAAAGGCCTCACTTACACCGGTTAACATAATAATCTTCTTTATAAATACAGCTTCCGTTGCCGAAAAAATTAAAGCCAACACCCTGTAAAACACAGCCTTAGCATTAAAATCCCCTGAAATTCCGCCCATCAAAAAACTTGTACCGATAATTATCAATCCTAAAGCCAATATTGCACCAATTGTCGGAATTTCATGCAAATAAAAAATCCCTACAAACAATGCAACAACAGGTTTATAAGAATTAATCGGGGCAAGTGTCGAAAGTTCACCTATCGAAAGAGCTTTTATTATAAAATAATTTCCAAGCGCCCCCAATAGCCCCATCACAAAGAAATTTCCCAAAAGTTCCACACTAAAATGCCCAAAACATGCCGGCAGTAAAGGCAAAACGAGCACTGCAAGCCCAAGATAAGTATAAAAATTAATAACAGAAGCTCTCTGACCGCGCATTGTCAAAACTTTTTGACACACATTCAGATAAGAATTACTAAAAATTCTAACTAAAACGCCGATTAAAGTATAAAACATTACATATTAATCTTTACTTGCTAATAAACTTAAAGCAAGACCTATAGCAGCACCAACGCCCACGCCCCAAGCAAACTTACTCTTTTTAACAGCTTTAAAAGCCCCAGCACAAGTATTATCCATTAATGAACTGTTCTTTTTATAACTGTCAAAATTTCTACTAAAATCATCCTTCAAAGCTTTTACAGATGTTGAATCTGTTACTTTTTTATCAATTTCACTGCATTTATCTGTAATTTGAACAACATCTTCAGTTAGTCCCATATCTTGCAAAACCATTTTGCTTTGAGTAGAAACATTATTTTGTTCTACTTCTTCGGCGATATTTCTAAGCGCAACGATTTTTTCATCAGCGTCATTTTTAGTGATATCAAACGCTTTTTGAATAAAAGCATCTTTCTTTACAGGTGTATAATACGCAGTCATACCAATTAAGCCACCGGTCATTGTCATACCAATGGCTCTTTTTATTTGGCCAGAACGGCTTGTCGGATAATAGGCTCCTGCCTGCATATTGCTGTAATTTTGCATAGAACTACCTCTTTGTTGTAGAAATTAAAACGCGTAAAAAAACTTTTTGCCATTTATAATATAAATTGTTAAATTTTGTTATAAAATAACAAAAAAATTTTTTACGGATTTTAATAGTTATATGGAAGTTTCAAGAATACAAGCCTCACCAGCATTTCATAATAACAATAAACCGGAACAAAAGCAAAAAAAACGCGAAATTATCGACGTTATAGTGGATGGAGTTAAAAACCCGCGTGACGTAAACGATTGCGTAGCCGTTCCACGTGGAATTTTCAAAGCATATATGGCGCTTATGGCTGGAACAGGCCTGATGGCAATGTCAAACTTTATCCCTAAGAAAGCAAACAGTTTAAAATCTGCCGTTAACCTTATAGGTTGGGGATTAAATATTTTAAGCGCGTATTATTTTGCAAAACCATTTGCATTTAAAGGACTTGCACCAACAGTCACAAAAAAAGAATTAAATAAAGAAACTTTATAAGATACCACAAATCAATAAAAAAAGAGTCAAAAGACTCTTTTAAAATTTACGCGCGGAGGGATTCGAACCCCCGACCTTTTGGTTCGTAGCCAAACGCTCTATCCAACTGAGCTACGCACGCTTATATTATCGGGTACATATTAATAATAGTACAAACAAAAAAAATATCAAGTACTATATCTTGACAAGATTTTAATAATCATTCATAATAAAAGAAAAGAAAGGATGGACTATGAAAAAAAGAAACTCTGAAAAGCCTTGTAATAAGGACCTTTTAAGACGGGGGGGGGGGGTATGATTACGCTTTC
>CANAJP010000021.1 GCA_947361615.1 uncultured Candidatus Melainabacteria bacterium | reverse complement strand
TAAAAAGCTCCCCCCCCCCCCTGCGAAAATGTTTACAATTCGGTTTTTCATTTGTTATATCCTCCATTTCTATTATGTAACATTTTTTAGCCCTTGTCAATCAAGCATATAAAAATTTTATAAGGATTTAAAAAAAAATCTTTATAGATGTTATAATTCAAAATATAGACATTAAAAGGAGAGAAATTTCATGTGCGGAATAGTCGGATATATTGGGGATAAATCAGCAGCAGACATCTTAATGGATGGATTAAAACAGCTTGAATACAGAGGTTACGACTCTTCAGGAGTTGCACTTATGGAAACTGACAAAATAGATATCTACAAGGCTGAAGGCAAACTCCAAAACCTTAACGACATTTTGTTTATGAACCGTGATAAAATCGTGGGTTCAACTCTCGGCATAGGCCATATTCGCTGGGCAACACACGGCGCCCCGACTGTTGTTAACGCGCACCCGCACACCTGTAATTGCGGCGGTGTGGCAATTGTTCACAACGGAATTATTGAAAACTTCAAAGAACTTAGAGAAAAATTAGAAGCGCAGGGATGTACTTTCCGTTCACAAACAGATACGGAAACAGTAGCGCACTTAATCGCAAAAAAATATTCTCTTTGTAAAGATCTTACAGAAGCTGTAAGACTTGCTTCAAAAGAGATTGATGGCGCGTTTGCACTCTGTGTAATGCACAAAGACCATCCAAACAAAATGGTTATCACGAAACGCAATGCGCCGCTTCTTGTAGGAATTGGCGAAGGAGAATTCTTTGCAGCATCTGACGTTCCTGCAATAATCAAATATACAAAAAAAGCTGTCTATCTGAAAGACAACCAGATTGCAACGCTTACACGTGATGATATGCAGATTATTGACACAGATAATAACAGCATTTTCTTTACACCTGAAATTCTCCCGTGGGAACCTGTTGCGCTTAGCAAAATGGGCTACAAACACTTTATGCTCAAAGAAATTCACGAACAACCGAGCGTTGTCAGAAACATTCTTGCAGGAAAACTTCACTCAATCGACAGCGAAATCGCACTGGATGAAGTAAAATTAGATAAATCAACACTCAAAAACTTAAACAGAATTCAAATTATTGCTTGCGGAACCTCACTCCACGCGGCAATGGTCGGGAAATACATTATAGAAAGTTTCTGCGACATCGCGGTTGACGTTGAAGCCTCAAGTGAATATATTTACAGAAAAACTGTAACAAACGAAAACACCCTTGTTATAGGTGTTTCACAATCAGGTGAAACAGCAGACACCCTTACAGCTATCAAACAGTCAAAAGCGAAAGGTTCTCACATTCTAATTATTACGAACCGCCCTGACTCTGCGATGGCACGCGAAGCGGACAGCCTAATCTCTGTCAACGCAGGCATAGAAGTTTCTGTTGCCGCAACAAAATCCTATATGGCTCAACTTCTTTCATTCTATCTGCTTGCGCTGAAAATGGCTGAAGTTAAAGGTTCACTTGATGATTCGCTTTTAAAAACATTAAAAAGCGAACTAATGGTTTTACCGCAAAAACTTGAACAAATTCTTGTTCACAAAGAAGATATTCAACAATGCGCAAAAATTTATGCAAATACAAAAGATTTCATTTTTATCGCGCGCGGCGTAAACTATCCGACTGCACTTGAAGGAGCCTTAAAACTTAAAGAAATCAGTTATATCAACGCAACAGGCTATCCGGCAGGTGAACTTAAACACGGCCCTATTGCAATGCTTGATGAAAGCATGCCTGTACTTTCAATATTGATGAAAGGAACCGTTTACGACAAAATTCTTTCAAACAGTGAGGAGTCAAAAGCCCGCAACGCGCGGATGATTGCACTTACGAACTCAACGGATGATAAACTCAACACACTATTTGATTTTGTAATTCGCATTCCAGAAATTCAAGAATATCTTTCGCCTTTGCTTGCGATTGTTCCGCTTCAGCTTCTGGCATACTACATTGCGGAATTCTTAGGCAAAGACGTCGACCAGCCTAGAAATCTTGCAAAATCGGTGACTGTAGAATGATAACAACAGAAACAATAAAATTAAAAAAGCCCGACGAATTTGACAACCAGTGGATTGAAAAACAACTGGAAGATTATAATGTGATCCGCTGGGCTATTATTGGCGTGACAGAAACAGAACTTATTCTGAGCGTTTCACACATCACATTTATGGTATAATTTTGCTATGGGTGATGAAGATAAGCAATATGACGCCACACCGCGAAAGCTGGAGCAGGCAAGAAAAGAAGGACAGGTCGTTAAATCTAAAGATTTTTCGATGGCTGTTTCTTTGCTTGTACTTTTTACAGCTATATTCGGGCTTGCACCGCACATCTGGGAACAAATCGTACAGATTTATACTCTTCTATACGAGCAAATTCCTAACGCCCACCTTGATAAAATAGGTATGACGTACATTTGGACAACTACAATCAAGTGCGCTGCAATGATTATCGGCCCTATATTATTTCTGGCGTGGCTTGTTGCAATACTTGCGGACTTTATTCAGGTTGGGCCGCTAGTCGCAATCGCACCGCTTGTGCCAAAGCTTGATAAACTTAACCCGACTAAATATTTTAAAAACCTTATCTCTATCAAGACCCTTTTTGAACTTTTCAAAAACATTGTAAAAGTTGTAATTCTTGGTTTCATCGGCTGGAGTGTTTACAAAGAACATATAGAAAGTATTCTCATGCTTGCTTCAATCGACAACAACTTCTCTGTAATGATAGAGTTCGGCAAACTTATAACAGAATTTATTTTCAAAGCTTGTATTGCGTTCCTTGTAATTGCGGCGGCGGATTACGGGGTTACAAAATGGAAGTTTTTGAAAGACCAGAAAATGTCATTCAAAGAAATCAAGGACGAATATAAAAACACAGAAGGTGATCCTAACGTCAAAGCTGCGCTTCGCCAGCGCCGTATGCAAATGTTACAACAAGGCATGATGGACGCAGTTCCGGAAGCGGATTTTGTCGTCACAAACCCTATCCACGTAGCCTGCGCACTTAAATACAAACAGGAAGAAATGGCCTCCCCGATGCTTATTGCCAAAGGCACAGAACTTATTGCAAAAAAAATCATACAAATTGCAAAAGACCACAATGTTCCTGTAATCGAAAACGCACCGGTTGCAAGAGCATTATATAAAATGGTAGATTTAAACCAGATGATTCCGCCGGAATTATACAAGGCAGTCGCAGAAATTTTATTATTCGTATACAAAATAAAACGAAAATAAAAATTTTCGTAAAATCTCATCCAAATAAAGGTGTTATTTACATTGCGATATGCTAGAATACAATTGGGACAATATGATTAACGTAGATAAACAAAAACTTCAAGAATATATAGACATCGTGCAAAAGGTCGCCCGTGTGGAGTACCGCCGGATTCCTTCGCACATGCTTGACTGCGAAGAACTTGTTTCTATCGGTATCATTGCTGTACAAGTTTTAGTTAAGAATAAAACGCCTGAACAACTGGCTAAATATAACGCGGCATACGTTGCGACTGCGGTTCGCTGGGCTATGAGAAACGAACTTCGTATTCGTTATAAATGGTATTCTTTAAAACACAAAGAAGAAGAGGAAGACGACGAAGCGCTTTACGATGAAAGCAATCCGGAAGCACAAAAGGCTAAGGTTCGTGAATCCATTTACGAAACCATCCTTTCCATTGACGGTTTAGCAGCAGCGGCAAGCGATAATGACTCGCCGTTTGACTTTGTCAAAGACCCGCACGCAATGCCGGATGAAAACGCTGAGATTTCAGAACTTGCTAAAATGATTAAAGAAGCAATCGCAAATCTTCCACCAAAAGAAAGAACCGTTGTCGAATACCGTTTCTATAGAAATATGCAGGTCAAAGATATTGCAACACAGGTTGGTCTTTCATCTTCACGCGTTACACGTATAGTTCAAGCGGCACTAGTTTCTATTAAACAATACTTGAACGCTCGCGAGCAATACGGTTATTAATATGCTTAAATCAAAGCTTTTAGAGGGATTAAACCATTGTTTCACTGAACGCAGCGATTACTTCTGCGCTGAACGCGTTGATTTTTATGCAAAAATGTTTGGAGTTGAAGGCTTTATCCGTCCGAAACAAATTCACGGCGACCATATCGAAATCGACCCTATGCAAAACGATAGTTTCGAGGCCGACGCTGTAATTATAATGCAAAAGGACAGAGGATTAGTTATGAATTTCGCGGATTGCACACCGATAATCCTTTTCGACCCTGTTTTAAATATAGCAGCAGGAGTTCACGCCGGCTGGCGTGGAACAGCGGCCCAAATTGCGCAAAAAACAGCCTTAAAAATGATAGAACTTGGCTCAAAACCTGAAAATATCCGCGCAGCAATCGGCCCATGCATTTCAAAATGCTGTTTTGAGGTTACGGGAGAAGTCGTCGACGCGTTGGCGCCATATTGCGTGTATAAGCCGAAAGGTGAGAAGTTTATGGTAGATCTAAAAGAAACCAACCGCCGCCAACTGGAAGATATCGGCGTCATACAAATTGATATTTTGCCCAATTGCACAGTTTGTGAGAATGAAAGGTTCTTTTCCTATCGCCTGACCAAAACGGACAAACGTCATAATATAATCATTGCGCTGCAATAACGATATACCCAAACATCCAACATTGCCCGGTAGCCCGCAGGCCAGTTTATGGATGGCACTCAGTGCCTGTCATCCTGAACTTGTTTCAGGATCTAGCCAATGCACCGAGGAAAAGTTAAGTAGAAAAATTCAACAAAAGTCGCCATGTGGAAAAGAAAAATGGTTCTCTTGTTTATTATTAAAAAGTCAAGTAGGACAGATCCCGAAACAAGTTCGGGATGACAGGAAAAAATAAACCCCCGAACGGTAATTCGGGGGTATTATTTAGAAAGGATTAGGGAAAGAGGATTATACAAAGAAGGAAAGAACTGCGGCGCCGGCTGCAGCAATACCTGCATATTTACCGGCTTTGCATTTTTTCATTGAAGAAAGAGCATTTTCAAGTGCTGTTAATGTCTTTTTGTCACCTGTTTGTTTGAATGTTTTGCCAAACCAGCCAGCCTTTTTATCTACCTTAGAAACAAATTTTTGCATTGCTTTTTCGATTGTGCTGACTTCATTTTTCAATGCTGCTTTTCTTGCCTTAAATGGTGCTTTTTCACCGAATTTTTTGAAAATATCATCCAATTCTTTTACGTCAGTGATATCATCTGCATTGCGTAATAATTTTTGGTAATCAGCTTTGTCCATACCCATTGTATGAGCGTGTTCGCGTAAGTACTCTAATTTTGCAGGGATAGAATCTTTACCTTTACCGAGCGATTTCCAACCATCACGAACATCATCAAGTGATTCTAACATTGATTGTTTTATATTAAGGCTATTGGCACCGCGCAAATCATTTACATTATAGTGAGTATCTGTCAAGAAAGTTTTAACATCTGCTAATTGTCCTGAATGTAAGGCTTCTAATGCAGCTTTATCAGCTTTTGCAAGACTGAATTTCTTTTTCAAAACTTGTTTTGCTTCTGTTGTCAAATCATCAACATCGCCTGATTTAATAAAGTCTTCGATTGACTCCATTGTGGCACCGTAGTTTTCTACTGTAATAGGCGCTTTCTTAGTACCAAGCCCATTGAAAAATTTCTCTAACTTGTCACCGTTTTGCATTGCAGCGTATTCACCGGAGAAATGTTTCATAAACGCGTCTGAAAATACTTTTTTACCACCTTTAGCCTCGGTAATCGGGCTTACAAACGGATTGTTTGTAAAATAAGTACCTGCGCCGACTGCTGCTGCAGCACCGCCACCATACATCAAAGCTTTGCCAAAACTTGGTCCTTGCTTAGCAGTTTCTTGACCTGCAGAGGAAGCCCCCCCCCCCCCGGCTGTAGCATTGTTTGTTCCGGCATTGTTCCAAATTGAAGAATTAGCAGCACCGCCGTTTGCCATTTGTTGGTATAGCATTTGAGTGTAGAAGTCATCACCGCCAAAGCCATAACCCATTCCCATTGCTGGATTAATTCCCATAACTAACCTAACCTTTCCTTAAATTTAAAATTTTCCTAACCTTGTATATATAAAGTATTTTTGCGCAAAAAAATTGCCTCTCTGGCTGAGAGGCAATTTACAATTCTTAACACTTCCGGCAAGGCCTTAGTAATCAAGCATTTCGTCGTTTTCATTGTTTTCATCGTTATCATCCAGCGCCGAAAAACCATATTCGTCATCCAAATATTCGGTATCTGCAAGTCTTGTTTTAACGATATCAGCAAATTTCAAATTATAGGCAAAAGAAAATGCGTTATTCAAATATCCAAATACAATAAATAACATTCCTAGAGCTATCATCGCCGAAACAGATTTTTCATCAGTTGTAACCCCTAACAAAATAGCTCCGCCAAACAATAATCCGAAAAGTACTATTGCTAACAGACCGTATAACAAAATCAAAAGTAACATCGGCCCGACAACACGCGGAAAAATTCTAAATGCAGTAACTGGGTTCAATACATACTTATAAGAAAAACTTTTTGTATGAATAATCATCAAGGCTGCAAACGAAAACACCAAACAGAAAAATAATAACATTAAAACCACTGCAACTAGAAGAGCTGCAAAACGGCTTTGAGTTGCAATAGTTGGTAACACCATTGCCCCAAAAACACCTGCAAATGCAAAATATATACCCCATACCAGCCCAAAAGGTACAACTCTTACAGATTTAACAAACATATCAAGGAAATCCACATCAGGTAGAAGTTTTTCTCTATTATTCATAAAAGAATTATAAATTTGGATAACAAACCCAAATATAAGCGTTGACGCAAGAAAATAAAGGATTATACCAGGAATATTAAACTGTGGCATTACACCACCCGCGACCTGCTGAAACATCGCTTTGGGACTAAAAATTATTGTAATTGCCTGCAACGCAACTATCATCAAAATTTTATACCAAGAACCTTTTTCAGCAAAAACTCTGCCAAGGTAATCAAAATATCCAGCCATAAAAAATCCTTTCAAATCTAACTATACTTAAGCAATATAGCATATTGAAAGGATTTTCGTATCATTTAAATAGTTGAACTCTTTAACCAGACTTACATTTCAGAAACTTGTCTTAGAATATTTGCAAGTTGATTTAACAAATATTCATTAAACTCATAAATTTCTGATGCAGTGTAATTATAAGTACCCTCTTTCTGACCAATTAATTTTTTAAAGAATACTTTATCAATTCTGATAACGGAACCCAGTTGTTCAACAACATCCTGCTTGTAAACTGAAGGATTCATATTTTTCAATCTTAACAATGCTCTAAAAATAACAACAATTGTTTTAGCGATTGTTTCAAGAGCCGGAATTATAGCAGATTTTGCTCTTCCGTGTTCAAGGTAAAATCCTCTTAATTTTAAGATAAGATTTTTAATTTCACGTTCACATTGAAGACGCAAGTCAAAATAGTTAACGTTCAAGGTTTCTACAAAATCATTTCCGTAAATAATTTGATAATTCCACTTAATATCAGAGAATTCAATAGCGTAAATATCGCACATACCGAAGAATTCATCTTTGCACATAATTTGTGGATAAGGATTACCTTTTGCCATCCATTTTTGAACTGACGGCAATAAGTTTGTTAAATCTTCAGTTTTCAAATTATCAACAACAACGAACAAATCCACATTAGAATTCAATGGATGTTCAGATGAATTTGCTTTTGAACCAAAAATAAAGACTGATAACAATCTATCTGAAAATATATCTTGCAATGAAACAACAAATGTATTTAAATCTTTCATTTAAATCTCCAATATTCTAATTATAACCCGAACTGATTACCAAAGCCGCCACGTTTAACCCTTTGAGGTTTCTTAATCATTCTTTTAAGAGAGATAAGAAGTACACCCAACATGGCAAACAAAGCTGCAAGTATATATTCTTTCTGGAATGATATACCCTTTTGAACAGGTTTACTCATTTGTTCAAATTTTACACCTGAATCTTGTTTTACGAAAACAAGAGATGGCTCAATAGCACGTGAAATATAATAAATACCTTTTGTAATTGCAGATGAATATTCACCATTTTTAAATGATGGAGAAACTTCTTCCTGAATAATATTTTTAAGTGCTACGTAAGAAATCTCTGATTTAAGGTTTTCACCGATTTCAACCCCGATTTTTCCCTCTGTAGGAGCGATTAAAAATACAAGAATATTTTCTTTTTCTCCGGCAACGCCACGTTCAGAAACGACACGTGCGACTTTACTTGCAGGAACACCCTCGAGTGAATCCAGAGTTACAACAAGGATTGAATAGGAGGTTTGAGCCTTGACATAGTCAAGGTAGAATGAAATTTTCTCTTTATCAGAGTCCTCAATAACATCTGCCCCGTCAGAAATGAAGCCGCTTCCGTCAAATTTGAACGTAAAAGTAGCAGCCATAACTTGCAATCCAATAATCAATAATCCAACCAATAAAATAAACTTTTTCATGTCTTATATTCTAAACTATTTTATATATTATGTCAATACAAATAATTATGCATCTTGCGTTGTTGAATGTTTTTTCAAATACACACCGGTTGCAGCGAGGAGAACAATACCAGTCCCCATAAGAATTGCTTGTTTCCAATTCATGCCCTTAGTTTTATTTGTAATATTTTCTGTAATATCTGATGTATCTTTTTCCTTTAAAATCCGTGCCATTTGGCGAAGTTTTTTATATAACTCAGCATACTCATCGCAAAGTCCTTCTTTCTCAAATGCACGCGCAAGAATATCAGGTAAATTAAAAGCATGCCCCTTTTGCAAGGCTCGATGATATTTTTCTTTAAAATCAGATGGAATTTTAAAGGCATAATTTCCTTTACGGTTCAAACGCTGTGAATCAAATCGGCTCATATTCCCTAATGCGTCCATAAAAAAGATAAAATTATGCTTAGCACTCATTGTATCGGCAAATTTTGAACGTATAAATTCGGCAGGATTAGAAAGATTTTCAATAGAATCATTAAAAATCTGTGCAAGAACGTGAACCTGTGAGTCTTTGCGAACCAGACCGGTTACGTGAGCAACCATATCCGGCATACCTTCTGCGACTTGCCTTAACGGCTGCGCTGTGTGATCACCAGCGCCCAATATATAAGAATCCGCAGACAATCCTAATGTTTTAGAATAATAATCATTATTCCCCCAGGAATACCCTAAATTCTCTGACTCAAAAATCGTCACTCTTGACGCGACTTCAGGTACAACATTACCGCTATTAAATATCGAAAAATCATCACGTCCGGCCTTGAACTCGTGCAAAATATTCTGACTGGAAAACTTATCACCCTGAACCCGTTTTATTTCGTCTTCCAGCATACTTAGGACATGACCGCCATTATACAATCTGCAAATATTCCCCGTTTTATCATCTACCATTTTAGGCATAACATACAACCACGAAGCATCAAAACGTATTCCATCATATCGCCTTGCATTCAACGCAGCTTTACGCTTTAACAGCTTTGCTACAGCCGAATTTTCATCAGTAAGAGCCATATAGTTCAAACACGGAGCTTTCCAATCATTAGAACCCGTATGGCAATCTGACAAAAACGCCTCAGGATTAGCCCAAACTTCCTCTCGCGCAAACCCTATTGGCATATCGCCAAAAAGTTTCAAACCTTTTTTATTAAGGTTTTCACGTCCCGCTTGAAGATGTTTTTCAGCAACAAACTGCCTGAACCTAAAAAATTCAGCCTCTTTTTTATTACTAGTTAAAATTTTATCAATGCGTTCTTGTCGTTGGTTTTCAGGATATTTATGGTTATAAAGATTATTATCAAGCGTGCTGTTCCAATTGTCAAACTCAAGTCCGTCATTTTGACGTTTTATAATATCATAGACCGCTTTTGGTTCCAACCAATCAGCGTTTTCTCTTTTAAACCGCTCAAACTCAACTCTTAATTCATCATCACGCTCAAGCGCCATAAACCGTCCAAAAGCAGTTCGTAATGTTTTACGAAAAACAGAATTTTCACCGTTAATTTTTTCATACTGAACAGTCGTTGCTTTGTCAACTGCGTCGTTTGCGGCAACAATTTGTTCAAACTCCTCGTGCATCATAATATGTCGCCACTTAGAACCTGTAAGAACTTCAGGATTAATCAATGAATCGTTAAGCCCTAAAGCTGAATTTCCGTATGCACAAACCAGCCCGTTTTTATGAACCCTACCGGCCTCACCCTGCGGTAAAACTTCAATTGTATTAATACCAAAATAAGTTTTGGCGAACTCAAAAAATTCATCAGAATCGTACCCTAAAATATTTGCCACACCTGTATTTCTAACAGGAGCCTGCGGCAAACACGCATCATGCACAATCAACACAGAATTTCCCGTATTTCCGAGGACCTCTTTTGCCTGTACACTGATAGAACGCAGTTCCCTTTCCTCGTCATTTGACAAACGACGCTTAAATGCAATATTCTGACGCTGTGTAACAGACGAAACTTTCATTAAAACACTAATCCTAATCAATAAGAGTTATGTATTTATTAAAGCATGTCAACAAAAAAATAGCAATAAATAAAAAGGTATAAGATTAATCCCATACCTTTTCCTTAACTTAACCTACCAGCCCCTCTTCGACCTTCTACCATCTTCATTATCTTATGAAGAAGACTTTTTTGCCACTCCCAAACCTTTTAAAGCATTAACACAGGTTTGTACAGCAGCTTGAAACTCTGAACGTTTGCCTCTGCCTGATTCGACAGCAATTGCGTCCAACCCCTGTTTCGCAGCATCTGGCACAGAAACACCCGCTTCAGTTAGTGCATCTATTCTTTCTTGAAGAAGTCTCTTGATTGTACGAAGCATTTTTAGTTCATCTTTGTCATCAAAGGTATAAATAGAATATCTAAACTCCTTAAGATCAAGATTGTCTAATACCTCTACGATATTATGCATATTAATACTTGAATTAACATCTCCGTCGTCATTGAATAATTTTTTAGTACGCTTATACCTCTCGTTATCATCATTAATAAAAGCTAACGTGTCGCAAAGCCAATTATTACCCATATCCGGTTCTGCAGCATCCTGTAATTGTTCTGCCAATGTTTCGGCTTGTGATGGCGAAATATATTTAATAGGCTTTTTTGCGTTCTGTGTCGGTTTTGGTGCTTCATATTTAGCCAATTCACCAACCCAGTCCTCAATATTTTCTAAAAATTCTTCTTTAGAAATACTATTCATAACAGATAAGCCCATAACATCCTTAAAATACTCATCAATTTTATCTGCATCATCCAGCATATCTTTACTTGCATTCGTATTAACAGTATTTAACTTATTAAATATCATCATTGCCTGAGTTTCCGTGCGTTTTTCTAATGGCAATCTATTATACGCTTTTGCAAGTTTTGCAATTTCCTCTGGAATTTTATCAACCATACTTAAATCCTCATTTTTGTTATATTTTAACTGGCTGTAGTGTCAACTTTATCTACTTTATCGGTAACATCTATAGGTTTAGCATTATCACTTGTTATCTTATAAATTTTACCTTCGTATTCATAGTATTTTCCAGACAACGCTTCGCCTTGTTTATTTTTAACTTTTACTTTAGTACCTTTATCCATTACCTCAGTCTTTTGAGTTGATGTTTTAGGTTTTGGTGGAGTATAATCAGGCTTTTGTGTTTCATCTCCACCGCTAGGTTTTGTGGCACCATCGTTATCTCCTGCGCCTGCCGCTGATTCCTCTGCTGCCGCTGCAGCTTCTTCAGTTTTCTTATCATTATATGCTTTTTCAGCTTCTTTTACGCGTTTATATAGCTCATCTGATTCACCAACAAGAGCTTTCGCATTTTCAGAATAAACTTTAACTTTTGCTGCAAGTTCGTTTGTTCCTAAAGAATTTGCGTCTTTCATAACTTCTTCAAATTGTTTTAATAATTCTTCAGCTTTTTTCTCAAGCGCAACAACTTCATCACGCAATTCTTTGTTCTCTTCAGCTTTCATATATGCAAAATCTTTACAAGCCCCTATTGACTTAACCTGTTGAAGATTTGATACGGTCTTTGTTACTGAAAGGTCAACTACAAATCGTTCATTTCTCTGTTCAAAGCAATATTTCAGTTGGTCTGCACTCATGCCACCATAAACTTGGCCGGTTTGAAGTCCTAATGCTGTTTGATATGGCATTTGGAATGGATCAGCAACAATATATTGCGTTCTTCTGCCTGTAAAATTAAAATTAAAGCCATAAGGATATGCAGCACAGTGAGTCCAGCTTTGTGCAGCCTGAGTCCAATTACGTGCCGGCCAAATATTACAAGGGCTATGTCCCAACGTACTGGTCAAATAGCCAGCCATAGGAAGATAAGGATTCATAAATCCATTGCCAAATAATCCGTAAACTCCATTGCAACCCATATTATTATCCTCGTTTTATAATACTTATATATATAAAGTATTTACATCAAGGGTAATTGCCTTTTACGTAGCTTACAATTTTACATTACTTAACAAATCAATAATATCTTCCTTTCTCAACTTTGGCGCAATTTCTTTTATACAAGTTATTTCATCCGTAGAAACAGGATTTTTAAAAATTTTCTCAAGAAGTTCTCTGTTATAATCGTAAAGTATTGAACCGTGTTGAAGAATATATCCCTCTTTTCTCAACTGTGCCGAACCGATTAATTTTTTCCCCTGATAACACAAATCCGCGCCTGTAGACACAAGCATGCAATAATCAAATTTAGTATGCACGCCTTTTTCAGCGCCGAGCGTGAGCTCAATACCAATTTGAGCAAATTTATCTATCAAAATTTGACAAATTTCCTTATAAGATTCGACAACGTTCCCGCCATTTTTCAAATAACTAACGGGACAAATAAAACTATATGTAATCTCATCATCGTGTAGAAGTGCGCGACCACCCGTTAAACGCCTAACGACATCAACGCCGAGCGATGACAAATATTCATAATCAAGAAAATCATCTTTCTGATTACGCCCGAGCGAAACACAAGCCGGCATCCAGCCATAAAGCCTGAACAAAGGCTCCATGGCTTGCGAATAAATTGCCTCTTCAAGCAGTTCAGAATCCATTCGCATATTTTCACTACCCGTATTTACAGAATATTCAACAAACTTCATAAAAAAATTATATACCAAAATGCCAACATGGCCATGAAAACGATTAGCACTTATTTGCAATAGATGAATACAATAAAGTTTACAAAAGTTTAGTAAATTTTTTTGTAACGAAATTGGCATGCCGGAGCCTGTTTAATGACAAAAAAATATTTTTAGATGTAAAATTAAATCAATA
The DNA here is from genome assembly GCA_947361615.1 of uncultured Candidatus Melainabacteria bacterium. Lineage (GTDB taxonomy): Bacteria > Cyanobacteriota > Vampirovibrionia > Gastranaerophilales > Gastranaerophilaceae > Gastranaerophilus. The sequence goes on along the minus strand of CANAJP010000021.1, from coordinate 12,140 downwards.
GCTTACCCGATAAAATCTATAGGGATAAGACAGAAATAGGGCTCATATGTTTTATTATATGAGGAGTTTTGGAATAAATTAATTTTTAAGGCGGACTAAATAGTCCGCCTTTCATTTTATATTTTAATAATCAAAAATTTGCTATCTTTTTTCGCAAGGACTTTATGTTGAGTGTCTTTCTTAAACAAAATCATTTCGCCCTTATCAAGCTCAAACTTTTCTGCATCAAAATGGATTTCAATTTCGCCATCGATAACTAAAACGGCGGCGTCACAAGTAGATGTGTGAGTATCAATGATTTCCTCTTTTTTAAGTGCAACGGCTTTTAAAGCACCTGTTTCAGATTCCATTAAAACTTTTTCATCGAGTTCTCTACCGTCTAAATCAACCAAATCTTTAGCTTTCAAAACATTGTAAAACATAACTTACTCCTTTCGTTGGTAAACATGAATATTAGAACCGATTTACAGTCCTAAAACATCCGACGAAATAGTAAGATTACGAACAAATAAAAAATAATGCTTGACATTAAATTTTGTTCTTGCTAGTATGAACTCACTGGCTGGTTGGTCAGTTAAAAAAGGAATATAAATAGATAACATTTGCGCTTGTAGCTCAGCAGGTAGAGCACTCCCCTTTTAAGGGATAGGTCGCGCGTTCGAATCGCGCCAAGCGCAATTTTTTATTGCCAATTTTATTCAGGCACTAATATTACATACTGGAACAAAACTCGCAGAACGCGGAACATCAACTATATCGATAAAAAAATCTGGTCTTTCCGATACAAACTGTGATATAACATTTGTTGCACGCGTTTGATTATTATACGCATATTTCATTGCATCTTTCACTGCTGAATAAGGATTTTGCCCATGACGTACCATATTATATAGCGCCTGAGGAATATCTTTAATAATAGTAGCAACGTTAATTGTACGCCCAGATAACGAAGCTGCCTCCGTTATTCCCGTAAAAAATTGCATTTGCGCTTTTAACGCTGTAACATATTCAGGCCTCATACGCAAACCATTACGTTCAAGAATTACCCTGATTGTTTTTTGAACCGCATCAACATCAGTAACATTATGACGCCTATTAAAAACAACTTCCTGTATTTCTTGAGAAATTTTATTTATTAACGCCTTTTCCTCCAATGTTTTTGAATTATAAACACCATTACGAACCAACGCGCTGCAAGGAAACTGCCCCATAGCGCCCGTATGCCCAACTCTTTCACATTGCGCAACAAAATATTTTGCAAGTCCACGAGAATTCCCAACAAAATAATCTGTTAAAAATCCCAAATCAGTTTTTATTTGTCCGGCACTTCTAGCAACACAGTTACCGGTATCAATAAACATAGGTATAAGTTTTCCTGAACCATTTTCTGTAATAAAGTAGTTTCCCATATGTGGGTCACCATGCATTAATGACTTTCCACCTTTTTTCATAAACAAAAACATCTCATCAAAAGCTTTTGTAATCACATCGGGCAACTGTTCAATAACTCGTTGAGGATTACTAAGCCAAGGATTTGCACTAATTTCTGAAGCATAGCGTGCCTGATATTCCCCAGGATCAGCTTGAAAATCTTTCAACATTTTCATAAGATTATTCATCTGAATCCCATCAGCTTTTTCCATAATTATACAGCTTGCATCTTCCGACATTTTTGTAATATCAGCAACCTTATAACGCTTGGCTCCCTGCTGAAGCAGTTTATTATAATCGTATTCATATCTAAAATCTAATTCCTTAGCCCAATCTTTATAAAGATTGTTAATCATTTGTTTATGCTCTACTGCCATTTCAGAACTTGATGCGAATTCATCAATAAATTTCATAAAAATCCGATGTTCAAGGTTCAATTGCTCTTGATCAACATTCTTTTTAATCATTTTTACAATAACTTCTCGCCCATTTTGATTTGCCAGATAAGTTTCTCCAACAGAGCCGGCACTTAAAGGCTTTATAAGCCGAACTCCACTTTTTAATTCAGGAAGAAGTACAGGTGTAGCGGAGTTAATCCCATTGTAGCCAAGGAGGTAGGCCTCCCCCCCCCCCCCGCAGCAGGACAGCACAATGCGTTTTCAAGAAACTCCTGAGCCTCCTGAAGCGTACGACTGAATGGATTTTCAGACTGAGTTTTCTTAATCAATTCTTGCAATTTTGGCGAAAGCTTGCTCATAATTTGCTCATCAGAAGAAACTATTTGTGCAAATTTACATGGGCCTACACCACTTTTTTGAAGAACAATTTCTAACAAATCCTCGGAAGTTTTATTTTCTAGATTAATATCACCCAGTTTGTTTTTCTGCGCATAACGTTTCAGAACAGACATAAATTCGCCATCTGCCGGAATCCCCATAGCAACATTAAGCCCACGGGTCTTGACGGTTTGTTTGTATGCATCCATAACTTTTAAGTTAGAAGAATCTAAGCCTCTAAACCGAAATTGCAAATCGACTTTACCATTTTTCCAACCGCCAGCTACTCTTTTTCCAACCGGTGTTTTTTTCGCTAAATAAACACAAGCATTACGCAAAACTGTGCAACATTTTTTTAATTTCATATTAAAACCCCATAATTTCCTCTTTATATATTAAAACAATGTACTCAAAAAAATTGCCTTTTGAAAAAATATTTCTGGCGCTACCCTGGCTTACGCATATCTTGGATTATTGGCAGTTCAAAAGTCTTAGCTCCACATATAAAATTGCAAGCAATTTTAACGTTCCGCCGACTTTTTCACTGGGACGTGCTGGGTTCGCTCTGTTGCTGTTCGCATTTGCGGATTTTGGCAACCCACATGTTTCCCGACGGCTCACCTAAGCTCACACGGCGCACTTGCCAAAATCCGCAAAAAAAAGCTATGTACTTTAGGTGCATAGCTGTTGATTAGGGATATGTGTATCTTAGTCTCTAAGGAGTATGGTTTTATATTACTCAATTGCCACCCATTTGTAATCATCCGTTTTTATGAGATTTTTCAAATTTTATACTCCATTTGAATATTGTAAAAATTTTCCGAGCGCTCAAGCCTTGTCATCAGCCTTTTTTATGCTATTATTTAATTATGTTTGACAGTTTAAGTTCTAAATTACAAGAAATAATAAGAAACACAGGTAGCAAAGAGTTAACGCAAGAAAATATGCAGGACGCTTTGCGTGAAATTCGTCGTGCGCTTTTAGACGCTGACGTTAACCTGCGCGTCGTAAAATCCTTTATCTCATCAATTCGCGATAAAGCGGAGGGCGAAAACATTGTTCTAGGCGTGAACGCCTCTCAACAATTGATTAAAATTGTTAACGATGAACTCGTTGAGCTTCTTGGTAAAGAACTTAAACCTCTGGAATTAAAATCAAAACCATCCTTGATAATGATGCTTGGTTTGCAGGGTTCAGGGAAAACTACATCTTCTGCAAAACTTGCTATTAAATTAAAAAAAGAAAACCGTAAACCGCTTCTTGTTGCATGTGACGTTTATCGTCCGGCTGCAGTTACGCAACTAAAAACACTTGGAAAAGAATGCGAAGTTGAAGTTTTTTCTATAGAAGGTTCAACGGATGTTCAAGAAATCGTAAAAAAAGCAATCGAGTATGCCGGAAACAATAATTTTGACACACTAATCCTCGACACCGCAGGCCGTTTACAAATCGACACAGAAATGATGGCCGAACTGCTTTTAATTGATAGAATTTTCCATCCAGATGAAAAACTTCTCGTAATAGATGCGATGGTTGGTCAAGAATCCGTAAATGTTGCAGAAAACTTTGATGCGCAGCTTGAGCTTACAGGTCTTGTTCTTACAAAACTTGATGGTGACTCCCGTGGCGGTGCGGCGCTGAGTGTTGTTCACTGCACAGGAAAACCGATTAAATTGACAGGCACAGGCGAAAAACTCAACGCCCTTGAAGACTTCCACCCTGACCGTATGGCGACCAGAATTCTTGGCATGGGTGATATAGTGTCACTAGTTGAAAAAGCACAAGAAGTTTTTGATGAGAAACAGGCGCTTGAACTCGAAGAAAAACTCGCAAAATCAGAATTTTCATTTAACGACTTTTTAAAACTTCAAAAACAGATGAACGCGTTTGGTTCATTCGGCAACATTCTGGGAATGATTCCGGGGCTGAATATTTCAGGCGACGACAGACAAAAACTTACCCACGAAAGCGAAAAACAATTCAAACGTTTTGAAGTTTTTATTCAGAGCATGACGCCCGAAGAGCGTTCTAATCCAAAACTTATCGATACAAGTCGTAAAAAACGTATTTCAAAGGGCTGCGGTATAAGTTTAGTTGAAATAAATCAATTTATGACGCAATTTGAGCAAATGCGTATGATGATGACCGGAATGTCAGATATGAAAAATATGTTTGGCAAAATGGGGAATTTTGGCGGTGGCATGCCTGATATGGGCAAAATGATGAAAAACATGAAAGGCATGAAAGGTTTGCAACAAGTTATGGGCCATAACGGCAAACTCGGGAACCACGCCTTAAACCGTGCTAAATCCATGATGAGAAAATTTAAATAATTAACCCAAAAGTTTATTTATTCTATATATGAAAAGCTCAGGTGAATTCAAAAGCCATTTACACTTTTTAGCTTTCTTTGCGTCATTTTGATTTAAGCCTAATTTATCAAGGAGTTCTATTGTTTTAGCGCGAAACTCTTTGTAATCCGCAACCTGAGAACTTCTATATGTTAACAAATCATACGGAAGAAAATATTTACCCAACAAATCACGCTCTTTATAAAAGTTATAAATGAGTTCAAAAATTTTGAATATATCGTAACAGCGTTTTTGAGATTTTGCTTTTGCCACAATCGAACCTGCGCTCTGGCGGTAATAGTACATGCCAGTATTACATTGAACAACTTTTTTAGCATAAGGCATTGTCACAAAATAAAAATATTGATCCTCATAAATAAGCCCAACAGGAAATGAAATATTATTGTCAAGTATCAAACTTTTCTTGTATAACTTCGTCCAAACCGTAACATTTTTATGACGTTGCAATATATATTCCGGTGTGACGTCATAAATACCATCAGCAAAAACTTCCGTCACTCTAGGATTTAGAGGGATTTCATCACAAAACGGAACAAAATTTTCATTCACTACAAGATCTGCATTTTGTTTAATGGCTGCATTATACATATTTTCAAGGTGTTCAGGCGCGATTAAATCATCGCTATCAATAAAATAAATATAATCCCCTTTGGCATATTTAAGCCCTGTATTTCTAGCAGCACTTAAACCACCGTTTTTCTGCGAAATTATTATAAAACGCTTATCGAACTCAGCGTAACGGTTCAAAATTTCCAGTGAATTATCCGTTGAACCATCGTTTATACAAATAAACTCCAGTTCTTGCATGGACTGATTTTTCAAGCTGTCCAAGCATTCAGGCAGAAATTTTTCAACGTTATAAACGGGAACAATTACAGATATTTTAACTTGCGACATAATAAATCACCTCTTGGGATTTATTATATCACAACTATTTAATTTTAAATAAATTTACCTGGGAGACTCTTTGTCCATCTATAATATAGCGTCCTGTGACAAAATCAATATAAGTTGCGTCGCCACCGGTAGAACCTATTATAGTAACGTCATGTTGTGCTGTTTCATACGGCGTCATATTTAATTTATGCCTGTAAGGACCGGCATAAATTGGAATATCAGGTTTGCCGACTTCTTCACAAAGTTGTTTTGCATAATCCATAAAGGTATCGCGTATTTTATCGTTATATTGATATTTACCGTTAAGCTCTATGTTATCAAGAACAAGTGCAAGTTCACCATCCACAGTTGCAAAGTAACACATAGAGTTGCCGACAAAATCCTTACCATCCATAACTTCAATTGCTGATATACATTTATCCATGCAATATCTAGGGGCTGCATATTGGTTACAACCGGTTCCTACAGCAGTACAACAAGCGCCGTGGTTTCCGAGGAATAATGAGTGCGAAACATCATTCATATTAGTTTTATGAACTTCAATATTCGAAACTTCATCATCTTTAAGTTTTGCTGCGTTCGTAATTTCTGCATCACGAAGTTTCATAATGTGGTTATATACGGTTTCGATATTTTGGTTAAGTGTTGCATCATTAGAAGATTTAGTCCAAAAATCATTTTCGTTCATAACTTTTTTAATTGCAGATATAACTTTCGGCAAACGGTTAAATTCAATCGGAGCATCATTTTCATAAAAACGTGACATGTCTTTATAACCTGTAACGAAACCATCTATATCATACACCGGTTCTTGTTTGGTAACAACTTTAATTCCAAGTTGTTCAAGTGCATCAAAGATCTTTTTAGTTTCGGCTTCAGGAATAGCCTTGAACGCCGGATCATTAAAATCAGCTTCAAGATTTTCGATTGCCGCTTGTTTCGTTTTTTCAGCGTTTGTAGAAACCACGACACTTCTGTATGAATTCACATCTGAGTCAACCCATCTGTCATAATCAATGCCAAACTCTTCAAACTGACGTCGCGTTTCAAGGTTATGCGGCATTTGATTAAACGCGTCACGAATAGACAAATCAGGATGTGCGACCAGTTCATCAACAAGTTCACCAAAATTATCTTTAAACGCCGAATTTGCAGATAAAACCTGCTCAAGATATTTATTCTGCGTCAGGTTAAGTTTTGCAGAAAGTTCCGGAGAATATGCGACATTGACTGTGGCGAAAATCTTTTTATCAAGAGCCTCGTTCCAATCACGCATGTTTCGTTTTTTGATGACTTCAATTTCAAGAAGTTTTGCGACCTCATTCTCCTTAATACCATTAAGGATTTTATATCCTTTTGCGTTAACTGTTGCACGTTTTTCAAAGAAATCTATTACTTTTTTATTCGTTGGGTCAATACCAAATGTTTCGCAGAAAAGTGTGAATTTATCGTCAAACCTTGCTTTTGGATTAGCCCAGATTTCTTTTGCGAGTTTAGTTTCAGCTTTTGTAGGAGTATTAGGCTTAATCAGGTCAATATATTCGTTAAGTTCTGCCTGATCCAAGTATTTGCTTAATGCGCTGATTGCTTGAAGCTTAGAAATTTTGTCCTGTGGTTCAATGCTCTTATCTGCAAGATTTTGTTTCAGACGTGCAAAATCCTCTGTGGAAAGTTTAGATTGCAATGTTATAACATCTTTCACCAATTTTTCAACTCCAGTCAATTTTGAGGTATATGAATGCGTAAATGTAGGCAATCCAAGCATATCAATAGTTGCGATTATTTCGACAGACTGTCTATTAAAGAAAGCCTCTATATTATAGTCTGTTAAATCAGTAAGTCCTGATTTTAATTGGTTACGCTTAGCTTTAGCTTCTGAAATAGCTTTATCAAATTTTTCTTCTATTTTTACATCATCAGCTTTTGCAAAGGCTTCTGCAAGATGAGGTTGTTTACCGGCTTTTAAGTATGCAACGGCTCTCTGGAAGCGAGCAGGCTCCAATTTTGCAATGCCAACAAGGTGTTCTGGTGATATAGTACTATTATGCGCAATCAGAATACGAACATGTTCAAATTGTTCTTCTTTTAATTCCTGAACAATATTCAATAAAACATATGTATCTTGTTTCGGGAGTTCAGCTCTCAAAGCCATAAAATTTTCAAATTGGACATCATCTAAAGTTTGACATACAGCTTTAAACGAAGCATTATTAACTTTATCATTGTCTTCACATGCTAATATTCTATCAAGCCGCTGTAATGCTTTATCATCAAATTTAGAAATAATTCCAAGCTCTTTTCCGTTAAGCTGGGTTTTTCTATTTGCAACATAGAAATATTTTTCAATTTTAGCAAGCTCTTCTTGCGATAAATTAGCCAATTGCGAAATACTACGTGCATCCAACTGTTGTTCAGCTCTTGCGTCTATAAATAAAAGTTTTTTAGCGTGTTCTACGTTGATTTCTTTGTCTGCAAACCCAACAAATAAATCGCTGAGTTCGTTAGTGCTCAACTGGTTTGCACCGACATTTTTTCTTTCAGGAGAGTACAAAAATTCTTTGTATTCCGCGAGTCTTTCAGAGGTTCTAAAATCATTTGCCAATTGCACTACAAGCTGTGGAGAAAGTTGTTCAGAACCTCTTTCAGGTATATAAATTAAATCATTAATAAAATCATTTCTTTCAGCCTGTGTTGACTCGACATCACGAGCTTTATCAAGTATAAAATTAGACAATCTTATAGCCTCAGAAACAGGTATTCTTAAATTCTTTCTATTACGTTCCGGATTAGTGATAAGCTCCATAGTTTTTTCAAATTTTTGCGCTGCTTGAGATCCATCTCCTGCCAATGTCGAAAAGTATAATTGAGTCAAGTCGCTGATTTCTGCCTTACACAACTGCTCTGCACCCTGTTCTTCTAAAAGCTTCATATCAGCAAATTCAAGCATTTTATCTAATATTTCGGGTTTCTGCTCAATAGTATAATTAAAATTGCTTAAAAGAATGTTAATATCATTAACACCTAATTTATTATAATTGCTTCTTTTACAATCAAGCTTAAGGAACTTACAAACATTTTCCAGTCTTTCAGGTGGTAAAAAGGCCAGATCAAGACGTTCTTTAGAACTTAATTTCGCATAATCAACACCCTCTGGAAGGTTCTCTTTCAACTCAAAATATCTTTCACACACAGCTTTTGGCTGTCTTAAAATTGTTTCAAGGTCATCTGATGTGCTAATTTTATCAATAACACCCAGTTCTAAAACTCTTGAATACAGCTCTTCATCAATACGAGACAGTGCTTTAATCTGCTCAGTGGTAATATTTTCATTTTCCAACAGCCCCCTTCTCTGAACTCTAGGCCAGAGTTCATCTTGGATTGAGCATAAAGTAATAATATCGTCACCTGTCAAATGCTCTGCCTTCACAAGTTCTTCACTTCTTGCTTTAAACTGCGTTTCCATATAAGGCAATTCGTGAGCAAGTTGTTCAAACTCTTCTGCTGTTTTTAGCGTTTTAAACCTGCTTAATCCAAGTTTTTCATACTGGTTCACTATATAATAATTTTGAGTAACAACTTCACAGGCATCTTCTTTACTTAAACCATTATGAGATTGAATTTTTTTATACGTAGAAAAGCTTTTATCATCAAAACTGGCAAGCCTGTAAATCATATCACCATCTTGAAGCTCTGAATCTTCAAGTAATTTACGTTCCATTAGTCTATTAATTGTTTCCGGATAGTATAAAAAGTTAATTATATTATTGCTTGTAAGTTGAGGATATTCAAGTAATTTAAATTCTTGTAATTTTTCAACATTATCCAGACGCAATAATCTATCATCAGCGAGCTCATTTAAACCATCGATTTTTTCGCTATCCGTATCTAAATCAAGAACTTTTTGCAAACGCTCTTTAGCCCCCGGCAATTCCATCACCTGCGCGATTATAATTGCTTTATCGCGGTTTACAAGTCCTAAATCTGCAATAGTTTTAAAATTTGCACGCTGTTCAGGAGTTCTAAGATATTTTAAAACGTTAGAAGCATCATTAATTGTATAACCATACTGATTAGAAATGCTCAACATATAATCAATATCAGCATCACTTCTTAATGTTGACGCATCTTTAATAATTCTATTTATTTCATATTCATCATCTAAAACATTGCGTTTATCTTTGATTAATTGGTCAAGTAACCGGACTTTCTTTTCACTTAGTCCAAGTTTTGAGCCATCAGGTTTTTCACCAGCAGCAACAGTTTCAATATAACCGTAAATAGATTTCAACGAATTTAATTCGGATAACAATTCCTTAGAATCGGACACTATGCCATTAAATAATTCATTAGTTAATTCAAAAATCATTTTATGTTTATCTTCATTACCCCAAAGGAATCTACCGTCAACATCTTTTTCCAGCAGTTCCATGAAAAATTCCTTATTAGCTTGAAATGCTTTATAATAATCGCGTGCATCACTAGAAGCTTTGAATTCATCCAGTTCCTCTTTTGGCATAGGAGTACCATCCTGATAAACAAACTTTGATAATTCATCAATGAATTCATCTTGTGACACATTATTTAAGAACTCTTTGTACTCTTGAGGCGTCTTGTTATTACCAGCTAAAGCTTCACGTTCAATTGTTGTTCTGCCGCTATTGTCCGCGGAAATGCGAGGTTGTTCCACCTCTGGAGCACCTGTTTGCACCTCAGCATGCTGCAATTCATTTTGAACTTTACGCTCAACGCCAGAAGCCGGATTTTCCTCTCTTGTGCGTTGAATTAATACATTTTCTTCAGATGTCAGGCCACGCGGAATATTATTTTGCGTTTTAACTTTTCCAACACCTGCAGCGTCTTTAACATCACCGGACATTCCGACAAGAACCCCGGTCAGGTTCGCCTGCAACAGTGAACGCCAATCATCTCTTGTATCGAGAATTCCCATCATTGCAAGGTCACCGGCGTACGAAATCATAAAATCTGTTCCGAGTTTTGCCCCGCCGGCAGTCATAAAACTTTTTAAATATTCAGGATCTGTAAATACTGTTTTCAAAGCCTGCGCTTTATTCCCCTGTGAAATTTGTTGACCAAAAACTGCAACAAGTTTTTTATCGATAAGTTTTGAAAAAGCTTGCATGCCGGCTTTACCTGCGCCCATACCTATTATGAACCCGCCTGCATCCATTACAAAATCTTTTGACAAATCTGTTAATTCTTGTGCGGTTTGTACATCTTTTGTGGCATAATCAGCTACGCCTAAACCAGTTTTGGCTACCATTCCACCTATCGCAACGGTATTACCGACAGTCACCATCGCTGCACCCAAAGGTGCTGCAGGGGTAAAACATAAAACACCGCCAACCACGGTCAAGGCCATACCTGCCATTGAGGTATTACCTGTCCAACGTTGAATTACTGTCATATTATCATTTTTCATTGCGTCGGCAAGCATTTGTGCATCATCTTCACCGAGTATAGATTTTGCCGCATTCTCCATTGACGCCTGATATTCCTCAATACTTTTACCGCCTAAAAACGTTTCGAAATCCTTTTCTTTTTCTTGAGCTGCAATTTTCAATAACGAATTCATCGCTCTGTTTTTAGAATCTTCATTTGCAAACGCTGAAAGGTTTAGCCCGTTTTCATCAAGAAGCACCGGCAATTTTGATTTTTCAATAATTTTTTGTAATTGAGCGCGGCCGCCATCTTCTGAAAGAGAATAAAATTCTGCAAAACCATCAATAATCTTTTGTGCTTTTGCATCTGCAGGAATTTGTTCCTTGCTTAAATTTTCAGTAAAATCTACAAACTGCTGCTTTTTATTAAAAGCATTTACAACAGTTTCCATCTCAGCTTTTGTTTGAGTATAATGCTCTACTGCATACTGAGAATATTCAAGACCACGTTCAATTTTGTAAACCTCTTCAAAAGTTATTGGTTCAGCGCTATCCCAATATGACGGAATCAACCCCTTATCAGGTCCTTTTATTGTCTGCGGTTTACCCTCTCCGCCTAACGTATTTATCGTGATATTACGTCCGTTCTCATTAAAATCCTTCGCATTAGTTACAAAACTTCTCAATGCATTCATTTCATCAGCTGCAGAAAACGTTACAAATTGTTTCTGAATTTGTTTTAATTTATCAATATTAGCGTCGGAACAAATACGTTCAATAAAACTATCAATTATTTCCGTAAGTTGTTCTCTGGAATACTTACCGCGATATTCATCAATAAACTTCACACCGGACGGAGTTTCAAGCACATTTAGACGCGTTAAAATCATATCTTTAATGCGTTGTTTGTTTTCTTCATAATAGGCACGTCTTGTTAAATTATTATTTTTCGCCTCTATCATCTGAATCATACCAGCCTGCTGGTAATCTAAAACTTTTTTTACATTTGAAGTTGCAAGTTTATTATCTTCACCCTTCAACTCATCATATGTGCCTGAAATTGCGCCCAAATACTGGGAATTAAAAATTGAATACGCGTCTGTAATATTATCATCTATAACTTGAATAGCAACTTCTTTACATTGCGCTTCTTTTAGCTGCAATCTTTCGACATTTTGCCGTTCATTTGCCGCTGTTCGTTCGACAGTCACGCCCAAATCAAGTTCCGGAGAGCCCCCCCCCCCCCCGGCCAGCATACTACTTAA
>CANAJP010000020.1 GCA_947361615.1 uncultured Candidatus Melainabacteria bacterium | reverse complement strand
GCCCGCTAAGTTCAGCGTGATCACCGGCCGCGGCGGCCCCCCCCCCCCCTGCTCATGTTAAGTCATTTTTTCGTTTCATAATATTTTCCATCCTTTCTTTTTTATATAATCATTATGGGGCATGTTCTAATACATGTCAAGAGTTGCACCAAAGTATTTCTTTGTGCTATAATCATAATTATGGAATGTCCAAAATGTGGTTATGAAGTTGACGATAAAGCAATGACCTGCCCCAATTGTAAGAAGGTCTCGAAGTTGATTTGTCCGGTTTGCCGAACAGTCAACACTCAAAACACCTGCAAAAAATGCGGGTTTCCTATTCTGGTCAAATGCAACAACTGTGGCAAAGTCACTCCAAATATCAACGGCAAATGTACAAAATGCGGGTTCGATACTGAAAAATCCTGTTTGCTAAATGAAGCAAACTCTGACACCTACGCAATGATGATTGTCGAGCTTCCGAACATTGACGACATGAAAAATTATGTCGGCTCAAAGCTTATAAACAAATTTAAAGCTAATACCGACAAAATTATAAAAGATGTTGCTAAAAAAAATAAAGTAAAATGCAGAATTTATGATAAAAATTACATCATAAGATTTGCAAAAGAATACACATTTTCAAGCTCTGCGACAAGAGCAATGGAAACAACATTAAACCTTATTCAAGAGATTACAAACCTCAACTGCAAGCTTACACACAAGAAAAATGCGACAATCAGATGTAATATTACGATTTTAAAACGCGAAACTTCCGATAATCCGCGCTCCGTGAAGTCAGATTTCAACGTAAATTTTGTAAACCATGACAAACTTACGGAAGAAGAACAGATAAAACAGGCTTTTCAGGTAATCACCGACTCTTCTGTCTATGAAATGCTTAAATACAATTATAATTTTGAGCAACTTGATTCCGTGCTTGTAAACGGCGAAATGACAATGTTCTATGAGGCTAAACTCAAAGACAGTGTTGAAATAATTGATGTTTACGATGAAGAAGAAATCAAAGTTCCAAACTTCGTTCAAAATATGCTCATGGAACAGGACAAAATCGACGGACACGCGTTAAGCAAAATGGAAGCCACAAAGGATCCTGATGCGATTTATGATATGGAAACCATCGGGCTGGAAGATGTTGCCTGCGAATTTATGCGTGTTGAAAACGCTGACGTATTATTCCACATGGTAACAAGGCTTCAAGAATACCCGAAAGGCATTCTCGCAATAAAAACCGATGAAATTTATAAACCTTATTCCCTCAAAATCATCAATGAAATTGAAGCGTTAAATATTTACAAAAACATTATCAGCGTTACCTGCTACGATGATATGAAATTTGCACCTTATTCATTCTTCAGAGATTTAATTTCTGCAATTTTTGAATACACAATTTCACAAAAGCTTTTCTCGACAAACGATTTTACAATGTTTCAGAGTATCGACCCTGATTTGATAATCCGTGATTTAATAACACTCACTAAACACGAAGATCCTGATATATTCGAAACACGCTTCAAGTATTATGATATTTTTGCATCGTTGTTACAAGCGATTCCGAACAGCTTAATTTTTATTGAAGATTTCGACAAAATCGACGCGGGTTCTCTGGATATTATGCGTCACGTATTCGAAGTTTTTGAAGAGCTTGAAATTAGCTATTTGCTTTCTTATAGCAAAAAATTCTCATTACATAAGAATTCAAACTTCCTGCTTGGTAAACCTTATTACTGCGAAATCTTACTCAAACCAACGCCGTTTGAAAAAATTATTGCTGATAATAAAGAATATTACAAAAACATTCTGGACAGCTTCTACCTGCAGCGTATTGCAAAATATGCGTGCGGAAGTATTTTATTCCTTGATTTTGCATTGCAATACCTGCTTGAACTTGAAGTTTTAAAAATTACAGATAAAGGTGAACTTAAACTTGCAAAAGCAGAAACAATTATAATTCCATCATCACTGAATAAGCTTCTTGTAAGACGTCTTAACCTGATGAAAGACGAAAAAGAAATGCTAAAATTCCTTGCCTCACTAATGTTGCTTGGAACACGTGTTGATATCAAAACTGTAGAATCTCTTGGTTATGAAAACAACGAAGAGTTAATAAATAAACTCTCAGCAATGGGCTATATTTATTATTATAACAACTGCCTGTACTTCCCTAACTACAACCTTTTAAAAGAAAACCTGCTTGAAACAATGAATCAGGAATATTTAAAAGAAGTTGCAGGTGAATTGTTTGAAAAAGTCTTTGATGACAGTATTCCAAGCCCGACAAAAGCATATCTTTATAACCTTCTTGGCGACCATGTGAACGAATTTTTGCAGTGGGAACAACTTTCGGTCATCAATCTTTCCTTAGGCGATTTCTGTTCTTACCTGAACTGTACGCAAAGAATGCTTGAACTTGTCAGCCAGAACGACAAATACGATCTTGTTGAAGAGCCTGAACTTTATAAAGATAACCTTTATAGAGAAATTTCTGATAATATTTTCGAAGTTGTACCCGATAAAACAGGCGATATTGCGGAAAACACACTTCAAAACCTAGAACGGCTTGAGGAACACGATAAGATTATTGAACTTTGCATAAAAATGATTAAGGCAAGCCTCAATGACGGAGATTATAACAAAGCACTGGAATTAATGCACAAAGTTCTCTCTATGCTTCCAAACGCCTCAATCGACCCTAACAGCCCGAACTTTGACAAAAACTTCTTTTTGATGTCACTTGTTCACATCGCAATATTGTTTAACCTCGGAGCGATAAAAGACTGTCTAGATATTTCATACAAAATTTTAGAATTTGTAACTCCTGAAACAATTGAAATTTTAAGACCTGATGATATGGAAGGTGCCGATTTTATCGCAATGCTTTACGATACGGTAGGCTATGCAGCGATTGCAAATATTTGCCTGCTTTACGGCAATGTCGGTCAATTCCTTGAACTGGTAAAACAAGATTTACCACAATTACCGGAGTCATTCCAATACTTTGTAATCCTTGAACAGCTTGTCGCTGGCAAATTAGAAGAGGTTCCGGAAATAGAAATCGCAGCAACCGACAGATTTTCACCTGCAATTTCATTCATTGTGTCTGCGTTTGGATTTAACTATTCTGATCCGAAAGCATTTGCAACAGATATTTACCGTGCAAAACTCAACGCGAAAAACTGTATGCTTCACAAAATTGAATTTATTTGCGATTTGTTGATTGCAAACACTTACATAAGAATAAATTCGCTTGAAAAAGCAAGCCACATTCTATATGACGTAATCAACACCGCTCAGGCAAAAGGTATGGCAGGCGTTGAACTTCTGGCGTGGTATTTTATGAGTAATATCCACCTTAAAGAAAAACAATACGACACAGCGTACGGAGTAATTAACAACTCTATCATTCAGCTTGAAAAAAACAGACTTCACAGCGAACTTTTGATTATGCTGTTAAATTATAACCTTTATAAAGTATTTATGTTTAGAAGAGAGCTAAACAAAGCACAGCTTTGTATCGAGCAGGCAATATCAATAATCAAGAAACACGAAATGTTCTTCCCGTTCGATGTTGATCCTAGAAGTTACGGCATTGAAGTTGATGAAGAACTTATGGAAAAAATCCAGTCAGGTGAAAATGTTCAACTTCCGGAAGACTCAGACAAACCAGACTTTCTCGGCGATCTAGCCGCAAAAACGGAAGAGGCTGAAATGGATTTTCTTGAGGGGCTTGCTAATCAAACCGAAAATCAAGAGTAAAGGAGAGGGACATGAAAATCTTATTTGCATCAAACGAGGTCGCACCGTTTTCAAAAGCAGGTGGGCTGGCGGATGTTATGGGCAGTTTGCCAAAATATCTTGAAAAAGACGCTGAAATTGCAATTTTTACACCACTGCACGGATTTATCGACAAGGAAAAATTTGGGATTAAAGAACTTCCAAACTCTGATTTATGGATAACTTTTGGCTGGCAGCCGCAAAAGTTTAACCTGTTTATGGGCAAACTTCCGGGTACAGATATTAACGTATTTTTTATAAAAAACGACTGGTATTTTTCTTGCTTTCATGAGGTTTATCCGAAATGGCTTGATACACGCTATGAACATGAAAGATACGTTGCGTTTTCGCTGGCGATTATGGAATACGCAAAACAACTTAACTTCCGCGCAGACATAATCCACGCAAACGATTGGCACACAGCAATGCTGCCGCTATACCTGCACAGCAACTATAAATTCGACGAATTCTGGTCAAAAACAAAATGCGTTTTCGAAATTCATAACCTTGCATATCAGGGAATCTGGATGGATGATATTATTGATTTTGCAAATATGCGCAAAGACATTGTTTATAACGAGTGGGGTTGCGAACACTTTGACCACGTAAACTGGATGAAAGGTGCGATTAATTACTCAGACAAAATTCTTGTTGTGTCGCCGAACTACTCACGCGAAATTTTAACCTCTGAATACGGAGAAAACATGGATTATACACTCAGAGGCTGCACACATAAAATCGCAGGGATCTTGAACGGTATTGATTATGATGTGTTCAACCCGAAAAAAGACAAATGTATAGCAAAAAACTATGACGTAAAATCATTAGACAGAAAAGAAGAAAATAAAAAAGCTTTATGCGAATATTTCGGGCTGAAATATAACCCGAATCGTCCGCTTTTCGGCTTTGTATCAAGATTGGTTGATCAAAAAGGTATTGATCTTATACGTGATATGGAAAACGAACTCAAAAATCTTGACGCGGATTTTATATTCCTTGGAAGCGGCGACAGTGCGTATGAAAACCTCTTCATCTGGCTTTCAAACAACAGCGCGAACATCAGATGTTATGTGGGTTATGATGCAAAACTTGCGAACCTTATTTATGCAGGCAGTGACTTCTTCCTAATGCCGTCAAAATTCGAACCTTGCGGTCTGAGTCAATTGATAGCAATGCGTTACGGCTGCTTGCCTGTAGTAAGAGCAACAGGCGGACTTGAGGATACTGTAACAGGTTATCCGCTTGAAAACTCAAACGGCTTTAAATTCTGGGGCTACAACGGCTGGGATATGCTGAATGCAATTAAAACAGCGATGTGGGTATATCAGGATAAATATGTCTTTAACGCGATGAGAAAATCCGCGATGGAAGCAGATTTCTCGTGGAAGAAAAGCGCAGCTGAATACCTGAATTTGTATAAATCATTATTATAAAAGCGGGCCGAAAGGCCCTATTTACTGCGTGCGTCACTCTCTGCTCGCTCGTGCTGACCACGGGTGTCATCCTATTTTGGGTGAACGCTACGTTACGAACCTTTGTCATCCCGAACTTGTTTCGGGATCTGGCCAACGATACTTCTTGGTGTTCAACGCCTTTCAATCCTAATGGTTCGCGACTTGGGACAGATGCTGAAACTAGTTCAGCATGACAAAGGCGCTCCCCCCCATAATCCTTATTAACGAGTCAAGAGTTAGATGTTGGTATTGTGAACCAAAACGTACTACCATAGTTTAATCTGGATTTAAAATCAATTTTCCCTTTGTGTGCGTCGACAATAGTTTTACAAAGAAATAAACCAACACCAGAGCCTTGCTGACGTTTAAGCTGGTCTTGATTAACCTGCGAAAAGAACTTAAAAATTTTCCCGCTGTCTTTCTTACTTATTCCATCGCCTGTATCTTTAATTTCAAAAACGAATTCGCGCTTCTCATTTATATATGTAACAATAGTTATTTTACCGTTAATTTTATTAAACTTAACCGCATTGCTGATAAGATTAAGCACAAGTTGCCTAAAACGCCTTAAATCCGCATTTATATGCATTTCCATAAGAGTATATCTCACTTCAATATTCTTTTCTTTAATAGAATTTTCCAGAGTTTCTAACGTTTCCATAATAATAGATTTAGGCGAAAATCTTTCATACTGAAGCTCCATCTCTTTTGTTTGTGAGCGTGACAAATCCAAAACATCCAAAATTAAGCCAAGTAGAAATTTAGATGAATTAGAAATATTTTTAATGTATTTTGCAAGCGCCGGATCAGAATTTTTAACCTGCATAATATCAGAAAAACCTATGATTGAATTTAACGGAGTTTTGAATTCGTGCGAAATGCTTGCAAGAAATTCCATACGCTCCTTAAACGTACGTTCGTTTTCTTCTTTTAGCGAAAAATTTTCAAGCTTCTGGCTGGCACATTCCAAAACCAGCTTCACCAAATCTCTGTTCTGCCCGATAACGCCCAGAATACCCTGCAAATTTCCCGCAAAAAATACAGGCTCAATTATCGTATCACCGCCTGATATCGAACTTATAAATTCAAGAATATCATCTTGCTCAAATCCGTTACCGAAATAATCAAGAACAAGTTTATTCAACTGTGAAACACGAGCCTTACCGGCGAAATTCCGCTCAAAAGAATTAACTTTTATAAGCGGTCTGTTAGTTTTAGGATTAATCAACAAAACCCATGCCGCCTCAGCGTCAGCTTGCAAAAAATCCGTCATATAGGCCAGCGTTTCTTTTAAACCCGTTTTCATATTAAGATTTTTCAAAAAATCATATAAATCTTTTTCTTTTAAAATATTCATTGTATAATAACTATACTATGAAGAAAAAACTTTTTGTATTATCCGGTTCGTCAGGTGTTGGAAAAGGCACTGTTATAAGCGGGTTTCTAAAAAGAAACCCTAATTTCAGCCTGTCTATCTCTTGCACAACACGCAAAATGCGCCCCGGTGAAGCTGATGGCATAAATTATTTCTACCTCACGCGCGAAGAGTTTGAACAAAGCGTTAAAAACGGCGAATTTTTGGAATGGGCAGAATTTGCACAAAACCTTTACGGAACCAAACGCGCATTCGTTGAAAAATGCCTTGATAACAACAAAGACCTTATCCTTGAACTTGAAACAATAGGAGCATTAAAAGTTAAAGAACAAATGCCTGAAGCGGTTTTGATTTTTATTGCACCGCCTAGTTTTGAAGAACTTGAACAGCGATTACGCGGCCGCCACACAGAAGACGAAGCTACTATTCAAAAACGTCTTAGCGAAGTACGTGCAGAAATAGAACGCTCAAAAAATTACGACTATATAATTGTAAACGATGAAGTAGAAACCGCGATTTCAACACTCGAAAAAATTATAAAAGACGAGGCTAAAAATGTATAATTTGCGTGGAAAAACGATTCTAATCGGTATCACAGGCGGGATTGCCGCATACAAAATCTGTGAACTTATTAGAATGTTTAAACGCCAAAATGCTAACGTTAAAGTTATAGCAACACCTAACGCGCTGAATTTTATAACCAAACTTACACTTCAAAATCTTTCACAAAACGATGTTGCCGTAGAGGAGTTTGATGTTAAGGACTACAAACCGGAACACATTTCGCTTGCTGACGAAGCAGACATTTTCGTAATAGCCCCTGCGACAGCAAATACTATTTCAAAACTTGCAAACGGAATTTGCGATAATCTTCTGACCTCTGTCGCCTGCGCATATAAAAAAACAATTATCTTAGCACCCGCAATGAATTGCAACATGTGGGGAAACAAGATAATTCAAGAAAATTTAACAAAACTTTCAGGGCTTAATTATCAGATACTTCAGCCTGAAAGCGGATTTCTGGCATGCGGATACGATGGCAAGGGAAGACTTTGCTCCCTTGATAAAATCTTCGACGCAACAGTAAATTCACTCTTTGCAAGCCAGCCGCTCAAAGGTAAAAAAATTCTTATTACAGCCGGCGGCACAATAGAAGACATTGACCCCGTAAGATATATTTCAAACTACTCCTCGGGCAAAATGGGCTTTGCACTGGCAAAAACTGCCCGAGAACTCGGTGCGGAAGTCACATTAATTTCAACTGTCGCTCACGATAATGCAATTATCGTCAAATCCGCAATCGAAATGCAAAACGAAGTATTAAAACACCTTGAAACACAGGATGCAGTATTTATGGCGGCTGCCGTCGCTGATTTTAGAGTAAAAAACACAGCAGAACAGAAAATAAAAAAAATTGACGACACAGAAGAAATAACCTTGACTCTCGTCAAAAATCCAGACATCCTAAAAACAATCTGTGACTTGCACCCAACGGCAAAAATTATCGGGTTCTGCGCAGAAAGCGAAAACTTGCTAGAAAACGCACATTCAAAAATCCAGCGTAAAGGTTGCGATTACCTGATTGCAAATGACATTTCGCGTAAAGACATCGGTTTCGGCGCTGATGAAAACGAAGTTCACATTTTAAGCGCAGATGGAAAAATCGAAAAAATAGAAAAAGCATCAAAAGAAATTATTGCAAAAGAAATTTTCAAACGAATATGGTCAATAAATATGAATTAATAAACCTAATAGAACAGGTTGCACCGCCTGAAAGCGCAGAGGCATGGGATTTAAGCGGTTGGCTTATTGAAACTGCACGA
Organism: uncultured Candidatus Melainabacteria bacterium; assembly: GCA_947361615.1. Classification (GTDB taxonomy): domain Bacteria; phylum Cyanobacteriota; class Vampirovibrionia; order Gastranaerophilales; family Gastranaerophilaceae; genus Gastranaerophilus. Next base: position 17,159 of record CANAJP010000020.1, on the reverse strand, counting down.
ACAGATGTCAAAAAAGTCATGCTTTGCCTGACTGTGACGGAAGATATTTTAAATCAGGCACAAACCCACGCCTGTGATATGATTATCTCCCACCACCCGCTTTTTACTGTTCCGCTTAATTTTTACCGAGGAATTGATATCTATTGCGCACACACAAACCTAGATAAAGCGGCTTGCGGCACTACAGAAATCCTTATAAAACAACTGGGCTTCTCCGTCAACAGAGAGATTGAACATGAATTTTTGCGTTTTTGCGATTTAAACATGCCATTTGCCGAACTCCTAAAACTATTAAAACAAGTATCAAACAACATTAGATATACGAATGAGCCTGAAATGGTGGGACGTGCGGCGTTTTGTGGCGGAAGCGGAACGGATTTCTGGCATGACGCATATATAAACGGTGCAGATGTTTTAGTGACCGGAGATTTAAAATTTCATACGGCACTTGATAGTAAAATTTCGATAATAGATATCGGACATTTCGAGAGTGAAATAGGCGTGTTAGACGAATTGGCAAGGCTTTTAGATAAAAAAGTTGAAATAATAAAAGCGGAAGAAAAAAGTCCGATTAAACAAATAAAATCTTGACATTAAAAATTGAGCGAGTAGAATAAAGGAGTAGCCACTAGCAATACAGAACTAATAATGGGGCGTCGCCAAGTGGTAAGGCAGCTGGTTTTGGTCCAGCCATCTCGGAGGTTCGAATCCTTCCGCCCCAGCCAATTAACTCCCGAAAGGGAGTTTTTTAGTATCTTCGAATTCAGCCTCACGAAAAACAATACTCAATCTGTATTTTATTTCTAATTATCCGATAGCAAATTTGATTGTATTTTATTGAGTGGTGTATTTTATTGAGTGGTTTGATTAGGTCAGATGGTGCGATTATTTTGGGCAATCGGCATTGTGAGCGGGTTTGAGGGGTAGGAAATAATCAAACCATGTGAACTGAAAACGGTCAAAACGGACATTTAATGGTCGGGGCAGATGGTGTGATTATTTGGGGTTTTTAGGTTTAAACATAATCATAGCCTGTCTTTCGGCTCTGTGTTTAGCTAGGTCAAATGGTTTGATTATTTTGCGCAGTGACCGTTTTGAAATTAATCCTAATGTGCCGGGATTTTTATTTTTAAATTTCTAAAAATTTATTCATCACATAAAATACAGCCGTTTAAATCATCAGACCTCAATGCAAAACGAGCAGCTGCAATTTGATACGGATAAATTTTTGCAGTAGATGAGGCATAAACAGGCAATAAACTTGTATCGTCAATAAAACTTTCAAGACGTTTCGCCTCAATACAAGCTAAAAATTTAGATGTGATATTATTTTTTAATTCCGCCATTCTTATGTGAATTGTAGCATAAAATTTGGATAGGTATATAAAATTCTATACAAAGTTTTTGCCAATATTGTAAGCATTTTCTAAATCTTTAGGAAATACTTCTTTGTGCTGTCTTATTTTATCATTGATATCCCATCTTTCATCATCGTATTTTGAGTAGTCGTAATATTGATATGTATTAAATGCACAAATTCTTTGAGGTTTTTCATAAAGATGTGTAATCCAATTTTCAAAAAAGCCTATTGGTGCGGACTTGTTTTCTCCTATGTATTGATTTAAAAAAGTATTTTCATCAACATTCATTGTATAAATGACAGCAGTTTTTAATTTTTTAGGTGGGATTGGAGTGTATTGTTTATCAAATCTGACAAAAGGGTAAACTAATCGTTCTATAAACATTTTCATAACACCTGATACATCTCCAAAATAAATAGGAGTAGCTAGACAAATTCCGTCAGCAAGCGAAACTTTATTTAAAATTTCTTTTAATTCATCAGGGTATGAACAAACTCCGTAATTTTTGCCATTTTTTAATTTGCAGGCTGAACAAGCTCTGCATCCTTTAAAATCAATATCATAAAGATTAATTATTTCAGATTTTCCGCCGGCATCAATAACTCCTTTGGCAAAACTTTCACAGAGCTGAACTGTGTTCCAATTTTTTCTTGGTGAACCGTTTATAATATAAATTTGTTTTGTCATAAATTTGTCCTTTCATTTTATTTTAATTTTATTCAATATTATATTTTTTACAAGTATTTACTTTTTTGTAATATACTATATAAAAAGATAGAATTGAGGAACAACAATGAAAAATAAACTTGAAAAATATAATTGCCCGCTTGGTTTAACACTTGGGGTTATCGGTGGAAAGTATAAAGTAATGATTATATGGTTTTTGTATCAAAATAAAGTTCTAAGATATAATGAACTGCAAAAAACAATAAATGGGATTACTCCTAAAATGCTGATTTCTCAGTTAAGAGAGCTTGAAAATGACGGGATAATTGAAAGAAAAATCTATCCTGTAGTACCGCCTAAAGTAGAATATTTTTTAACTGCAAAAGGGGAAAGTTTAATTCCGATTTTGCTTGTGATGAGAAAATGGGGTGAAAAGTATGGAGAATAAGTTTCTATACAAATATATATTAACAAGTTTTTTTGTTGTATTTCTTATACCTTATAGTTTAACAGCATTACCATTAAGAGAATTCGGATTTATTTTATTAATAATTTATTTTCTTGCAGTCTTGCCGATTTATTTTATAATGACACCATTAATGTCCAAAAATAAGTCAAAAAAATTATGGATTTTGCCAATTATTAATGTCCTATTTTTTTGTGCAACTTCTATAATATTTTTTAATTCGGGAATAACTGCATATTTAGTAATTTATGTGCCATTATCTTATGTTGCAGTTGTTATTAGATATTTTTTGAACACCAAGCAATAAGTTTTTCATACAAACATTCAAGTTCAATTTTATCTTTAGAGTTAATCTGTTTTGCGTTTATGCAAGTGTTTAAGATTTCTCGGTCTAATCCTTTTAAACATTCAACTAATTCATTTTTAGTTTTTATATAAATATTGTTTTCAACAAAATATTTAGACTGCAAAATAAAAAATGTCATTTTATAAAGATTTTTTAAATTTTCAACATGATTATTTGAATGTACGAAACTATGAACCGAGGCGTGATACAAATTTTCAGAACTTATTTTAATTGATTTTTTTATTTCTTCAGTTGTTGGAGGTTGAATTATATTTTCTAAGTGCCCAAACAAAGATTTTGTATCATAGAAGAATTGAAACAAATCAGATTTTGACCAGTTTTGCAGTTCTTTTTTACCTGATATAAAACCGCAAGCCATTTCTTTATGAGGTATTTCATCTATAATTTGGCGATATTTTTTCAGGTTATCAAACTTTAGTTCTTCTAAAATAACAACTAAATCAATATCGCTTTCAGGGGTTGCTTCACCTCGGTTATAACTTCCCTGCAAACCGATAAATAATAAATTTTTATCAAAAGTCTGTTGCAGTTTTTCGATTGCAATATTCAACCATTCTTCAATATTAAATACCATATTATAAAGCCCTCCAGTACATTTCATTTTCAATAAATAAGAACTCAATTCTTCTGTCATTTTTTAAATATGATAAATAAGATCGAACGGTGCTGCCGACTAAAACATATTGCTCAGGTGTCATTTGCAGTTTATAATAGTCAAATAAAGATTTTAAGAGCTTTTCAAATGTCATTGGTCCATTCAAAAATTTAACGATTAAATCAGCAATTTCATTTATTGTATCAATATTGTATTGAGCCAACTCTTTTATGTTTTCTGTAGCATCAGAGTGTGAAGGAATAAAGATTTTTGCATCCATCTGTTTAACCTTTTCTAATGTCGCAATGTAGGCTTTCACATCATAAATAAATGTAATTTTATATTTATCTAATATTGCTTTGCTTGAAAGACAATCTGCAAGGAAAATAACTCCATCATTATGTATATATCCGACCATATCGAAAAAATGACCTTTTAAATCGGTGCTTTTGAGGGAATTAGGCAAATTGTTTTCTGTTAAAACTTCGACATCACTTTCCTGAGCCATTAGAAATTTATGTGTTAAATCTTTAAACGGGAATCCTCCATACAAAAAAGACGGTTCTAAGACAGGTGTCTTTATAAATGCCGATTCAATAGTCGGAACATAAATTTTACAACCTGTTTGAGACTGCAAATATTTATTTCCACCAATATGATCGGCGTTTGAATGTGTATTATATATTGCTTTTAAATTCCAATTATTGTTTTCTAAAATTTGTCGAACTTTTTTGCCTGCTTCTTTGTCATTGCCGGAATCAATTAAACAAACTTCTTTTCCATTTAATTTTACAAGACCGATTTTTGCTGGTGATTGAATATAAAAACAATGTTCACTGACTTGATTTAATTCGTACATAGCAATCCCCTTTGTTGAATTAATTATACTATAAATATCTAAATCATAAATTTATATATGCAAGATAAATTTAAAAGTTTGACAGATATTTTGCCTAAAATAATCAAACCAAGTGAACCAAATAATCAAACCATGTGACCTTTTACAAGTGGTTTGATTAGGTCAGATGGTGCGATTATTTTGGGCAATTGGCTTTATGAGCGAGTTTGAGGGGTAGGAAATAATCAAACTATGTGAACTGAAAACGGTCTTTTTACTCTTTTGATGGTCGGGGCAGATGGTTTGATTATTTTGGTTTTTTAGTTTCCAACCTAAGCATAGCCTGTCTTTCGGCACAGTGTTTGACTGGTTCAAATGGTTTAATTATTTTGGGCAGTGACCGTTTTGAAATTAATCCCGATTTGTCGGGATTTTTTCTTTTAAAAGTTTTCAACAATCAATTGATACAAAACCGATACAATACTAGGAAGTGGTGTTAACACACAGCTACAACACTAAATTAAACACAATTAGTAAACTCAACTTGCATAAATGTTCTTTTTAAATTTCAGCATATAAAAACCGCTGTTGTCAAATTCTTGTTTTTCATTTGTATACTCAAAACCAAATTTTTTATAAAAATCAATTGCCTTTATATTCTTATCTAAAACCCATAACGATATTGGCTTGTGAGTTTTTTCGCCTATTTGAATTATTGAGTTTATGATAAATGAGCCAATTCCATTCTTTTGGAAAAACGGATCAACAAAAAATTCACTTATTTGAATATTCTTTTCTCCAATTTCTATTTTTACCATTCCTTTTATTATGCCATCATCATATACAAATAAATCTTTTAATTCGTTTGGTTGCAGCAAACGGTTGTATTCATTTACTACTTGCATTTCATTAAATGATACGTTATCATTTCGAAAAATTGGTCGATAAGTATCTCTTTTGGTAAAAATAATAATTTCAGCAATTCTTGCAATATCTTTAATTTCTGCTTTTCTTAACATAATATATTTTTTATAGCACAAAAGAGAAACAATTACTTTATTTGACAGAGTAACTTTTTTTAACTAAGATTTGCTTATGAAATACAAAAGAAAGCTTGAAAAAGAAATAATGTGTCCTTTGGAGTATGGACTTGAAATTTTTGGTGGGAAATGGAAATCAAGAATTATTTGTGTTTTGTATTCGCATAAAACTTTAAGATACAATCAGTTAAAAAAAGAATTAACAACATATCGGACGCTGTGTTAGCAGAAATGTTAAAGGAACTTATTAACGATGGCTTAGTTGAAAGAGTTCAATACAATGAAATTCCGCCACGAGTTGAATATTTTTTGACAGACAAAGGGCATTCTGTTCTTCCGATTTTACAGAGTATTTGTAATTGGTCTAAGTTAAATTCAACTGAAGAGCTTGATAAAAAATTACCGGCATGCATTACCTGTAATCAGCTAAAATCAAATACTAATAAAATTATTAGTAACTAATAATTTTATTTATATATTTACATTGATTAGTAGCTTTGCTAAATTTTGTATTGTAATAAACAAAGGAGGTACAAATATGGAAGCAAAAGCTTATTTAGAAATTACAATGTGGATTAAAAATGAAAACAGAGCAGCAGCAGCCAAAGTTTACACAGATTATAGAACTCCATTTTTAAATACCATTAAAGGTGCAGTTTCTAAAAATCTTTTAGTAAGAGAAGATGACGTTCAAGTTCTTCACGGATTTGATAGCGTAGAAAATGCAAAAGCTTATCTTGAATCAGATATGTTTAAAAATGATGTGGTAACAGGACTTTCTCCATTATTTGAAAAAGATCCTTGCATTAAAATTTTTGAAGTAGTTGCGTAAATTTTTATTTTAACAATATAAGAAATAAGCTGTTCTAAACAGGACAGCTTATTTTATATAAATTGTTCATTAGTTGAATAATTCAATTAGTTTTACCCAAAATAATCAAACCATCTGAACTAAATAATCAAACCAGGTGACCCTTTAAACCAAATATGTGGACAATATTCATCATAAATAATATCGCCAAATTCTTTATATCCCAATTTTCGATAAAACGGTGAGGCAGTTACTTGTGCAATTAAATAAATTGAACATCCTCCTGCGTTTTTTATACAATCTTCTGTGTATAAAAGCACTTTACTTCCTAAGTTTTGTCCACGATATTCTTTCTGAACGGCAATTCGACCTACTACATACGACTTTTTTTCATCGCAATAATAAAAGCGTGCAGTTGCAATAGGATTTTTGTGGTCATACATAACTAAGTGCATTGCAATCTTATCAATATCATCAAATTCTTTTTCAAAATGTTGCTCATAAACAAACACTTGTGTTCTGATTTTTTTTGCATCAATTGGTAATTTTTCAAAAACTTTAATCTCCATACCATTATTATATTTCAAACATATAGCCTGTAGGTCGGATTTACTAAAAAATGGTCAAAACAGACTTTTAACAGTCTGGGAGTAGTGCAATCTAGCCTAAAATCACCACCTCTTTCACCACAAGCTAATATTACCCATGAGTAGTCAAAGAGTAAATTGAACAATATTAAGAATTTATTTCGTCTGCAAATTCCTTTGATATTTCGATAAATTCTTTAGTTTCTTCTTTTTGTTGGATATTTACGGGATGGTATTCATCATCTTTTGTATTGCTTTCGCTTACGTCAATACTTAGAATTTCTTTTTTATCTTTATCATAAAGAGTTAGATATCCGTGCTTTTTGGCTTTTGCCATTCCTAGATTATCTTTATCAAAATGTATTGGTTCGCTATATGAAATTTCACCATCTTCAAAAGACAATGGAATAAGAAACAATTCCTCACAAGTTATTGCAGCAGCGTAATACCAGTATTTAGTGGTTGTTGTAATTGCACCTCCACTACCTGAAAGTGAAAAATCTTCTCTTGTCGCATAGACAACACAATAGTTTTCAATATCAGGAATAACTTCTTGTGCAATTGCGTAGATTCTTTGTTTTTCAGGGCTATTGATACCTTTTCTCTCATCAATTGTAATTTTGATATACATAATAACGAATAGTACTGCCAAGACAGCTATTCCGATTATAATATTTGTCATAGTTATTTCCTCCCTTAATTTGTTTTTAGATATGCTTTGTTAAAATATTTTTTCGTATCTTTTAAATAAGTTATGTTAAAATTTTTAACATCTGTTTCCAAATATTTACGGGTAAAAAACGAGGTATTAGTTTTTACATTTAGAAAATTAATTTCACCTAATTCATCGAAAGACCATTTTTGTTTATTAAATTCAATTCCGTTCTCATAGAATATAATATAGTCATTTAGGTGAAAAAGTGGAAAAAATATCCATAGAATTACTGATAAAATTATCAATATACCAAATATAGCGCCATTTGGTGTAATGGTTGCCGGCGGGTTACTTCTTAGTCCTGCGATAATTATTATTGAAACGAGCAGAAAACGTAGTGATATTTTAAGAATTATCAATTGAATATTCGCATTTGCATGTGTAAGCTTTTTCCCTAAATCTATATCTAATTTCATGCTGATTCTCTCTTGTGCAATCAATTTTAGAACAAAATTATAGTATTATCAAGTGGAAAAGTTATTCAAATCAACGTCGATTGAAACTTTTGAATTTGGCATATTGACAGTTAAAATGCCATTGGTTTCGCTAAAACATTGGTTTATCATTTTAGTTTTTGCTTGAGGCTTTTCTAAACCAGTTAGTATTGTTGAGTATAGGTAACGTTAAGGTTTCAATTTCTGGAATGTATCTAAAAATTTACGTCGACACCTCCGATATCGTCTGAAAAGCTATTAAATCCATCATCAAACATCCATAAAGCCGGATCATTTGCAGGATCATAACCTTGAGCTTCCTGGGCATTAGTTTGGTTATATTCTGCTAAGGCAGGATAATTATTGGCTTCTTGGCGTTTTTTGTCTAATTTGGCTTGTAGAGCACGTTTTTCAGAAACATTGGTTATTGAATCGATTTCTTTTTGCAGCGCATCAAATTCAAAATCTGTAGTAGCCATATCTATATCAGAACTAATTTCTCTTGGAGCTCTAGTAACTACTACGTCGACATCGATCATTATTACGTTATCAGCTTGTTCAGAAACATCAATGATGTACGGTTCAGGTTCGACAATAGCTTCTGGGATATCCGCCTGCTCTGAAACATCAACTCTGTATGGCTCTTCAGATATTGGACGTCGTCCTTCAATCGGTTCGTCAGCTAAACGTAATTCTCTAGACTTAGCGTTTGCTTGTCTTTGGAGTGCAGCTTTTTGTGGGGAATCATCCGGCAAACGGTCAATTCTTGCCTGTGCTTGGTCTAATGAACGTTGGTTTTTCGCACGGTTGATTGCGTCCCCGATTTCGCCTATTTCTTGAGGGGTTACTCCAATGTGAACCACTGGAGCTTCAGGCTGCGCAGATGCGGTTTGGCCGGGCTTACTGTTAGGATTTGAAGGGTCAAAGTTCAACCATGGATCGTCTGCCGGAGTCATATCATTTGCAAGATAGTTTCCTTCGCCACGGTTACTATCATAAGGAGCGTATTCTCCAGGTTTGTAAATTTTATCTTTTAAGTCACCCGTTGGAAATTCATAACGATAGAATAATCTGCCAGAATCTCCTAGTTGGTTATCACCGGTAATATGAGAGTTACCGGTTGTAAGATTGTTTTGTCTGATTAATCTGTCCAAATCTTTAGCAATCATTTCCATTTCTTCTTGTGATTGAGGATAAATGGTAAATGCTTTACCTGTTTGTTCGGGTGCAGAAGTTGCTAATAGTTCTGGGGACATTGTAGAACTTAAAGTTTTGTGGGCAATTTTATGTTTATTAAGGTATGGAAGAATAACTTCTGCCATTTGTTGGTAGTCATTGGTATCTACTGAGAACAGGTGCATTTTCCAAGCACTATGATTATTTCTTAATTCAAATGGTGAATCGTTCCAATATTCACGTTCAATATATTTACCGTTGCCAAACAAATCCTTTCTATTCATAACAAATGCCGCATGATTTTCATTTAGCGCAAATTTATTGAGCAATTCTGTATCACTTAAACTATTGTATTGAGGGTACTCATTGCGAAGAGAATTAATATCTAAAAATTCTCCATGATAAGCTTCAAATTTATCCATCATTTTTTCTCTTTGTGTTGTGGATAATTTATATTCTTTTGTTGCGCTTGGCTTTGATTCTGATTTTGCAAGGGTTACTAATTTGTTGTATAAATTTTTCATCCTTGCTCTCACTTGAACATTTTTCACAGCGTTGTAAAGGGTTTTAAGGTCTGCAAGGACGGTTTTCACTTCTCCCTTGGCTAATGCTTTGCCAGTGGAGAATATTTTTCCGATTTTTTCTTGGCAACTTTTCCAGAGGCTTCTATGTTCTGCTGGAATTGAAGCTTCAGGAATAGCCTGAGCGTCGTGAACAATGTTTTCAGGGGTTGGAACAACTTCTTCAGGAATAAAAACCGGTTCTTCTGCTGCACTAGCAACATGTTCTGCTGCCGGCGTTTCGTCAGGTTTTACTACAGGTTCGACAACTTCATCAGGAGTTACCACTACTTCCGGTTCCGTTGCCGGTTTTTGAAGCGCATCTAATTCCGCTTGTTTTGCTGCGCGGTTTGCTTGCATTCTTTCAAGCTGTTGTTTTTCCTGTAATGTAGGTTGTTTACCGCGTCTTGCTTTTGAGGCTAAATTGCTTTCTGCTCTTGCAATTTGCTTGTCTATATCTGCAATACTTTGTGTAAGAGTTTCGACTTCTGTTGGATCTGCGGCTTTTGGTGTGTTACCGGTTGGTTTTGACTCGGTAATTTTGGCGTTATTTTCCAGTCTATGAGCTTCTGAGTAATCTGCCGCAACTTGTTGTTGGTGAGCTTCAAATGCAGGTCTATCAGCCTCTGGAACTGGTTGGTAGGCAATTTCCTTTTGATATGCAGCAAGTTCTTCCGGAGTTGGAACATTGGCAAGCCCATCTTCTACCATACGTCGTTGGTTAACGTTAAGGTGTTGTTGGTCGATATTTCTTGCAATTTCACCGTCTGCGATTGCATCTCTATAGTTGTTAACTTCGCCTTTGACAACCTCTCTGCCGCCATTTTTCACTTTAGGCGCTGAAACAGGTACATCAGTTTTACTTCCCAGTGAACGAATACCGGCAATATTACCACCTAATGAGAAGCCGGCGTTCATTAATGTACCTTGAAGAGATACATTTCCTGTTGAAGCATATTCACCCGCAGCGCCTACTGTTACGTCGCTTCCAATGGTGGTTGCAAGACGAACTGAGGTTCTTGCAGTAGTATTAAGCCCGTTAGCCAAGCCCATAATAGGTTTCATCTGAGCTGCGCCGATAAATGTTGAAACACCTGCGACGGTTGAATCAATTGCGTTTTGTTCTCTAGCTTCCGCTGTATTTCCTGTTAGAGATGTATTGTATTCATAAGCATTGATACCGTATGTCGTTAAACCTGCGGCAGTACCGGCACCTAGCGCACTAACTACTGTTCCTGCAGCTGTCAATGTTCCTGCAGCAGTTGTAGTAGCCACGCCTAGTGCTCCAGCTCCAGCGACTGCTAATGGTGCCGCTACCACAGATGCAACAATCACAGGAGCAAGAACTATACCCATTTTGGTCATTTGCATTGAAGATTCGTAATCTCCGTTAGCTTGTGCCAAACCATCTTGAGTGTCAACTATTTTTTGTGCCAAATCTTGAGCTGAAATCACATTGCCTTCGCTATCACGTAACTTACCTTGTGCAGCGGCTTCAAGTTGTTGGAGCATTAATTTAGCTTCTCTGTATTGGGTCGCAACGTCATCTCTATCTGTACCAACACCAGAGTAAGTTAATAATCCATTGGCCATGCTAGAAAGTCCGCCCTCAGCGTCTACGCCTTTTTTGAAATCTCGTTCCAACTGAGCAACATATTCTCTCATTCCTTGAAGAGATTGCATATTTTGTTGAGTAATTGCTTCAATTTGTTGAGGGTCGGTAATTTTATTGCCATCTTTATCTAAAAAGACCGCTTCATCGGCCACATGTTTAGAATCGTTCAAAATTGCCATGTAATCAGCTTTTGTATCGTGCGGAATTTGAGTAATTATTGTAGGGCCTTGACCGTCTGAAGTTGAAACCGTTGTTGTATAAGAAAATTTACCGTTTTGAACTCTTTCTTTAACGTTTGCAATAACCTCAGGTCTGGCTTGAAGAATTGCTTTTAATTGAGCGGTTTCATAGTCTGCAATATTGGTATGTTCTGCACTGATGCCTGTAGAAGAACCAGCGCCACGGTTAGAATCGATTCTATGCATCAATTCTACACAGAAATCTTCAACCTCTTTATCGCTGAAATCAATTTGGCCGGAAACTATAGCGTTTGCCTTAATTTTTGTTTTGTCATTAATATCTGTAGTACTATTTAAAGCTTTATCATAAGCTTCTTTGATATCTTTGCAGCCTTTTACTTCACCATCAGCAAGCATTGAAGCCATTTCAGAATAAACTGCAGGTTCCATGCTGTCGAACATTGTAGAAAAATCGTTCTGTTTAGCATTATATAACGCTTCTTCAGCTAAAATTCTTACAGGTTTTTCGCCTTTATAAAGAAGAGTATTTTTTGCAGAAACCTGATTTGCATTAACAGCTCCGTCATCATTTGCGGTTCTGCCAGCAATGTATGTTTGCAATGCTTCTTGATTGTTAAAATGAGCTTTATAGCCTTTTGCATTGTTTTCTTCTGCAGCTCTTGTAGAAACATATTCGTAATCAGCACTGTCAGGGTCAATTGCTTCTAAGCCAGCTTGTAAAGCATCATCGTTGTCATATTGGAAAACTAAACGGCCCGTAACGTTATTTCTATGTTCTTGATCGTGTTCGTGGTCATAAGCACCGTTTTTAATCCATGTTGCGTCAAATTGGTCAACTTCTTGCGCATTCCAACCATCTTCGGCAATATATGCACGGACAAATGAACCCTCATTCGCAGAACCCTTTACTTCCTTTTTAATAAACGCTTCTGAATGAATACGTGCCCCGCGAGTTAAAGCCAAATTCATAGCGTCCTTTAAATCTTTGGTTGTAGTAAAACCTGTCCCCCCGTGAAGTTCATATTTAATTTCTCTGGCAGCGTTTCGTCCGAGTGCAGCGTCTTTTGCAGCTCCTACACCATAAGCACCATTGGCTGCAAGCGTATTTACATGTTCTCTAACTTCTGAACGCGACAATTCATCAATGAGTAAAGCTTCTACAGGAGTTGTCATTGCATCGCCTTTGTAAGCATTGTCACTGTCAGAAAGTTTTTTGTTTACGCGTCCCATAATCTCTGGAGAATAAATATTTCCAATACCTTTTGCGATTTTTTCTTCATCAGTCCCCCAGGTATAGTTAGCACCATCTAGCAAGTCTTGTGAAATCTGGTCTGCTTCTTTTTGAACCATAGCAGCGTGCTGAGATTTAACAAGAGCTTTGCCTGTTTTTTCGTCAAAATACCAAACTTTTCCATTAGCATCTCTGACATAAGTCACATTTTTACCACCTGTAAGAGTTGCTCTTGAAGCGCCAGCATCTCTAGCATCTGACGCAGAAACATAATCGTTTCTCAAAACTTTTCTGTCGCTCATATCAGGCTTTTCACCGCCTGAAATTACTACTTGATTACCTTTTTCGTCAACGCCGATAAGTCTTCCGTGCTTGTCTCCGCGTGAACCGGCAACAGCATAGTTTTTACCACCAATATTTACTTTTTTAGTATCTTTACGATCATAGAAATTTGTGTTCTGGACATAGCTATCTTTCAAGATAGTACCATCGTGAGCGATAGTAACAACTTTTCCATCCTTAGTTCTTGCGACTTTTCTACCACGACCTGCCTCTCCGATTACTGTAAACTCTTCTGTTTTACCGCCTTTATATTTTCCGGTAATTTTCGTACCTGCACCATTACGGTTCTGAATACCAAGAGCATCATTTTCGGCCTGAATTTGCGCTCTTCGTTGAGCTTTAACTTCCATCGCATGCGCATAATCGCCGGTTGTTTCGGCTGCAGATTTTCTGTTTTTAGTTAATTCTGCAAGTTCCTCGTCTTCAATTTTACGCGGAATAACAATTTCTTGACCAACAAGGAAGTATTTATTTTTACCTTTGCCTTTTAATGCACCTTCGTTAGCGTCTAGTAAATCTTGAAGGGGCACGCCGAATTTTTTTGCAATTACGGCAGGACTTTCACCATTTTGGACAATAATTCCATGGGTCAACTCAGGTTCTGACTCCTGTTCTTCTTCGACTGAAACCGCTTGATTATCGACGCCTTCTGTATCATCATCTACGTTTTCATCTGAAACTATTTCTTCAGCAGCTTGAGCAACTACAACATTTTCTGCTTGTTCAGGAATTTCATTATTTACGACAGGAGTTTGTTGTTCTTGAACTTGTTGGGCTGGTTGTTCTTGAACAGCAGCAGGGTCTTGCTGATTTTCAGCAAGTTTATTAAGAAATTTATACAGAGCTTTATGGCCAGCTTTTTTACCATTAGCTTTTTTAAAGCCCTTAGCCTCTTTCTTGTCTAAATTGTTGTCATCACCGGCAAGTTCGCTAAGCTCTTCGTAAAACTGTTGCAACTCAGTCTTATCAAGAACACTATTACCATCTTTATCAACTTTGTCAAAAATCGAACCAAGTTTTTTGTCCTTGCCTGCTATTTCTTCCTTTTTAAGCCCGTCTTTAACTCTGTTAAAATCAATTTTCCCTGATTTTCCGTTCTTACCAAATGAAATTGAATCTGTCATAATTTGCCCCTTTGCGCCACATAATATACATTGTGTTGCGTAACTCAATATACATTGTGTTGTACGGGCGTTATGACTGACTCACGAGTAGATTTTGGAGCTAAATATTACAAATTGTAACGAACAAACAGCGTCAGGAATTAAAGTTTTTCAAGGGTTTTGCCGATTTGTACAACACAATGTATATTGTGTTGTACGATTAATAACTAACTACCTTAATTCGGTAAATAAATCCACATCTTTTAACGGTTGAGAAGCTCCCCCCCCCCCCCGCATAGGGGTATATGAGATTAAACCATCGAGATATTTTAAGGTTTGTTGAACTCTTTGCGGGCTTATACGCATTAATTCAGCATAGTTGCTACCGCCGCACATACCAAAACCAAGCTCTTTATACTTCGATATGGCGCCAAATGGCCCGAATTTTAGAGCTTCTAATTCCATTCCCTTACATTTGCTATTTAAAAACTCGTCAAATACAGGACGGAACAATGTTTTCCCAGCAAGAGCAATACGTTTGCCACATTCGACAGGGAATGTACAAATCTGGTTAAGTTTATATCTATTATAATATCCTTTAGAAGAAACAGCCAGTCCGCAAGGTTTATTATCAGAAGCGATCAAAAAAGTGTTACGGTTAGGTACTAAAGCGGTATTGACAGCGTTTGAAAACACTGATTGCCAAATATCTGTTTCCATCTCACTCAAATTAGGCATCAATTCAGCAAGATTTGTTCTTTTACGCAAATAATCTAAATAATCTGCATCTCTATTCGTTAGTTTATACAGCTTAAAGCTATTACCGGCGTTATTCACACGAGCAACAGCGTTTGCGATATGTATTCCTCGAAAATTTGTACTATTATTTGGGGTAACTTTCATATCTTATGAAAACCCCTAAAAAATAAATTTTGCGCAAACTTTTACGATAATTTATAAATCTTTAAACAATTCTCCAAGACGGCGAATCCCCTCTTCAATAGTTTCACAGTCTGCATTTGTGTAGTTAAGACGCATCGCGTTAACATTTTTCGTTCCGATATAAAAAGGATCACCCGGCACAAATACAACTTTTTTCTCTTTTGCTTTAGGAAACAAATCAAGAGCGCTAACGCCATCCGGTAAAGTTACCCAAAGGAACATGCCACCTTTAGGAACAGTATATTTCACAGTTGGCGGGAAATACTTGTCCATTGCATCCATCATCGCTTGCGCTTGTTTCTTATAAAGCGATGTAATTTTAGCAACGTGAGTTTCATAATCATTATGAGTAAGATAATCCCAGATTAGATATTGAGAAAAAATATTTGAGTGCAAATCACTTGCCTCTTTAGCAATCGAAATATTTCTTAAAAGTTCCGTATTTTGACAAATTATAAATCCGGTACGCATACCAGGAGTAACTGTTTTAGAGAAAGTTCCAAGGACAATACTGTTATGTAGTCTACCGGCACCTATATATGGCAGGCGTTCGCCCTCAAAACGTAAATCTCCATATGGATCATCCTCGATTAATACAATACCGCGGTCTTTCAGAAGTTCATAGACACACTCTCTGTTTTCGGCAGAATAAGAAAGGCCTGTAGGGTTTTGGAAATCTGGAATTGCGTACATAAATTTAAGATTTTTACATTTTAAGGTTTCTTCGAGTTGTTTAAGATTCAACCCGTTTTCAGTCAATTCAACAGGGTGAAACTCCGGCTGATATTGTGAAAACGCCTGTATTGCGCCAAGATAACTTGGTTTTTCGACAACAACGCCATCACCCTTATTCAAAAGCACTTTTGAAATAAGGTCAAGAGCTTGCTGGGAACCTGTTGTAATCAAAATATTATCAATTGTCAGATTTAGAGCAAATTTTTTATTGTATCGATCAGCAACATACTGTCTTAATTCAGGAAGTCCAGCTGTAAGCGAATACTGAAAACATTTGCTGCCAAAACATTTTACAATACGCTCCATTGATTCAAGAAGTTCTTCCTGTGGAAAAGAAATTGGATTAGGCAGCCCGCCAGCGAAAGATATAATATCCGGATTAACCGCTGTTTTTAAAATACTTCTGATAAAAGACGGCGGCGTAGCTTTTATTCTATCTGACAATAAATTTTCCATAATATTATACTCCCTTCACAACATTCCATACTATAGAGGAATTATAGTACAAACATATCGGGAATACAATTAGAGATTTTTAGCTGTTTGCAGAAAAACTCTTTTGCTTATCCTGCAAACATAAAGTAAAATCTTCTACAGCTGCAGCATTCAAATTTTGAATAGAGTCCACGACCTCTGGCGCGTATGTTTGAAAAACACTATTATATGTTTTTAAAGTTTTAGTTAACACTTCTTTCTGTTGAGAGGAAGTAAGTTCAAATGATTTACTTTTTAGTTGATCAATAGTCGAAATTAGTGAGGCATTAGTATATTTCTTTGCAGCATTTACATAGTGCATCTTCAAACACATTATGCCGACTTTGACTGCCAGATCATCATCTTTTGTGCACGCGTTTCTAAGTTCTTCTGCAGTTTTATATTTTCGAATAGGATTACCTTTATTATCTATTATCGGAACGCCATTATCATCGCATTTATAGAGAATTTGATTCATCATATCATCATCAATCTTATTATATACATATAATCTGCCGCCGTCACTATTTGAAAACATGTCAATAACACTAGTCCCTACGATTTGCATCGGCCCTGCTCCGGTAGCTGAATTGACATGTTTAGTAAACTTAGTTTCATGCCCAATAATTGCAGAAAGCACTTCCGGTGGAATATTTGAAATTTTCGAATTTTCTCCGATAATTTTACTCCAATATTCAACATCTTCCTTTGTATAAGATTTTCCGGTATTTTTCATTTCTTTTTCAACTATTTGACACATATTTTCAAACTCAACATCATTAGTTGCACCTTTCAAAGAGGCCCCCCCCTCCCCCGCGAATAAAACAGGTTTATCTACAAATTTTGGGGCTACAATAGTATTATCCTGACTTACAATATATGGTCTACCAAAATTCTAAAC